>NZ_BAAGWY010000009.1:0-151405 GCF_054780115.1 Humibacter ginsengiterrae
AGCTCGCCGCCTGGCAACACGCCACCAACGAAAACCAGCGGCAAGTCGACTGGCAGTTCACAACAGCCGACGCCCGCGTGAAACTCCGCCACCTATACCCATGCGTTTAGATGCGACGAGCTACTAGGTGCATGCGCCGCGACCGGTGCCCATGCACCTGGCCTCATCGCGTGCACCTAGTCTCGCGGGCGCTGCTTCTCTGAGGCGCGCCCGCCATGCAGCCCGATCTTGTCCGACACAACGCGATTGGGACAAGGCGACCAAGCGGCCGACGTAAGACGCTCTGCGAGGCGGCGGCTCCCCGCCGCCGCCGCACGCAACCACACGGCCCGCCGACTGCGGCGCGCCGCAGGCGCGCAAAGCTACCCAGTGCAGTAAGTGAACTTGATCGTCGAGCCCTGGGGTACCGGGCCGGGGGCCTGGTCCTGATGGTTCACGGGAGCGCCGGTCTGCGTCTTGCACGAAGGATCGGCCTCGGCGTCGGGGACCAGTCCGAGGCTGGGATCCTGCAGAATGGCCGTTGCCTGCTGAACGCTCTTTCCCGTGAGGTCGGGAAGGTTGACCTGCCCGTTCGAGACGACGAAGTTGATCGTGTCGCCCTCGTGAGCGGTGGAACCGACCGCCGGATCCGTGCTGATGACCACGTTGGCCGCCACAGTGGCAGAGTCTTGCTGAGTGATCTGGCCCGTCTTGAAGCCGAGGTCTTGGAGCTCCTTCTGGGCGTCAGAGATCGACTTGCCTGCGACATCCGTCGGCACCTGCACCGGCTTTGCTCCACTGGAGACGTAGACCGTCACGCTGTCGCCCTTGCTGGCGATGACGCCGGAACCGGGGTTGGTGCCGATGACCTTGCCCTTCGGTACCGATGTACTCGACTCGTCGGTGAAGGTGGGGTCGAGTTTTACCTTGTGGAGGGCATCCGTCGCGTCTTTGACCGTCATGCCGGCCACGAGGGGAACCTTCGCGGCGTTGTCGGCGAGGTGCTGAGTGGGCGTCTGGTTGAAGACCCACAGCAGCAGCGCGGCGATGATGACCGCGACGCTGAGCACGCCGGCCCAGATCCACAGCACGGGCGGCCGGTTCTGCGTGCGCACCACCTGGTCGTCGTCGGCGAGCTGGCGCAGCGCCGCCTCGGTCGGGGTGGGACTCGTCACCGATTCGCCGAAGAGCGCGGCGTCGAAGGCGTCGCCGCGCTTCTTGTGCACCGGTACCTTGCCGGATGCCGCGAGCTCGAGATCGTCGCGGAACTCGGCAGCGCTCTGGTAGCGCTGGAAGCGGTCTTTCGCCAGCGCACGCATGACGACCATGTCGTAGGCGGGCGAGACCTTGGGGTTGATGCTGCTCGGCTTGACCGGCTGCTCGCTCACGTGCTGGTACGCGACCGCCACGGCGGTATCGCCGCGGAACGGCGGGCGGCCGGCGAGCATCTCGAAGAGCACGACGCCCGTGGAATACAGGTCGGTGCGGGCGTCCACTGTCTCGCCCTTCGCCTGCTCGGGCGAGAAGTAGCTGGCTGTGCCGAGGATGGCGGTGGTCTGAGCGACCGTGGCCGACGAGTCGCTGATGGCCCTGGCGATGCCGAAGTCCATCACCTTCACCTGGCCGGCGCGGGTGACCATGATGTTGCCGGGCTTGATATCGCGGTGCACGACGCCCGCGCGGTGCGAGTACTCGAGCGCGGTCAGGAGCCCGGATGCGATCCGCGCCGCCTCCGCCGGGTCGAGCGGGCCGTTGCGCAGGATGTCGCGCAGCAGCACGCCGTCCACGTACTCCATCACGATGAAGGGGGCCTGCACCTCGTTGCCCATGGCGTCGCGCACAGTCTCTTCGCCCGCGTCGAACACGCGGACGATCGTGGGGTGCGCCATGCGCGCCGCAGCCTGCGCCTCCTGCCGGAAACGGGTGCGGAAAGCAGGGTCGGTCGCCAGTGAGGGCTTCAGCAACTTGACCGCTACCGTTCGCCCCAAACGGATGTCGACACCCTTGTGCACGTCGGCCATGCCGCCGCGCCCGATGAGCTCGCCCACACGGTATCGCCCCGCGATCATGCGGGGTTCGTCCGTGGCGGTGGATTCGACGTCAGGCAACACTGCGAACAGTGTAACGGGGCCAAGTTGAGTGTTCGGTACACCGCGTCGAGCGGTGGGTGAACGCCCAGACCTCTACGGAGTCGGCGTGCTGCCGCTGGATGCGGTGACCTGCAGGGGCGGCGACTGGGCCGACTCGACCGACTGCCCGCAGAAGATCGTGTAGGTGACGTTGTGCGGCTTCGTGTCGCCGAACGTGTACTGCTGCTGGCTGCTCGTGGTCGGTCCGACCCCGGCGCCGTCGACGTAGAGCTGGCGTCCGGTGAGGCTCTGTCCCGCCGGGCACTGCGCTGAGCCGAAGTTGAACGTTGCAGGCTGACCGACGGTGGCTTTCCCGCCGACAAGCGTGACCGTGTCGGTGGGAGCGGAAGGCGGCGTGACATTGTCGTAGATGGTGAGAGTGATCGTGCTGGAGAACGGTACGGTTCCGGTGGGATTGATGTCGTAAACCGTGTTCACTTTGTCAGCGGACGGAGCGGCGGTCCCCACGTTCCGCGTGATTTTCTGGAAGCCGGCTGCGTTCAACGCTGCCACGGCCTGATCGTACGTCTTACCCAGGTAGTCGCCTCGGTTGATGGTGCCGGTCGTCGCTTGCGCCTTCGTCGGCGTCGTCTTGGGTGTTGTGTGCACTACGGACGGGGTGGACGCCGGGGGCGATGTCGACGGAGCCGGGTTGCCGTGGTTCTGGGTGAGCAGCGCGATGAGGGTCGCGATCAGGATGATCGCCAGTAGCGCGATGAGCGCGATCAGCGGCCAGGTCCACGGGCTGCGCTTCTTCTTGGTCTCCGCGGGTTCCTCGGCGGTCTCGGTTGCCGAGAGCAATGTCGTCGCCTGCGTGTCGCCAGCCGCGGCGGCAGCAGCGCCGCCAGGGAGGAGAAGCGTGTTGAACCGCGTCGTGTCGGTCTCGTCGCCGAGCACGGCCGGCACGGCTGCCGCGGCCGCCTGGATGTCGCCGCGGCGCAGTGCGGTCGCCGCGCGCGCGAGGTGGGCCGCCGACGAGGGCCGCTCGGCCGGGTTCTTCGCGATGCACGCGTAGACCAGGTTGCGCACCGGCTCGCTGACCGTGACAGGCAGCGGCGGGGGCTGCTCGTTGATCTGCGCCATCGCGATCGCCACCTGCGACTCGCCCGTGAACGGGCGGCGGCCGGCCAGGCACTCGTAGGCGACGATGCCGAGCGAGTAGATGTCGGTGGTCGGCGACGCGGGATGCCCGGATGCCTGCTCCGGCGACAGGTACTGCACCGTGCCCATCACCTGGCCGGTCGCGGTGAGCGGAACCTGGTCGGCGATGCGGGCGATGCCGAAGTCGGTGATCTTGACCCGGCCATCCGGCGTGATGAGAAGGTTGCCCGGCTTGATGTCGCGGTGCACCAGGCCGGCCGCGTGTGCGGCGTGCAGCGCCGCGGCCGTCTGCGCCACGATGTCGAGCACCTTGTCGGTGGAGAGCGTGTGCTCGCGCTCCAGGATGCTCGACAGCGCCTCGCCCGGCACGAGTTCCATCACGAGGTAGGCGCTGCCGTCTTCCTCGCCGTAGTCGAAGACGTTGGCGATGCCTTCGTGGTTGACGAGTGCCGCGTGCCTTGCCTCAGAGCGGAAGCGCTCGAGGAAGGTCGGATCGCCGAGGTACTCATCCTTGAGGATCTTGATGGCGACCTGACGGCCGATGACGAGGTCGGTGGCCTGCCAGACCTCGCCCATGCCGCCGACTGCGATCCGCGACTGGAGTTCGTATCGTCCGCCGAACGTGAGCCCTGCCGTGGGTCTCATTTGCCAAGCACCGCCTCAAGTACCTTCTTCGCGATCGGAGCGGCGACGGAATTTCCGTCACCGCTCTGACCTAGTCCGCCACCATTGTCGACCACGACCGCCACCGCGAACTGAGGATCGTTCGCCGGCGCAAACCCGGTGAACCACAGGGTGTAAGGGTCTTTAGAGCCGTTCTGTGCGGTACCGGTCTTACCGCCGACCTTGACCCCGTCTATTCTTGCATTGCTCGCGACGCCCTCTGAGACGTCCTTGACCATGGTCTGGGCGATGGCGTCGGCCGTGTTCTTGCTCGTCGCCCGGCCGAACTGAGTCGGCTTGAACGACTCCCGGGCCTGTAGGTCGGGGGTCAGAACCGACTCGATGAGGCTGGGCTTCATCACCACGCCGCCGGTGGAGATCGCGGCCGTATTCATCGCCATCTGCAGCGCCGTCGCCTTATCGTCCTTCTGCCCGAATCCGCTCATCGCGGTGTCGGCCAGGCTGCCGTAGCCGGGGTACTCGCTGGCCGAGGTGCGCATGGGCACCATGAAGCTCTGATTGAAGCCGTACTTCTCGGCCTGCGCCTTGATGGCATCCGATCCCAGCTTCATCGCCAGCTCCGCATAGGGGATGTTGCAGGAGAGGATGAGCGCGGTCTCGAGCGAGACCGTGTCGCCGGGGCCGCACGTGCTGAACGTGTCGTTGTAGATCTTCGTGTTCGTGCCCGGCAACGTGAGACTCGACAGGTTGGGCATCTGTGAGTCGAGCGTGTAGTCGCCGCTCTCCAGCGCGGCCGACAGCACGACCGGTTTGAACGTCGACCCCGGGGGGTTCAGCTCGTTGATCGACTTGTTGATCAACGGCTCGCCGGGGGCGTCGAGGAGCTGCTGGTACAGGGCATCCACCTGCTTGACGTTGTGCACCGCAAGCGTGTTCGGGTCGAAGTCGGGCTTGGAGACCATGGCGAGGATGCGCCCGGTCTTCGGCTGCAGCAGCACGACCGCGCCCTGTTGCGAGCCGAGGGCGTCGTAGGCGGCCTTCTGCGCGACCGGGTCGATCGTGAGCTCCACGGAGTTGCCCTGCGGATGCTTGCCCGTCACCAGGTTCTGCAGCTGGTCGAAGAAGGCGTCGTTCGACGTCCCGCTCAGCTCGCTGTTCATCGCGCCCTCGACGCCGGTCGGCGCGCCGCTGATCGGGAAGAATCCGGTGACCGAGGAATACAGCGGTCCCTGCGGGTACTGGCGCTGGTAGTTGTAGGAATCGTTGCTCGGCACCGATTGCGCCACCGGCTGGCCGTTCACGAGGATCGAGCCACGCTGTACGTTGTAACTGTCGTCGAGGGTTCGGGTGTTGCGGGCATCCGCGTTGAGGCTGTCGGCCACGCCGACCTGGATGACGGATGTCGACACGAACAACGCCAGGAACATGCACAGCACCACGATGCTGACGCGCTTGATCTCCTTGTTCACCGGTTACACCACCAGCCTTGGTTGGTTGCGGACGGTGTCGGAGAGGCGTAGCAGGAGGGCGACGATGATCCAGTTGGCGACCAGGGACGATCCGCCCGCGGCGAGGAACGGCGTGGTGAGACCGGTGAGCGGGATGACCCGGGTGATGCCGCCGATCACGATGAACACCTGCAGCGCCATGGTGAAGGCGAGGCCGACGGCGAGGAGCTTGCCGAAGTCGTCCTGACTGGCGAAGCCTACGCGGAAGCCGCGGGACACGAAGAGCAGGTAGAGGCAGAGGATGGCGAAGATGCCGATGAGGCCGAGTTCTTCGCCCAGGCTCGCGATGATGTAGTCGCTCTCGGCGAGCGGGGTGATGTTGGGTCGTCCCTGCCCGAGTCCCGTACCCAGCAGGCCGCCGTGCGCGAGGCCGAAGATGCCCTGCACCAACTGGTAGCTGCCGCCGGTGGCGTTGTAGACGTGGTCGTTGAACGGCTCGAGCCAGTTCTGGAACCGACCCTGCACGTAGTCGAGGATGCGACTGGCGATGAACGCGCCGCCTACGAAAAGCACGAGGCCGATGACGACCCAGCCCACCCTCGCCGTGGCGACGTAGATCATCACGAGGAAGAGGCCGAAATAGAGCAGGCCCGTGCCGAGGTCGTGCTGAAAGACGATCACGGCCATCGACACGGCCCAGAGCACGAGGATGGGGCCGAGGTCGCGCAGCCGCGGGAACCGCACCCCGAGCACCTTCTTGCCGACCATCGACAGGGAGTCGCGCGCTTGGACGAGATATCCGGCGAAGAAGATCGCCAGCGCGATCTTCGCTATCTCGCCCGGCTGGAAGCTGAACGGCCCGATGCCGATCCACACCCGGGCGCCGTTCACCTGGCGTCCGATCAGCGGCAGCATCGGCAGAATGAGCAGCACCAGCGCCCCGAACCCGAACACATAGGTGTAGCGCTGCAGCACCCGGTGGTTGCGGATGAGCATCACGACGCCGATGGCGCAGATCACGGCGATCGCGGTCCACACGATCTGACGCACGGCTGCCGACTCCCAGCCGGAGTCGCCCCTGGCGATGTCGATGCGGTAGATCTCGGCGATCCCGACCCCGTTGAGAAGGGTGGAGATAGGAAGGAGGAAGGGGTCGGCATCCTGTGCCAGGTAGCGCATGACCACGTGCATCGCCACCACGAGCGCCGACAGCCCTGCGCCGAGGTAGAGAAGCGTGAAGTCGAGGTGCCCTAGCGCGCCGAGCTCGACGAGCGCGATCGCGACCGCGTTGATCGCGCACGCGAAGATCAGAAGGGCGAGCTCGACGTTGCGCAGCTTCTTGGGCAGGCGGATGCGCCGCACCGGTGCGGTCGTGGCACCGGAGCGTGCGGTCGAGGCCGTCGCGCTAGCCGGAGCTGTCATCGGAAAGCTGTCTCACAATGCGTTCGGCGTCGTGCAGCGACGACGCGTTGATGGTGTCCTCGACCTGCTGCTTCTCGTAGGCGCTCAGGCTGCCGACCAGGATGTCGGTCTTGGTGTGCACGTGCGAGAGCGCGATCGGCCCGAGGTTCTGCTGCACGCCCTGGAAGATGGCGACCTTGCCCTGCGACTCGCCCACGAAGTAGCGGGACTGCGTCCACTCGTAGCCGAGGATGCCGGCGAGCACGATGGCGACGACGAGCAGTATCGCGCTGAGCAGCCAGGTGAGCCGGCGGCGGCGCACCCTGCGCTGATCCTCTTCGATGAGCTCGTCGAGGTAATCGTCGGTCTGCGGTTCGAAGTGCGTCGGACCGGTGGCGGGCCGGGCCGGATGCAGGCGTAGCGCGGGAAGGCGCAGCGCACGCGTGTGCGTCGTCGCCTCATGCTCGAACTGCACGGGGGCGGATGCCGATCCCACCGTGACCGGTTCGCGCACGCCGTCGATCGCGCGGTCGATGTCGATGACGACGACGGTGACGTTGTCGGGAGCACCGGCATCCAGGCTCGCCCGTACCAAGCGATCGGCGGCCGCCTTCGGGGAGTCGACGTGCGCGAGCACGCTCTGGATGGCCTCCTGCTTGACCACTCCGCTCAGGCCGTCGGAGCAGATCAGCCAGCGGTCGCCTGGCATGGTGTCGAGCGCCCAGGTGTCGATCTCGGGAGAGGAATCGACGTCGCCGAGCACACGCATCAGCACGGACCGGCGGGGGTGTGTGAGCGCCTCCTCCTCGGTGATGCGGCCCGTGTCGACGAGTCTCTGCACGAATGTGTGGTCGGTGGTGACCTGCTTCAGCTCGCCGTCGCGCAAGAGGTAGATGCGGGAGTCGCCGATGTGGGCGAGGGCGACCTTGCCGTCCACGCGGATGAGCGCGCTGACGGTCGTGCCCATCCCGGTGAGCTCCGGATGCTCGAACACCGTCTCGGCGAGCAGCCCGTTCGCCGCCAGCAGCGCGGACTGCAGCGCCACCTGGGCATCCTCGGCGGTGGGGTAGTCGTGGTCGATCTCCTTGATGCGGTTGGTCGCGATCGCCGATGCCACATCGCCGCCCGCGTGACCGCCCATGCCATCCGCCACCAGGAAAAGCGAGGCTCCGGCATAGCCGGAGTCCTGGTTGTTCGAGCGCACCTTGCCCACATGCGACGCCGCAGCGGCCCTGATCGAGGTCACCACCCGCTACCGCCGCAGCTCGAACGTGGTCGTGCCGATCTTGATGGGAGCGTCGAGGGGAACCTGCGTGGGAACGGTCACTCGCTGACCGTCGAGGAACGTGCCATTGGTGGAGTCGAGGTCTTGGATCATCCACTCGTTGTTCCACAGCATCAGCCGGGCGTGATGGGTGGACGTGTAGTCGTCGCGGATGACCAGCCCCGACTCGCCGGAGCGGCCGATGGTGATCGGCTCGTTGCCGAGCGGCACCTCAGTGCCGCGGCGTGGACCGGACGTGATGACGAGCTTGTTGGCGGTGAGCACGGTGGCCATGGGACGGTTCGGAAAGCTGGTGCGACCCGTGAAGGCCCCGGTCGGTTCGTCGCGGAAGCCACGCCCGGTCGGGCTCTGCTGCTCGACCGGCCCGGTCGTTGGGCGGGCGAGGCCGGCGAGCGGATGATCGGGAGTGGCGATCGAGCCTGCGGCCATGCCTGATGCAGGCGTCGGGGCGGATGCCGCGGCGGGGGGCGCGGAGGCGACGTTCGCGAACGGGGTGGGCTGAGCATCCGTCTGCAGTTTGCGCACCCGTTGCCCGAAGAGGTCGCTGCGGAGGGCGTAGACGATGGCGAACACGAAGAGCCACAGCAGCAGGAGGAATCCGATGCGCAGCACCAGCAGCGTGAGCGTGCTGACGGTCATCGCTGCCAGAACCCGTCGATGTCGTGCCGGCGGGTGATGTCGTCTGGTTCGGGAGCGGAGGGGCGGCGGGCGGATGCCTGCGGCAGCACGCGGAACACGATGCGGGTGCGTCCGATGGTGATGACCGAGTCGGGCTCGAGAACGGCCTTCTTGACCGGCTGGCCGTTCAACTGGGATCCGTTCGTGGATCCCAGGTCGCGCACCTGCGCGTGCGAGCCGTCCCAGGCGATTTCGATGTGCTTGCGGGAAGTGCCGCTGTCATCCACCGTGATGTCGGCCTCACGACCCCGTCCCACCACGGTGCGGCCCTTCGTGAGCGGGTAGCGCTTGCCGGCGATGTCGAGCACCGGCACCCAGGCGACGTCGCCCTTCACGTTCTGCGACTCGACGTGCAGGATGCCCGTGGAGAGCGACTCGTCGGGCTGCATCGTGATCGAGATGCCGCCGGCGAACTGATAGTGCTGCTTGCGGGCGTGCTGCTGCACGAAGTCGGTGAGCTCGTCGGTGAGCGCGGGACCCATGGCCCTCATGCGCTTGTAATCGCCGGGGGCGAGGCTCAGTGTGAAGTCGTTAGGGGCGAGGATGCGGTCACGCGTGACCACGGCCGCCTTCGTATCGAGCTCACGACGAAGAGCGCTGGTGAGCTCGACAGGCTGCACGCCGGACCGGAAGGTCTTCGCGAACGCACCATTGACGGCGCGTTCGAGGCCCTTCTCGAAACTGTCCAGAATGCCCACAGGTCTCCCGATCTGCCCGACGACTATGTGCATGTTAGCCGCAGACCGTGTGAAGGGCCCCGGGCATGGCCGCGTGTGGGCCGGGGCTGGGGCGCGCGGCGTGTGGAGGGGTTCGGCGCTGGCAGTGGGAGCGGTGTGGTGGCGGTAACGGGAAATAGTGGACCCTCGTTGTCGCTATTTCTGCTCAAAGCGGCACCTCGCGTCCCCGATTTCGCGTCGGATGGGAAATGCCCGTCCCGGGATGCCTTTTGATCGAGCCATCACGACAATCTCGGCCCGGATTCTCGAGTGCTGGGCTCGAGCGGTCAAATGGCATCGGTCGACGGTGCATGCTAATCTCGCTGGGTTGGCACGCAAGTGTCGACGGATCAGCGCGAGTGGCGGAATAGGCAGACGCGCACGGTTCAGGTCCGTGTGCCCGTGAGGGCGTGGGGGTTCAACTCCCCCCTCGCGCACAAATTGAGAGAGACCCCGGGAAACCGGGGTCTCTCTCAATTTGCACGTGAGGGGAGGACGCGAAGCCGCACTTGGGGGTGGGCCCCCATCGCCGGAGGCTCCGCGCGCCGCGAAGCGGCGTGTGGAGGGGCGATAGGGACAACTCCCCCCTCGCCGGAAACGAAGCAACGCTTCGTTTCCGTAGTGATTCCGGTTCGCCTTATTGCTCGTGTACCTGCTTCGTCCGCGCTCCTTCTCCGACCTACCTCTTCGCATGGGCGTCCAGCTTCGCGAACACGACCAGGTTGTCGACTGACTCGGTCTGCGCCGGCACCTGCAGACAGGTGAACACGACGAGGCGTCGGGGAGTGTTTGCCCAGAGTGATGAGTCGGCCGGCACTGTGCTCTTTTTGAGCGCTTTCGATCCGGTGACGGTGTAGGTGAGACCTCCCACGCGGATGACCGCGCCCGGACGCACCCGCGATGTTCCGGCATCCACGTCGATCAGGTAGTTGCCCGGGCCGACGCCCCCGTTGCGGAGCGAGTGCATGACGACGAAGACGGATCCCGTGCCGGGGCGGGAGAGCGGCACGCCGAGGTTGTCGACGCGGTACGCGGAGGTGAAGCCGGGTGGCGTGATCTCGCCGTCGACGACGTCGAGGGAGCCGAGTGGGACATCGAGGCCGACGGAGGGGACGACGAAACGCGATCCCGTGTTGGTGACGGCGTGCATCCGTTGCAGGACTTGAGGTGCTGGTGTGTCGCCCGGATCCAGCTGCACGACGTTCCCCTTGAGGTCGACGGGCCCGCTCGCGGGGACGGCCCGAGTCGCGACGACTCCGACCGCCCCGGCGACGAGGATGATGGCGGCCGCGACCAGCGCCACGGCCACCATCATCCTTCGTGAACGGATCAACGCGTCTCTGACCCTTCGACACGCGGCTTGCGACGCAGGCCGAATGCGGCACCCAGGGCCGCCAGCAGGGCGAGCGCCGCCATGCCCACAGCACCCCAGTTGCCGTTCTCCACCGGTTCACCGCCGGTGTTCACGGACGGCCCGACGCCCGAACCGCTGGCGTCGGCTCCGACCCTCGAACCCG
The DNA here is from genome assembly GCF_054780115.1 of Humibacter ginsengiterrae. Classification (NCBI taxonomy): domain Bacteria; kingdom Bacillati; phylum Actinomycetota; class Actinomycetes; order Micrococcales; family Microbacteriaceae; genus Humibacter; species Humibacter ginsengiterrae. The sequence goes on from NZ_BAAGWY010000009.1 coordinate 10,879, forward strand.
CCGAGAGCGCGGATGCCGGTGCTGCGGAGCCCGCCGAGGCGGCCACGGCTGTGGTTGCGGTGCCGCCGGTGCTTCCCGTGGTGCCGGTCGTGCCACCCGTCGTGCCGCCGTTTCCGGCGGACGACGAGCTACCGGTCACGGAGCCGAGCAGCGCGTCGGCCATTGCGACCGGAACGCTGACCACGCTTCCGACCACACCCGAAACAGGATCGGCGCCGTTCGCACCGAGCACCATGCCGCTCGCGTCATCCGCGGCGTGGGCCACGGGGTCGACGACGGATGCGAAAGTGCTCCCGACGATCGGCAGGGCGGCGATTCCGGTGCTGTCACCGGAGGTGCCGCCCGTGCCGGTTCCCGAAGTGGTGCCGGTGCCGGTTGTGCCGCCCGTGGTGCCAGTGCCTGTTACCGGAGCGGATGCCCCGGCGAGGGCACCTGCCGCGGCATCCAGGATCGGCCCGACAACCGGAAGGCTGCCGACCAGCGGGATCGAGCCGGCCTGACCGGAACTCGAACCGGCCGTGCCCGAACCCGGCGTGCTGGAGCCGCTTCCCTGGTTGCCTCCCGTTCCCGTGGAGCCCGAGGGCAGGCTGCCCGTCAGGCTGTGCACGATGGTTCTCACCACGGGAAGTGAACCCAAGGCTCCGGAACCCGCCGAGCGCGATCCGCTGCCGGACGTGCCGCCGGCGGGCAGGTTGCCCGCAACGGAATCGAGAAGCGGTCCGACGACAGGGACCGAACTGAGGAGGTTTGAGCCTCCAGGGTTCGACCCGGATCCGGGGTTGGATCCGGAACCGGGGATGCTGCCGCCGGGCAGGGACCCGGTGAGTGCGTCCAGGATAGGGCCGACCACCGGGATCGACCCGGGCAGGTCGGTGCCTCCGGGGGTCGTTCCGCCAGGATTGCTCCCGGAACCGGGGTTGGATCCGGATCCGGGAACCGTGCTGCTAGGAAGCGATCCGGTCAGTCCGTCCAGGATTGGGCCGACCACCGGAAGCGATCCGAGCGGGTCCGTTCCGCCGGGGTTGGATCCGGTTCCCGGGTTCGTCCCGCTGCCGGGGACGGTACCGGTGAGCTCATCCAGGATCGGGCCGACGACGGGGATTGCGCCCAGCGGACTTGTGCCTCCAGGGTTCGATCCACTGCCGGGGTTGCCACCATTCGGAAGCCGACCCGTCAGCGAGTCCCAAATCGAGCCCACGACCGGGATCGATCCGAGCAGGTCCATTCCGCCGGGGTTCGAGCCCGAACCGGGGTTGGAACCGCCGGGAGTCGTCCCGCCAGGGAGCGATCCGGTCAGTCCGTCGAGGACTGGCCCGACGACGGGGATCGATCCGAGCAGGTTCGATCCGGTGGGGTTGGTTCCGCCGGGGTTGGAGCCGCCCGGAGTCGTCCCGCCGGGGAGCGATCCCGTGAGGCCATCCAGGACGGGTCCGACTACCGGGATCGATCCGAGGAGGTCCGAACCGGTGGGGTTCGTTCCGCCGGGGTTCGACCCTGACCCGGGGTTGGACCCGGATCCCGGAAGGGTTGCCCCGGGAAGCGATCCGGTCAGTCCGTCCAGGACGGGTCCGACTACCGGGATCGATCCGAGCAGGTTCGATCCGCCAGGGTTGGAGCCCCCGCCCGGAATCGTCCCGCCGGGGAGCGATCCGGTGAGCCCGTCCAGGATTGGGCCGACGACAGGGATTGAACCGAGGAGGTCGGAGCCCCCAGGGTTCGTGCCTCCGGGGTTGGACCCGGTGCCGGGGATGGCTCCGCTGAGGTTACCCAGCCCGGGGAGGGTGACCTCCGCGGAGGGGCTGGTCCCGTCGGTCGGGATGGCACCGTTCACGTAGACGTTGGTGCCGTCTGTTCCGATGCGGTCCGCGGTGGAGACCCCCGCGGGTCCTGCGGAGAGATCCCACAGGTCCTTCACTCCCGCGATGTCGAGGTTCTTCCCGACCGAGACGCCACCATTCGGTGTCGTGCCGGCGCGAACCGTGCCGACGCCCGGGATCGGGAGCGTCACACCGGAGGGTGTGCCGTTCAGACCACCAGGCACCACACCGGAATCACCGCTGCCCGGAGTCGATCCCGAGCCAGGCAGCGAACCACCGGGTAGCGAGCCGGTCAGTTCATGCAGGACGGGTCCCACGACGGGGATCGATCCGAGCAGGTCCGACTCTCCAGGGTTGGACCCGGATCCCGGGTTGGAGCCGCCACCCGGAGTCGTCCCACCGGGGAGTGAGCCCGTGAGTCCGTCCAGGATTGGGCCGACCACCGGGATTGAACCGAGGATGTCCGATCCGCCGGGGTTCGTTCCGCCGGGGAGGGTTCCGCCGGGCAGCGAGCCGCTGAGGTTGCCCAGTCCGGGGAGGGTGATCTCCGCGGAGGGGTTGGTCCCGTCGGTCGGGATGGCACCGTTGACGTAGACGTTGGTGCCGTCTGTTCCGATGCGGTCCGCGGTGGAGACACCTGCCGGTCCTGCGGAGAGATCCCACAGGTCCTTCACTCCCGCGATGTCGAGGTTCTTCCCGACCGAGACGCCGCCATTCGGTGTCGTGCTGGCGCGAACGCTGCCCACGCCCGGGATCGGGAGCGTCACACCCGATGGTGTGCCGTTCAAACCACCAGGCACCACACCCGAGTCACCGCTGCCCGGAGCAGTTCCGGAACCGGGAAGCGACGCGGCGAGACCGCTCAGGACGGGTCCGACCACGGGAATAGAACCGAGGACGCCCGTTCCGCCGGGGTTGGATCCGCCAGGACTGGAACTGGATCCCGGAAGGGTTACCCCGGGTAGCGATCCGGTCAGTCTGTCGAGGACGGGTCCGACGACGGGGATCGACCCGAGCGGGACCGTTCCGCCGGGGTTGGACCCGGTGCCGGGGACGGTTCCGCCGAGGTTGCCGAGTCCGGGGAGGGTGACCTCCGCGGAAGGGCTGGTCCCGTCGGTCGGGATGGCACCGTTCACGTAGACGTTGGTGCCGTCTGTTCCGATGCGGTCCGCGGTGGAGACACCGGCGGGTCCTGCAGAGAGATCCCAGAGGTCCTTCACCCCGGCCACGTCGAGGTTCTTCCCCACGGAGACGCCACCGTTTGGTGTCGTGCCAGCGCGAACCGTGCCCACTCCCGGGATCGGGAACGTCACACCGGAGGGTGTGCCGTTCAGACCACCAGGCACCACACCGGAATCACCGCCGCCGGGGGCTGACCCCAAGCCGGTGCCGCCTGGAAGGGAACCGGTGAGTCCGTCCAGGATCGGGCCGACCACAGGGATCGAGCCAAGCGGGCTGGATCCGCCCGGGTTCGACCCGGTGCCCGGAGCGCTGCCAGTCGGAAGGCCGCCCGTCAGTGAATCCCAGATCGAGCCCACGACCGGAAGTGATCCGAGCGGATCCGATCCGCCCGGGTTGGAGCCTCCGGGGTTCGACCCGGTACCGGGGATCGTTCCGCCGAGGTTGCCCAGTCCGGGGAGGGTGACCTCCGCGGAGGGGCTGGTCCCGTCGGTCGGGACGGCACCGTTGACGTAGACGTTGGTGTCATCTGTTCCGATGCGGTCCGCGGTGGAGACACCGGCGGGTCCTGCGGAGAGGTCCCACAGGTCCTTCACTCCCGCGATGTCGAGGTTCTTCCCGACCGAGACGCCACCGTTCGGTGTCGTGCCGGCGCGAACGGTGCCCACGCCCGGGATCGGGAGAGTCACACCGGAGGGTGTGCCGTTCAGACCACCAGGCACCACACCGGAATCACCGCTGCCCGGGGTCGATCCGGAACCCGGCAGCGGACCGCCCGGGAGCGTTCCGCCGCCGGCCAGGCCGCCCAGCGCGGGAAGCGTGACCTGCGCCGACGGGCTCGTTCCATCGGTCGGGACGGCACCCTTCACATAGACGTTCAGCTTGTCCGTTCCGATGCGGTCCGCCGTCGAGACACCTGCCGGTCCTGCGGAAAGATCCCAGACATCCTTCACCCCTGCGGCGTCGAGGTTCTTCCCGATCGAGACCCCGCCGTTCGGTGTGGTGCCCGCCCGAACGCTGCCGATTCCCGGGATGGGAAGCTCGACTCCGGATGGCGTCCCGTTCAGTCCGCCGGGAACCACTCCGGAGTTGTTGCCTCCCGGAGTGACCTCCGAACTCGAGTCGGTTGCACCCGAAAGCACGTCGGTGACGTCGCCGAGCAGGCCGCTCACCGTGGCACCGACATCCGGGATGCCGCCCTCCGGATCCGCCGCGCCGGGAATGCCCGCGGTGACATCCGTGAGACGACTGCCCAGCGTGTCGGTGGTGTTCTCGAGGTAGGGCAGCGAGTTCGTCACGCCGCCGAGGGATCCGCCCACGTTGGGAACGACGCCCACCGGGTTGCTGATCGCACTGTTCGACCCGGTGATGCGGCGACTCGTTGCACCGATCGCCTCGATCGCCTCTCCGATCGTTCCGCCGTTCGGCGTTCCGAGTGCGCCGCCGACCGTGCCCGAGATCACCGAACCCGCCCACGGTGTCACACCGACCGTCGCCGTTCCTGTGCCCGATGTCGTTGTCGCAGCCGGCTCCGGCGCGTCGTTCGTCGTGACGGCGACTGCACCGGATGTCGAGGCATCCGACTGCTGGCCGGCCGACGATGCCGACGGAGCCGTCTGAGCGCCTCCGCTGGTCGCAGCGGACGGTGCCGGGGCCGGAACCGTCGGTGCGGGCAGCGTGGCGGGTGCCGGAGCCGCCGGCGAGCTCGTGGGCGAGATGACCACGGGTGCGACCGAGTTGATTACTCCACTCAGCGCATGGTCGACGCCGCCGAGCAGGTTGCCGACGAGCGATGACGGCCCGCTGAACGTGTCGGGCACACCGCCGGAACCTGTTCCGTCCGTGCCGCCCGCCGAGGGTTCGGCGGCATTCGCCGCGCCCACCCCCGCCAATGAGATTCCGCCGAGCACGGCTGCAAACATCAGCCCTCTCGACACACATTTCTTCATGACATTCCCCTAGATCTGAATGAACGACCGATCGATTCGCCCGCGCCGCAGCCGAAGCCGCGCACGAGCGCGATGTGCCGTCGTCCGCATCCGCGCCCGCACCCGAAGCGGGAAGGTGGATGCGCCGCCGCGAGGGTCCCGGAGAGCGGATGCCCGAGCATCCGTCGTCCCTGTCGAGCGCGCCTCAGCGCAGTCGACGACCGTCAAGGCAGGACGGCGCGACGGGGATCAGTCGGGGGAGCAGTCCGTGTCGTACGTCGGCATCGACGGGAGGTCGTCGTCACTGGCACTCGCGGTGGAGTGCGAAGTCAGCGGGGCGGGACCGCTCAGGCCGAGCACGCCCGCGAGTGCGGTGCCGGCCGAACCGCCGCCGCTACGCAGAGTGGTGGGCTGGCCGGTGGCTCCCGGAGGAGACGTCGGCGTCGAGGGAACCGGCGTCGACGGCTCAGGTGCGTTGGACGTGGACGTCAGGCCGAAGTTGCCGGCGGATTCCAGTGTGCGGTCGACGAGGGGCGAAGAAGCGAGCGATCCGATCGCCGCAGCAGCGTCAGCGCTCCGGGAAACGTCGGCCGCTCCGGTCGACATGAACTCGATCGGGGACGACGCTGAGGTGCTCGCAGGCATCGCGGCCTCCGTCACGGATGCGGTCGTCGCATCGACGGAGGACAGCACGCCATCGACCGTGCCCGCGAGGGGAGTCGTGACGCTCGAAAGCGTCCCGAGGGTCGCGTGCAGTGTCCCGCCGACGACCGGAACGGAAGACACGATGCCGTCCACCGCGTTCGCGACCGGCTCGAGGGTTCCGGAGGCGGAGATCGTCCCGGTGGTCGCATCCATGGTCTGCGCGACCGGCTGAACGAGCTGCTGCACGGAGGTCGGTGCAGCGTGGATGACGGTCTCGACCGTGGGGGCGACGATCCTGGAAGTCGATGCCGGAATGGATCCGACCGTGCTCGTCACAGGCGCGGTTACGGCATTGAGTGTGAAACCGACCGTGCTGAGCAGTCCCGTTGCGGGAGTCGTGCCCGACGGCTGCGACGCGACCGGCTGCGAGGCCGACGGTGACGAGGTGGTCGGCGTCTCGGCCGATGCCGAGTGAGCTCCGAAAACGAGCGCGAGCAGCAGCAAGCCCCCCGTGACACCCAACGCTCCGAGAGCGATCTTGAGTGCCGAGGAGAAGCGGCCCCCGACGCCGTCCATCTTCACCAAGCCCCCTGCCGTGAAAACAGTCGGGAGTCTACGCTCGCGTGAACCTGGCTGTCTACACCCGATCGGGGCGCACCGGAGCTCGCGCGACGACGCGCCCCTTGAAAGGTCGACGAACCGCTATGGTCGCGCGATGGTGATTCCCGCGTTCGCTGGCTGCGGGCCATCCATTGCGACGAGCGCGTCGATGGCACCGCTGAGGTCGGTGACCGACCCGATGAGGCGGGCCGGATCGAGGCGCCCGTCGGCGATCATCCGCAGCATCTCCGGATAGTCGCGCGCACCCATGCCGTGCGACCCGACGACCGTGAGTTCCCAGGCGATGACTCGCTCCCACGGAAGAGGGGCTGCGGCATTGTCGCCGAGCATCAGGCCGATCTGCACGTGCGTGCCGCGGCGACGCAGGCTTCGCACGGCGGATGCCGCGGTGCCGGCGGATCCGAGAGCGTCGACGGTCACATGGGCTCCTCCGCTCGTCGCCTCGACGACGACCTGCTCGAGAGCGCCGCCGCGCGCAGCGGTTCCCGCTGAACCAGAGTCGGTGACGTGCGAGTCATTGCTCTCGGCACGGATGCCGCGGGCAGCGCCGAGCTCGCGCGCCCGGTCGAGCGCGGCATCCGACACGTCGATCGCCGTCAGGGTTGCACCGAAGGCGGCCGCGATCATGACGACGGAGAGCCCGACGCCTCCGCAGCCGAAGACGGCCACCTCGTCGCCGGGACGCACGCGGGAGCCGACCGTCAGCGCGCGGAAGGCGGTCGCGAAGCGGCAACCGAGGGAGGCAGCGGCATCCATGCTCACGGCATCCGGCAAGGCGACCAGGTTGGTGTCCGCGGCGGTGACGACGACGTACTCGGCGAACGATCCGGCGCGGGTGAATCCGGGCTGCGTCTGGTGGGGGCAGACCTGCGCGTCGCCGCGCCGGCACCACTCGCAGCGGCCACAGCCGTTGACGAAGGGTGCGGTGACACGGTCGCCACGAGCGAATCCCACCACCTCCGGACCGACCTCGGCCACGACCCCGGCGAACTCGTGGCCCGGGATCATGGGCAGCGGCACCGGATCGTGCCCGCGCCACGCGTGCCAGTCGGAGCGGCAGACGCCCGTCGCCTCGACGCGCACGAGCGCGCCGTCGGGCGGACACTCTGGAACAGCGACCTCGCGGATGCCCGGTCTTCCGCCCACCTCGTCGTACACGACCGCCCGCATCGTCTCCGCCACCCGCCCATTCTCGTCGGACGGCAAGGGGCCCGTCGCCGGTCTCCGCTACGGTCGACGGATGCAGGGCATCCTCACCACGACCGTGTTCGTCGCGGCGACCGTGTCGACCGGGCTCCTCGCCGGCGTGTTCCAGCTCTACGCTTTCGCCGTGATGCCGGCGTTGCGGCGCGTGGACGACCGCACGTTCGTCACGGCGTTCGCCGCGCTCGACCGCGCGATCGTGAACCCGTGGTTCCTCCTGGTCATCTTCTTCGGGTCGCCGGTGCTGTGCGCGCTCGCCGCCGTCGCCTCGTGGGGCGAAGCCGGTGGCGGGTGGGCGACCGGTGCACTCGCCGGCACCGTGGCATCCGTGATCATCACGGTCGCCGTGCACCTGCCGGTGAACAACGCGCTCAAGGCCGCCGCCGCGGTACCGGGATTCGATGCCGCTTCCGTGCGCCAGCGGTTCGGCGAGGTGCGCTGGGCGGCGTGGAACCTGGTGCGCGCGGTGCTCAGCACGGCCAGCGCGGTCGGCCTCGGTGTCGGTCTGGCCCAGTAGCAAGGCACCCGCCCGGCTGCTCAGCTCTTCTTCGTCGGGCCCGCGGGATGCCGGATGCCTTCGACCAGCCCGCGCGCCCACGGTGAGTCCACCGCATCCAGACCCGCCGTCACGATCAGGTGACACAGCTGGCCGTAGGCCATGAATCGCTGGATGGCGTCGTCGCTCGCGCCCGATCGCGTCGAGGCGAAGCGCGTGAGCCGGCCGACGCCGTCTTGAAGTGCCGAACGGATCACTTCGACATCGCTCGCCGACTGGGCGTGCACCTGCATCATGAGCAGATCGTGGTCGGCGATGAGCCGAGCGTATTGCTCACCCATTGCGTCGAGTATCCCGTCGGATGTCTGGTCCTCCGCCTCGGCGGCGGCACGCTCGAGTGTCTGCTCGATGAGCTCGAAGCAGCGAGCGAGTGCCGCGACGAAGAGGGCCTCTTTGGTCGGGAAGAGCTTGAAGACGTAGGCCGTCGAGATCTTGGCTTCCTGCGCCACCGCGGTGGTGGGCGTTCCGAGATATCCGCTCCGGGCGAAAGCGCTGATCGCAGCGGCGACCACGGTCTCTCGTCGCTGGTCTGAGGTGGACAGTGACGGCATGTGAGTGATCATACACTCACCCCTTGCGATTCCGCGGCGGTGAGTGTACAGTCACTCACCAGTGGCGCAGGATGCGCCATTCCTTTGATCGAGTGAGTGATTGAGCAATCACTCACTCGACGAAGAGGTCTCGAATCGGGTCAGGAAAGGACGAAGAGATCATGACCATGGAGAGTGCAGCCCACGCGAAGGCGGAGCGGGCAGAGGCGGCTTCGGGAGAGAGTGCGCGACGCAGGTGGATCTCGCTGACGATCCTGGCGATCGCGGAGTTCCTCGTCGTGCTCGATGCATCCATCGTCAACATCGCCCTGCCCTCGATCGGGACGAGCCTGCATCTCGGCACGGCGCAGCTGAGCTGGGTGATCACGGCGTATGTCCTACCGTTCGGCGGACTGCTGCTGCTCGGCGGCCGACTCGCAGACCGGTTCGGCCACCGTCGCGTGTTCCTGATCGGCGTGGCCGGCTTCATCGCCGCTTCGACGCTCGCCGGGCTCGCCCCGAACGGCATGGTGCTGCTCGTCGCACGAGCATTGCAGGGCACGTCGGCAGCGCTCCTCGCGCCCGCCTCGCTCGCGCTCGTGACGCGACTCTTCCCTGTGGCATCCGATCGTGCCAAGGCTCTGGGTGTGTGGGGAGCGGTAGCCGGGATCGGAAGCGCGGCCGGCGTGCTGCTCGGCGGCGTGCTGACCGCAGTCTTCGGGTGGCAGGCGATCTTCTTCGTCAATGTGCCCGCAGGGCTTCTGGTGCTCGCCGTGCTGCCGTTCCTGGTCAGGCGGGACGTCAATCTCACGGGAATGCGCCTCGATCTTGCCGGGGCGTTGACGGTCACGGGCGGGCTGGTCTCTCTCGTCGGAGCGCTGAGCCTCTCCGAGCAGATCGGTTTTGCTGCACCGATCGTGATCGCACTCTTCGCGATCGCTGTCGCCCTGCTCATAGCATTCGTCGTGATCGAGCGGCGCGCCGCCCAGCCGCTCATGGAACTGCGCATCTTCCGGTTGGCCACCGTGGCCGGCGGTAACGCCGCCATGTTCTTCATCGGCGCCGCGACGACCGCGACGTTCTTCGCGCTCTCCGTCTACATGCAGCAGGTGCTCGGCTACAGCGCGCTGGAGTCCGGCCTTACCCAGCTGCCCCTGGCAGGCGCGCTCGTGATCACCGCAGGAGTTGTGCCGAACGTCATCGCCAGGATGGGGTCACGTCGGGTGCTCGTCGTGGCGCTCCTGGTGCTCGCGGCGGGGCTCGTCTGGCTCTCGCTCGCCCGGTCTGATGCGTCCTTCGCCGGTTCGCTGCTGGCACCGACGGTCGCGATCGGAGTGGGCCTCGGGGCATCCTTCATCGCGACGACCGACCTCGCAGTCGATGGAACATCCGGATCGGATGCCGGGCTCGCCAGCGGGCTCGTCAACACCAGTCAGCAGGTCGGTGGTGCGCTGGGGCTCGCCGTTCTCTCCACGATCGCGGCGACCCGCACGGCTGGGCTGATGGCATCCGGCGTCTCCAAGAGTGACGCGCTGACCTCGGGCTTCAGCTGGCTGTTCGTCGGCGCCGCTGCCGCTGCGGTTCTGGCCGCGGCGGCGGTCACGCTGATCGCTCGGCGCCGCTCGGTCGCGGTTCGGCCCCGCCGATAGTCTCGAGGCGACATCCTCATCGCGGAAGACGGAGGCAGCGGTGCGCGCATTCGTGATCACGGCGCCCGGCACGGCCGAGGTGGCCGACGTGCCGGAGCCTGTCGCGGGGCCGGGCGAGGTCGTCGTCGACATCCGTCGCGCCGGCGTGTGCGGCACCGACGTCGAGTTCTACACCGGCCACATGGCGTACCTGCACGACGGCAACGCCCGATATCCGGTGCGCATCGGCCACGAGTGGATGGGCGTGGTCACCGAACTCGGGGCCGGAGCGGATGCCTCGTGGCTGGGTCGCCGCGTCACCGGTGACACGATGCTCGGTTGCGGGCACTGCCGGTTGTGCCGCAGCCGGCGACAGCACGTGTGCGCCGACCGCGAAGAGGTGGGCATTCGGCGCGGTCGTGCGGGCGCGCTCGCCGAGCGGATCGCGGTGCCGGCGAGTTCGCTGCACGCACTGCCCGACGCGGTCGACGACATGCTCGGCGCACTGGTCGAGCCGGCGGGCAACGCGCTCCGGGCCGCGGTGGCGGCTCTCTCGCTGGCAACCGGGCGTCGGGCGGAACGCGTGCTCGTGGTCGGCCCAGGCACCATCGGCGTGCTCGCCGCGATGTTCGTGCGGGCCGCGGGAGCCGACGTTCAGCTGGTCGGGGTGTCGCAGGCATCCGTCGACTTCGCGCGATCACTCGGATTCACGGCATGGCTAGGGTGGAACTCTCTGCCAGACGTCCCGTTCGACGCCGTGATCGACGCGGCGATGGATGCCTCTACGGCGGCACGCGCGGTCGACCTCGTGCAGCCGGGCGGTCGCCTCGTCTTCATCGGAATCGCGGCCACACCGAGCACGGTCGACACGCGCGAGCTACTGCTGAAGGATGTCACGGCCACCGGCATCCTGAGCGCGTCTCCCGGGCTGGATGCCGCGATCGCCGGGTTCGCCTCCGGCACCGTGGACGCCCGCCCGCTGGTCGCCGCCACGGTCAGCCTCGATCACGTCGAGGCGGTGCTGACCGGGAAACATCCGGCCGGTGGACCGGGTCCGAAGGTGCACGTCGACCCGCGGAGGTGAGGGTCACATCGACGGCATCGGGGTGGGTGTCGCGGTTCCCCTGCGCATCATGTGGTCCCGGTGCGTGCGTGCCTTCCCCGCCGGCTCCGCCTTGCCGCCCTGCGGCGTGGCATCCGGTCCGGTGACGGGTCCGCAGCGGGTCTGCGTGTCGATGCAGGCGGCGGTGTCTGCGTTCATGCGTTGCTGATTCCAGCCGTTCATGAAGTCGGCGTGTCCGGTGGTCGCCGGTCCCTGGTTGTTCGGCCCGATGGAAAGGGTGATGCCGCTGCCGCTGTGCGTCGGGTAGTACACGTGGAACACGACCTGCGGAATCTGCACCGGATGCGACGAAGGGCAAGCGCCGGCCTTGCTCGCGTAGACCACGTTCTGCTGGCCCTTGCCGTTCAAGCTGTGGCCGTCCCAGCAGTTCGGGAACGTCACGATGAGTCGCAGGAAGTGGCCGTCTGCGCAGTCGTGCGGGGCATCCGATCGCGCGGATGCCTTCTCGTTCTTGCCCTGCGTGCACGTCCAGTCGATGATCTGATCGCTCTGCGGCGTCGTGGCCTTCTCATTGCCGGCGATCATCGTCATGCCCTGCGGCATGGCCTGCACGTGCTTCGCGGTCGCGGCCGGCGCACGCCAGTAGATCAGCGCGCTGGACGGCTTGAGCGCCTTGCCGTTCTGGTAGAGAACGGGTAGCCAGTACGCGGACGAGTCCGCTGTGGTGGTGCACGATGTCGGCTTGCCGACGAGGTCGGTGGTGACGGTGGAGGCGGTCGGCCGCGTGAAGCCGAAGAAGTCGTGCTGCATGGATGCTCCGGTCATGCCGGGCATCATGATCGGGTCGTTCGCGGCCTCCATCGTCATCGGGCAACGGTCGGTGAAGATGCCGGGGTTCTTGCCGCCGGTCGGAAAGCCCGCGGTGTTGACGGATGCCGCATCCCGCGTCGTCATCGGATGCGACGCGGACGCCGAACTGATCGCCAGCGTCGTCGCCGAGGAGGCTCCCGCGATGGCCAGCCCGCCGACCACGGCGACGGCGACGATCAGCGGAATGCGCCAGTTGCGGCGGCGCGGCGCGGGAGGACCGGCCTGCGGTGCCTGCTGCGGACCGGTCGGCGGGATGTCACCTGGTGCGTTCGTCACGCGGACAAGGCAACACCGCGCACGTTCACCGCACCCTCGGCGAATGTCAGGATTCGGTAAGGGGTTGCTGGATAAGCGTCACCGCTCGCGCAGGTGCTCCGTGAGGTAGGCATCCAGTCCCTCGATCGGGATGCGCTCCTGGCCCATGGTGTCGCGGTCGCGCACGGTGACCGCGTTGTCGTCGAGCGAGTCGAAGTCCACCGTCACGCAGTACGGGGTGCCGATCTCGTCTTGACGGCGGTAGCGGCGGCCGATCGCGCCGGAGTCGTCGAACTCGACGTTGCGGTGGCGTCGCAGGTCGGAGGCGAGCTTGCGCGCAAGCGGCGAGAGATTCTCGTTGCGGGAGAGCGGAAGCACGGCCGCCTTCACCGGCGAAAGGCGCGGGTCGAGCTTGAGCACGGTACGGATGTCGGTGCCACCCTTCGCATTCGGCGCCTCCTCCTGGTGGTAGGCATCCACCAGGAACGCCATCAGGGACCGGGTCAGGCCGAACGCGGGTTCGATGACGTACGGCAGGTAGCGCTCGTTACGTCCCTGGTCGAAGAACGACAGGTCTTTGCCGGAGTGCTCGGTGTGCGTGGAGAGGTCGAAGTCGGTGCGATTGGCAACGCCCATCAGCTCGCCCCAGTCGCCGCCGGTGAAGCCGAAGCGGTATTCGATGTCGATCGTGCGCTTCGAGTAGTGCGAGAGCTTGTCTTTCGGATGCTCGTACCGCCGCAGGTTCATCGGGTCGATTCCCAAGTCGATGTACCAGTTCCAGGCGTTGTCGATCCAGTAGTCGAACCACTTTTCGTCGTCGCCCGGCTCCACGAAGTACTCGAGCTCCATCTGCTCGAACTCGCGGGTGCGGAAGATGAAGTTGCCCGGCGTGATCTCATTGCGGAAGCTCTTGCCGATCTGGCCGATGCCGAACGGCGGCTTCATGCGGGATGACTGCACGATGTTCGCGAAGTTCACGAAGATGCCCTGCGCGGTCTCGGGGCGCAGATACTGCAGACCCGACTCATCCTTCACGGGGCCGAGGTAGGTCTCGAGCATCATGTTGAAGTCGCGCGGCGGCGTCCACTGGCCACGGGTGCCGCAGTTCGGGCAGACGATGTCGCCCATACCGTTCTCGGGCGCGCGGCCCTTCTTCGCCTCGAACGCCTCGATGAGGTGGTCTTCGCGGAAGCGCTTGTGGCAGTGCAGGCACTCCACGAGCGGGTCGTTGAAGACGCCCACGTGACCGGATGCCACCCACACCTGCTTCGGCAGGATCACGCTGGAGTCGAGGCCGACCACGTCGTCCCGGCTCGTGATCATGGTCTGCCACCACTGCCGCTTGATGTTCTCCTTCAGCTCCACGCCGAGGGGGCCGTAGTCCCACGCCGACCGCGATCCGCCGTAGATCTCGCCCGACTGGAAGACGAACCCGCGGTGGCGGGCAAGGGCGATGACGGCGTCGAGCGCATTCTGATCGGGCATGGATGTGCCTTTCACGGCTGGCGGAGCGGGAGAACATCTAGTTTAGGTGCGTGAGTTCGACTGCCCGGCGCCGCAGACGCCGCATCGTGATCGCCGGTGCTTCGGGGATGATCGGGTCTGCGCTCGCCGAGCGGCTGCGCGCATCCGGTGACGAGGTCGTGCGCCTGGTGAGGAGGCCGCCACGCGGCGAGGACGAGGTGCAGTGGGAACCGACTGCGGGCATCCTCGATCCGGCCGTGCTGAACGGCGCGGACGCGGTTGTCAGTCTGGCCGGAGCGCCGACGAGCCGGCTGCCGTGGACTCCTTCTTATAAGAAGGTCATCCTCGAGTCTCGACTGGATGTCACGCGCACCATCGTCGACGCGATCCACGCAGCGCAGAGGCCGCCGCGTGTTCTCGTGAGTGCGTCGGCGGTTGGGTACTACGGCGACCGCGGCGATGAGGACCTGACGGAGAGCTCGCCGCGCGGCGACGGCTTCCTCTCCGCCGTGGTGGATGCATGGGAGGCGGAGGCGTGGCGGGCATCCGATGTCACGCGCGTCGCCTTCGTGCGCACCGGGCTCGTCGTCGGGCCGTCGGGCGCGATGCCGCCGCTGCGCCTGCTCGCCCTCGCCGGGCTCGCCGGTCCGATCGGCAGCGGACGGCAGTGGTGGCCGTGGATCAGCCTGCACGACGAGGTGGCGGCGATCGATCACGTCGTCGGATCCGACCTGAGCGGACCCGTGAACTTCGCCGGGCCGACTCCGGCCACCGAGGCGGAGTTCATGCGCACTCTCGCGCGGGAACTGCGTCGCCCGTACGGGCTGCCCGCTCCCGCGTTCGCGCTCCGCCTCGCACTGCAGGATGCCGCCCAGGAGCTGATGCTGGGCAGTCAGCGGATGCTCCCTGCCGCGCTGCTGAACGACGGCTTCCGCTTCCAGGACGAGACGGTGGGCGCCGCGCTCGCCGCCTATGCCGGTGGGAGTTAGAGGCCTGGTTTCACGAGGCACGCAGGGTGACGGCATGTCACGCGACGATGCCGAACACGTGCATCCCGAGACCGCCGCCGAGTTGCAGCCTCACCCGAGCCCGACCGTGCGAGCCAGCGTCGACGTCGGGGCGGCTTGCGCGGGGCATCCGCCGAGGATGCGGTGGAGCGCGTCGTGCTCCGCGGGCGCCACCCACAGATGGTACGCGGCCTTCACCGAGACCTGCCGCGCCGCGTAGTCGCACCAGAAGCCGCGGTTCGGTGGCAGCCAGGTGGCGGCATCTCCGTCGCCCTTGCCCTCATTCGTCGGGCCGTCGACGGCGAGCAGGTTGAGCGGATCGTTCGCGAGCGTCTCTCGCTGTTGCTGCGTGAGCCGCTGCGCGCCCGTCTGCCACGCGTTCGAGAGCGGCACGACATGGTCGATCTGCACGAGCGCGGAGGTCTGCACGCCCCGCACGAAGTGGATCGTCTTGCCGGTGTACGGGTCGCTCAGCACGCCCGACTCGACAGTGCACGTCCCGCGCTTCATGACATCTGTGAGGTCGCGCGCGAGCACATCGTCGCGAGTGTCGCAGTGGTTGTGGTCCACGTCTTTCCAGGCAGACCCGAAGTCGCCGACCCGGTCGTATCCGGTGCGCGGCGCCTTGCCCTTGACGGGAATGGTCGCGAGCTCGGCGAGGGCCGTTCCCGCGGCCGGGCTTGTCGTGCCATCGGAGGAACCGCCGGGAGTGGCGCTCGCGGTGCTATCCGCGCCGGGGAAGGCCGAGGCATCCGTGGCGCAGCCGGCGAGCAGGATGCCGGCTGCGGCGAGGCACAGCGCAGCGACCGTGCCGCGGATGGCATTTCGCGCACGCGGAACGTTCTCAGAGGGCATTCGGGACTCTCGTCGGGATCGGAAGGTCACCCGACGCTAACGCAGACACGAGACATCGTCACGACGACACGAGCCCGGCAGAGCACGGCGCCGGCGGGGCTGTGCGCGCCATCCGCACGGCGCCGGCGTCTTCGCCCGGCTGAGGCGTGCGCTCGGCCGGAAAAGCGTGCGTCCAACGGTACGCCGTTGAGGTTTCCTCGTAAAGAACAAGGAGACGCGAACTTTCCGGTCTGCTCGTGTCGCTGGAGAAGCGAACAGCGACACGTCGGGACCGCAATTCCGCTGCCGAGCTACTCAGCCCGGCGAAGACGATGGGGCGAGCGCGCGCGTTAGCCTGCGAGAATGCCGACGCACATCCTCGCCATCGACCAGGGAACGACGAGCACCCGGGCAATCGTGTTCGATCACGCCGGGAGCGTGGTCGCGGTCGGGCAGCTCGAGCACCAGCAGATCTTCCCGCGCGCCGGATGGGTGGAGCACGATCCGATGGAGATCTGGCGCAATACGCGCGAGGTCGTCGGGGTGGCCCTCGGCAAGGCGAACCTCACCCGGCACGACCTGGCCGCGGTCGGCATCACCAATCAGCGCGAGACCGCCGTCGTGTGGGACAAGCACACGGGAAAACCGGTATACAACGCGATCGTCTGGCAAGACACCCGCACGCAACCGATCGTCGACCGGTTGGCCGCCGACGGCGGCACCGACCGGTTCTCGGATGCCGTCGGCCTGCCCCTGGCCACGTACTTCGCCGGCACGAAGATCGCGTGGATCCTCGAGAACGTCGACGGCGCACGCGAGCGGGCCGAGCGCGGCGAGCTGCTGTTCGGCACCACCGACACCTGGGTGCTGTGGAACCTCACCGGCGGCAAGCACGGCGGCGTGCACGCGACGGATGTGACGAACGCCTCCCGCACTCTCTTCATGGACCTGAAGACGCTCGACTGGCGCGACGACATCCTCGACGCGTTCGGCGTTCCGCGGTCGATGCTTCCGCAGATCCGCTCGTCCAGTGAGGTCTACGGCGAGGCGGAATCGCACAGCCTGTTGCGGGAGACGCCGATCGCGGGGATCCTCGGTGACCAGCAGGCCGCGACGTTCGGCCAGGCGGCGTTCGAGGCAGGCGAGTCGAAGAACACCTACGGCACCGGCAACTTCGTCATCGTGAACACGGGCGAAGAGATCGTGCACAGCCGGAACGGCCTCATCACCACGCTGGCGTACCGTCTCGGCGACGAGTCTCCGCGGTACGCGCTGGAGGGGTCCATCGCCGTCACCGGATCCCTCGTGCAGTGGTTGCGCGACAACCTGGGCATCATCAGCGACGCGAAGCAGGTGGAGAAGCTGGCGGCATCCGTCGACGACAACGGCGGCGCCTACATCGTGCCCGCGTTCTCGGGGCTCTTCGCGCCATACTGGCGACCGGATGCCCGCGGCGCGATCGTCGGACTCACCCGCTTCGTGAACAAGGCGCATCTGGCGAGGGCTGCTCTGGAGTCGACCGCGTACCAGACCCGCGATGTGCTCGAGGCGGTGGAGCAGGACACCGGCACGCGGCTGAACGAGCTCAAGGTGGACGGCGGCATGACCGCGAACGACCTGCTCATGCAGTTCCAGGCGGATGTTCTGGGCATCCCGGTCGTGCGTCCGACGGTCGCGGAGACCACGGCTCTGGGCGCGGCCTACGCCGCCGGCCTGGCTGTCGGCTTCTGGAAGGACCGCGACGAGCTGCGTGCGAACTGGCAGGAGGGTGCGCGGTGGGAGCCGACCTCCGATCGTGACGAGGTCGAGCGGCTGTACCGCACCTGGAAGAAGGCGGTCACGAAGACCTTCGACTGGGTCGACGACGCGTGAGCGGTGGTCCGCGGGCGGGCGCTGCAAAGCCGGATGACGGCATCCGTTCACACGGTGCTCACGCCGCCCGGGTATCATCGCGTCACCGGCCGCAGCAACAAAAGAAGTGATCGCCCTGATACGAGTACTCAGCTACAACCTCCGTAAGAATCGCGCGACGGGCGAGCTGATCGACCTTGCGGAATCCACCGCTGTGGATGTGATGTGCCTGCAGGAGGCCGACACCACGGTGTTGCCGAACGAGGTCGGCACGCTGGTGCTCGCGGACTCCACGAAGCGCAACCGGCTGGGCCTCGCGGTCTATTACCGACAGGACCGCTTTCACCTGCGTGAGACCGACACGTACGAGCTGAAGAAGTCGCTGCACGATCGGGTGCTCGCCCCGGCGCACGAGCGTCTCGTCGGTACCCTGCTCGAGGATGCCGTCACAGGTAACGAGGTCGTCGTCGCGTCGTTCCACGCGGCTCCGCTGACGGCGCTGAACTCCCTGCGCCGCACGCAGATCCATGCCGCGCACGCCGAGCTGCTGCGGCTCGGGCACGGCGCCCCGACCCTCATGGTCGGCGACTACAACTACCCGTTCTTCACCCATTCGCTCGGAGAGCGCGTGAAGGCATCCGGCTATGACATGTCGCTCAGCGACCGCAAGACGTACACCCGCTACAAGTTCTTCAAGGGTCACTTCGACTTCGTGACCTCGGCAGGGCTGGATGTTCGCAACGTCGAGACCCTGCCGCGCGGCGATTCCGACCACCTGCCGATCGTCGTCTCGGCCGAATACGGTGCGGTCGCCTGAGTTCGTTCGGGCGGATCGGGCGGCGACACAGCACGGCCGGGGCATACCGCGCCGATTACGATTCAAGGGTGACCGCGCTCGCCGAATTGCCTTCCGCCGAACTGCGCGACCTGCACTCGCAGCTCGCCGCTGAGTATGACGCGCTCGTGAAGCGCCGACTCTCGCTCGACATCACACGCGGAAAGCCATCGCCGGAGCAGCTCGACCTCTCGAACGAGTTGCTCTCGCTTCCTGGTGGCGACGATTTCCGCGACGAGTCCGGCAACGACCTGCGCAACTATTCCAACCCGAAGGGGCTGCCAGAGCTCCGCGCGATCTTCTCCGACGTGCTGAGGGTTCCGGTGCCGCAGCTCCTCGCACTCGGCAACTCGAGCCTGACCGTGATGCACGACGTCGTCGTGCACGCCATGCTGCACGGTCTGCCGGAGAGCGGGCGCCCATGGTCGAGCGAAGACACCGTCAGCTTCCTGTGCCCGGTGCCGGGTTACGACCGCCACTTCACGATCACCGAGCATCTGGGCATCCGGATGATCCCGGTCGCGATGACGGATGACGGACCCGACCTCGCCGAGGTCGAGCGGCTGCTGGCGGAGGACCCGACGATTCGCGGCATGTGGTGCGTGCCCGTGCACTCGAACCCGTCGGGTGCGATCTACAGCGAAGAGGTCGCGCGCGCCCTCGTGTCGCTGCCGGCCGCTGCAGACTTCCGCATCTTCTGGGACAACGCATACGCCGTGCACCACCTCGCCGACGACGTGCCCGAGCCGATCGACATCCTGTCGCTCGCCGCGGCGGCGGGGAACCCGGACCGAGTCTTCGTGTTCGCCTCGACCTCGAAGGTCACGTTCGCGGGCGCAGGGGTCGCGTTCTTCGGCTCGTCGCCGGAGAACGTGTCGTGGTACCTGAGCCATGCGGCGGCGCAGTCGATCGGGCCGGACAAGATCAACCAGCTTCGGCACGTGCGATTCCTGAAGGATGCCGCCGGGTTGGAGGCGCACATGCGCCGCCACCGCGAGCTGGTCGCGCCCAAGTTCGAGGCGGTCTCCGAGGTGTTCGAGCGGCGGCTGAAACCGTACGACGCGGGAACCTGGACCACGCCGACCGGTGGCTACTTCGTGAGCCTCGACGTGCACGACGGATGCGCCGAGCGAGCGATCGCGCTCGCCGCGCAGGCAGGCATCGCGGTGACGCCGGCCGGGTCGACGTATCCGTACAAGAAGGACCCGCGCGATGCGAACATCCGCATCGCACCGACGATGCCGCCGCTGTCGGAGCTCGTCGAGGCGCTCGAGGGCCTGTGCACGGCGATCCTGCTCGCCGAGACGGAGCGCCTGCTCGCCGCCTGATCGCGGTCAGCGGGTGGCGTCGCCCACTTCGTCGAGTTCAGGTCGCACTTTCGGTCGGTTCGGATCGGTTTTCGCGACAGAAACTGCGACCTGAGCCGATGTGACCGTAACGGAGGGTGCGGGCGCCGGGCGGCCGGGCAGGGCGAGCGAGAGAACCACGGCGAGGGCCGTGAACCCGATCGACCACCAGAAGGCCTGGTCGTACGCGGTCGCAACGCCCGACGTGCCTTGCGCCACGTGGGCGGTCAGACCCGACTGCAGGATGACCGCGAGCACCGCGGTGCCGAACGATCCGCCGAGTTGCTGCGCCGTGCGCGTGATGATGCTCGAGTGCGGGATGTCGGACGACGCCAGCCCCTGGAACGACGCCACCATGAGCGGCATCACGATGGCGCCGAGGCCGAAACCGCGCACGAATAGCACGGCCATCAGCAGCCACTCGTTCGTCGTCGCCGTACTGAATGCGAACGGCACGGTCGCGGCGCCGACGATGGCGAAGCCGATGACCGCGACCCAGCGGGCGCCCATCCTGTCGGTGAGCCGGCCTGCGAGGGAGCGACTGGCGAGCGTGCCGAGACCCTGCGGAACGAGGAAGAGACCGGCGGCGAGCACGTCGAATCCGCGCAGTTGCTGCAGATAGAGAGGGAGCAGCAGCATGATCCCGTACGCGGCGAGCCCGGAGAGGAACAGCAGCGCCGATCCCGACCACACCGACCGGTGTCTGAGCAAGCGGATGTCTACCAGCGCGCGGTCGCCTCGCCTCAGCGCGTAGACGACGAACGCGGCCAGCAGAACTGCGCCGATCGCGAGCGGCAGCCAGGCATCCGTCGCGCCGAAGCCCTCGCCGCCTACCGAGTTGGAGAGGCCCAGCAGCAGCGCCACCAGAGACGGCAGCAAGAGGACCATGCCGATGACGTCGAGCCTTGGCCGGCTAGCAGCGCGTACGTCTCGCGGGAGCATCCGCCAGGCGAGGAACAGCCCGACGACGCAGAACGGCACGTTGACCCAGAAGATCCACCGCCAGTCCAGCCAGTTCAGGATGATGCCCCCGACTGCGGGCCCGAGGATCGGGCCCAGCATGGCCGGGAGCCCGACGGCCGCGGCGACGCGTCCGAGGTTCTTGCCGCCGGCCGCCTGCATCACGATCGTCTGCATCAGCGGAAGCATGAGTCCGCCGCCGACCCCCTGCACGACGCGGAACGCGATGAGGCTCTCGGCGTTCCACGACACACTGCAGAGCACGGAGCCGAGCAGGAAAAGGGTGAGTGCGAACATCCACGCCCGCTTGCCTCCGATGAGCCGCTGCACCCACGCGCTGAGCGGAACGGTGGCCGCCAGGGCGAGCACGTAGCCCGTGGTCACCCACTGGATGGTCGAGACCGGAACGTGCAGGTCTTTCGAGAGCGAGTGCAGTGCGACGCTCATGATCGTCGTGTCGAACACGACCGCCAGAACTCCGACGACCAGTGCGGTCGTCGTGCGCTTGACGGATGCGTCCACCGCGGGCCGGGTCTGGGTCTTGATGCTCACCGCTACTCCTCATTTAGATACACATATGTATCTAAGAAGGAAGAGTACGCGTTCGCGCTAAGATACACAAGTGGATCTTGAATCGGATGCTCCTGCCACCCGTCGCCGAGGCGCCGCGCTGGAGGACGCGCTGCTCGACGCCGCCTGGGACGAGCTGACCGAGAAGGGCTACAACGGATTGACGTTCGACGCCGTCGCCGAGCGCGCGCACACGAGCCGGCCGGTGCTCTACCGTCGCTGGCCCGACCGCGGCTCGCTCGTGCTGGCGGCCATCCGGCATCACTACGACGCAGATCCCATCGATGTCCCCGACACCGGAACGCTCGCGGAGGACCTGCGCGCGTTGCTGCGGATCGCGAGCGAGAGACGCGTCGAGATGGCGGTCATGCTGAGTGCGCAGCTCGCCGGCCTGTTCAGCGAATCGGGCATGTCGCTCGCTGCCGTGCGGGAGCGGCTCCTCGGGCAGAGGACGCTGTGGAGCAGCGTCGTCTTGACCCGCGCTCAGGAACGCGGCGAGATCGACCTCGATATCGTCCCGGAGCGGGTTCAGAACCTTCCGTTCGACCTGATGAGGCACGAACTGCTCATGACCCAGGCAACCGTGACGGACGAATTCATCGACAACGTCGTCGACGGCATATTCGTGCCGCTGGTCGACCACTACATGGGCGCGGCGAAGCGGGCGAGCTCGAGCCGATCGACCGTCTGAGCGGCGCAGACGCCATACCGCAAACGTGGCCCGTGCACCGCAGACGGTGAACGTCCGGCAGACTTGCACGGTGCCCCGATCAGCGACCTTGAACCGGCCGCTTGCGTTGCTCGCCGCGGTCGGGCTCTCGATGGAGAACCTCGACGGCACGATCATCCAGACCGCCGCCCCCGCCATGGCGCACGACTTCGGTGTGCGCGCTGTGGATCTGAATATTGCCATGACGGCATATCTGCTCACGGTCGCGGTATGCGTTCCGATGAGCGGATGGCTCGCCGACCGATTCGGGGAGCGCAGGATCTTCGCGACGGCGCTGGCGATCTTCACCGTGGCATCCGCACTGTGCGCACTCTCCGGCAACCTCCCGGAGCTCACGGCTGCGCGCGTGCTGCAGGGCGTGGGCGGCGCGATGATGGTGCCGGTCGGACGCCTCGCGGTGCTCCGCGGACTCGACCGGCGCGACCTGCTGGATGCCATGGCCTACCTCACGTGGCCGGGGCTGGTCGCTCCCGTGGTTGCCCCCGCGCTCGGAGGAGTGCTGACCGACACGGTCGGATGGCCCTGGATCTTCCTCATCAACATCCCGTTCGGTGTCGTCGCCTTCGTCGTCGCGCTGAAGATCGTTCCGAACTCGCCAGCACCCCAGGCGCGCCGGCTCGACTGGGCCGGATTCGGGCTCGCCGGCGTCGCGCTGGCCGCTCTCGTACTCGGCATGGAGGAGGTCGGGTCGAGTTCGACGAACTGGGCGTGGGCGGCGGCCTACCTGGTGATCGCAGCCGGGGCGGGCATTGCCGGAGTGATCTGGATGCGTCGTGGCAGGCATCCGCTGCTCGACTTCTCGGCCCTGCGGATCGGTACATTCCGCGTGGGGAATGTAGGCGGCGGCGTGTACCGGCTGATCATCAGCGCGGCGCCGTTCCTGTTCACGCTGCTGTTCCAGGTGGGCTTCGGCTGGAGCGCCGCTCAGGCGGGACTGCTGGTCGGAGCCGTGTTCGTCGGCAACATCGCGATCAAACCGGTGACGACTCCACTCATCCGGCGGTTCGGGTTCAAGCACGTCATCGTCGGCAGCAACCTGCTCGGGGCCGTCGTCTATGTGGCGTGCGTCTTCATCGATCCCGCCACGCCGTTGTGGGCGATCGCGTTCCTGCTGTTCCTCAGCGGGGTGTTCCGCTCGATCGGCTTCAGCGGTTACAACTCGCTGCAGTTCGCCGACGTGCCCAGCGATCTGATGAGCTCGGCCAACACGCTGGCCTCGACGATGCAGCAGGTCGCGGTGGGCATCGGCATCGCGGTGGCCGCGCTCATCGTGCGGCTCACCACGACGGCGGCATCCGCGCTCGGACCGGCGGATGCCTGGCTCGGCTACCGCTGGGCGCTCGCGGTGGTCGCGCTGCTGCTGGTCTTCCCGATCGTGGAGGCGGCGCTCCTGCCGCGGCACGCCGGCGAGCACGCCGCCCAGCGGTGACGCCGCCCAGCGGTGACTCGTCACTCAACCGCCGCGGTGCTGTCCGCCAGAATGGTTCTGTGCCCGAACGAATCCTCACCGCGTCAGACGTGTCCTTCGTGCGGCAGGGGCGCGACATCCTGTCCGGTATCTCGCTCGCGGTGGATCGTGGGCAGCACTGGGCGCTGATCGGCGCGAACGGCGCGGGCAAGTCGACGCTGCTCAGCCTGCTGGGCGCGGTGCAGCATCCGACGGCGGGAAGCGTCGACGTGCTCGGCCGCCGTCTCGGCCGGGTCGACCTGCGCGAGCTGCGATCGCTGATCGGGCACGTCAATCCGCGTCACGAGGTGCGGTCGCCGCTGACCGTGCGCGAGGTGGTCGCCACCGGTGCCACGGGAACCCAGGAGCTGATGATGCGGTGGCAGCCCACGCCTGCCGAGCGCATCCGCATCGACGAGCTCGTCGAGCTGATGGGCATGACGGCGAGGCGGGATGCCCGCTGGCCCAATCTCTCCCAGGGCGAGCGCGGTCGAGCACTGATCGCCCGCGCCCTGATGCCCGACCCGCACCTGCTGCTCCTCGACGAGCCGACGACCGGACTCGACATCGCCGCACGTGAGCACCTGCTCGACCGAGTTGACGAGCTGAGGGCCAGGCATCCGGATCTCGCGAGCGTGCTCGTCACCCACCACCTCGAGGAGCTGCCAGCGTCGACCACTCACGCAATGCTGCTGCGCGACGGACGAGTGCTCGCGCAGGGCGACGCGGATGCCGTGCTCACCGGATCGCTCGTCAGCGAAGCCCTCGAATACCCGCTGACCATCACGCGCGTCGAGGGTCGCTGGAGCGTGCGCACCGACAAAGACGGCCGCGACAGGTCGAGCGCCCAGCAGGGCTGACGACGGAGCACGGTGCGAAACCTGCTCGACCCCTACAGCGCCGCGAGCGCAAGTCCGGCCGCGGCAGCGATCACGCTGAGCACGAGCATCCCGAGGCTGTTGACGACGGATGCCACCCCCTTGCGCTCCATGAGCAGCCGCGCGGTCTCGAAGCTCGCCGTGGAGAACGTGGTGTATCCGCCGAGGAAGCCGGTGCCGAGGATGATGCGCCAGTCATCGGGTGCCGCGTGGAAGGCCGAGAGTCCGGTGAGGATCCCGAGCAGCAGCGACCCGCTCACGTTGATGATGAGCGTTCCGGCTGGAACGACCCAGCGCAGCCGGGTGCGCAGCACGCCATCGAGCACGAACCTGGCGACCGCGCCGAGTCCCCCGCCGATCGCGACGAGGGCGGCCAGCAACGGTGTGCCGACGAGCGCATCCGGAGTCACGGCGACGCCTTCGTGTTGCGCGCCGCGCCGGATGCCCGTGGCCGGGTCCACCGTGCCCCGAGCGCGATCCCGCCGAGCGACGCCGCGAGCCCGATGACCAGAGTGGCGATCGAGTACCCGGCGGCGAGCCAGGTGCCGGCGCCGCCCGCCAGCCCTACGGTCTCGACGGCGAGCGAGCTGAACGTCGTGAACCCTCCCATGAATCCGGTGCCGATGAGCAGGCGAAGCGTGCGTCCCCGACGCGATTCGGTACCACGACGGGCGATCGCGCCGAGCAAGAATCCGAGGAGGAACGCGCCGACGACGTTGACGAGGAGCGTGGCGACGGGAATGCCGCCGATGAACCATCCGGCGGTGGGTCCCGTGAACGGCGGCACCGGAATCGGGGTCAGTGCTTGCGAGATGAGATAGCGCGCCAGCGTGCCGAGCCCTCCGCCGACGAAGACGACGAGCATCGCCAGAGGATTCAGGTGCAGCGGCCTGGATCGCGGAGCCGCTCCCGGCCCGGTGGGATGAGGCCGAGGGGTCACGAAGCGTCTGATGACGGAACGCGCCGTGCGGGATCGTGGCCCTCGACGGTGTGCGCGACGGGGATGACGATCACCGGCCTTGCCTGATTGTGGGCGAGGCTGACGGCGATCGAACCGGCGAGGAACTCCTCGAGACTCGCCCGGAATCCGGGCTTGCGTGTGCCCACCGCGATCGCGCGCGCGTCCCGTTCCTCGGCCAGCCGGGCGAGCTCGATCGCCGGGTCGCCCGCGCGTGCGACGAACTCGGGCTGGGCATCCGGAACCAGCGACCGGATGCGCGCCACGAGGTCGGGATCGAACGTCTCCTCCTGGGTGTCGGCCACGTCGGGATCGAGCGGCATCGAAAGCACAGAGCCATCCGGCAACGTGCTGATCGAGTAGCGCAGCGGCTCGACCGTGGCGAACACGATCGGAGTGCCGAGCTGAGCGGCCATCGCCGCTGCCTCGGTGATGACGACGTCGGGCACGTCGGCCACGACGCCGGCGATCAACGGACGGGAGGATGCCGCGCCGGCGGCCTGCGAACCTGCTGCGTCGGTCATGCTGGCACTATACCGACGGCCCGTCTCCTGTCTCCGCACGAGCAGCGGCGTGCGCCGCGCGTTCGCTCCAGCGTGCGGCCGCTGCGACCCGCTTCGCCGCCTTCGAGACCTGCCTCAGCAAGGAGTGGTCGCCGCGCAGCTCGAACCCGAGATCGGCTGGCACCCAGGCCAGCATGGAGACGAGGTGCGCGACGGACTCGCCCGACAACGGCCACACGCAGCGGTCACCGCCCTCGTCGACGAGACCGGCACCCCACTCGCCCAGCCACATGCGGACATCCTCGATGTTTGCGTGCAGCACGACGTCGAGCCGCAGCGGGGCCCGCACCGAACGGATGCCCGTGCGCACGTAGCCCGCAGCATCGCCGCCGGGAACCGGGCGCGGTGGGAAGCGCACCCTGGTGCCGAAGACATCCGCGATGCGATCGAGACGGAACGTGCGCCAGTCCCCACGATCGCGGTCCCATGCGAGCAAGAACCAACTGCGCCCGTGCGAGACGACGGCGTGCGGCTCCACGCTGCGGCTGGTCTCATTGCCGTCGCGTGACCGGTAGGCGAACCGGATGCGCTCGGCGTCGCGGCACGCCAGCGCCAGAGTGCCGATCAGGTCGGCGGCGACCGGGACGCCTCCCGAAGGCGAGGTGCGCAGGGCGGAGGCGAGGGCATCCGTTCTGGCCCGAAGTGCGGGTGGCAGCAGTTGCTCGAACTTGGCCAGTGCGCTCAGAGTGGTGTGTTCGCCATCGACCAATCCCTGCGCGACGGCCGAGCGCAGGCCGACGGCGATGGTCACAGCCTCATCCTCGGTGAGAAGCAGAGGCGGGAGATGGGAACCGGCCTCCAGGCGGTACCCGCCTGCGGTTCCGCGCACCGCGTCGACGCGGTAGCCGAGACCGCGCAGTCGCTCCACGTCGCGGCGGAGCGTGCGCTCGGTCACGCCTAGCCGATCCGCGAGCTCTGGCCCCGGCCACTGGCGATGGGTCTGCAGCAGCGAGAGCAGTTCGAGCACGCGGGATGCGGTGGCGGCCATGAACCGATTCTCTTCCCATTCAGGACAGAAAGTGACCGGAAGGCCGAATACGGTGTAGCCAACACATCAGGAACGCGGCCGGAGTGCTCCGGTCCGAACGAAGGGAACAGACCATGGATTGGAAGATCGAGCTCGTGTTCGTGCCCGTCTCCGACGTCGACCGTGCCAAGCGCTTCTACGCCGATCAGCTCGGCTGGAACGTCGACCACGACCAGACCGTCAGCGATGACATCCGATTCGTGCAGATCACGCCGCAGGGCTCGGCGTGCTCCATCGCGTTCGGCAAGGGACTCGTCGACATGCCCGTCGGCAGCCAGCGCAGCGTGCAGATCGTCATCGCCGACGCGGATGCCGCACGCGCGCACCTGCTGAAGAACGGCGTCGACGCCAGCGAGGTCGACGAGCAGCCCTGGGGCCGCTTCGTCACCTTCAGCGATCCCGACGGCAACCGCTGGACACTGCAGCAGCTCCCGAAGCGCGACTGAGGCATCCTCTGCGTCGCTGGGGGTCTGCCGCAAGCCCCTGACCTCGCCCGAGCCCGGTGGTAGCTTGCCCTACGTGTCCCGTATCGTGGCGGCAGCGCCTGCCGTCCCCGCCCACCGCTACTCTCAGGCGGAGATCACGCGGGTGCTCGAACCGCTGCTGACGCACGATCCGCTGCGGGCCGCGCTGCTGCGCCGCATCCATGCGTCCGCCGGTGTGCAGACTCGCAACCTGGTCATGGAGCTCGATCGGTATGCGGGTCTCGACTCGTTCCACGAGGCGAACGATCTCTTCATTGCGGCGGGCACCGACCTGGCGGAGCGGGCGACGACGGATGCGCTGGCCGCCGCGGGCATCCGCGCCGACGAGGTCGACTTCGTGCTGTTCACCTCGGTGACCGGCGTCGCGGCGCCGTCCATCGACGCCCAGCTCGCCACCCGCGTGGGAATGCGGCCGGACGTGAAGCGGCTGCCGTCGTTCGGTCTGGGCTGCGTCGCCGGCGCCGCCGGGCTCGCGAGGGTGCACGACTATCTGGTGGGGCATCCGCACGACGTCGCGGTGCTCGTCTCGGTGGAGCTCTGCTCGCTCACCGTTCAGCGCGGCGACGACTCGATGGCGAACATCGTCGCCAGCGGGTTGTTCGGCGACGGTGCCGCGGCGGTCGTCGTGGTGGGAGATGCGTTCGCGCGCGACCGCGGGTTGTCCGGGCCCGATGTCGTCGGCACCCGGAGCAGCCTGTACCCGCAGACCGAAGACGTGATCGGGTGGGACATCGGCGGCACGGGGTTTCGCATCGTGCTCAGCGCAGGCGTGCCGGAGGTGATCGGCCGGCACTTCGCGAACGACGTGCACGCGCTGCTCGGCGACCACGGGCTGACGGTCGAAGGCGTCACGACGTGGTTGGCGCATCCGGGTGGTCCGAAGGTGCTGGAGGCATTCGCGCAGGCGCTCGGACTCACGGATGCGGCGCTCGAGCCGAGCTGGCGCGCGCTCGCCTCTGCCGGCAACCAGTCGTCGGCTGCCGTGCTGGGCATCCTCGCCGAGTCGTTGCGGAGCCCGGTTCCGGATGAGACCGGGCTGCTGTTCGCGCTCGGCCCTGGCGTGACCGCGGAGCTCGTGCTGCTGCACTGGGCAGCCGATGACGAGTCAGCGGCCGCGCCCACCGGGATCGCCGCGTGACGTGGTACACGGCGCTCGTGCTCCTGGTCGGCCTGGAGCGACTCGCGGAACTCGTGGTCTCCGCCCGTAACGCGCGCTGGTCGCTGGCGCACGGCGGCCGCGAGTACGTGCGCCGGCAGTTGCTGCCGATGATCGCCCTGCACGTCGCGCTGCTGATCGGATGCCTGCTCGAGGCGTGGCTCGCCGGTTCGCTTCTGCCGTGGCTGGGGTATCCCATGCTGACGCTGCTCGTCGTCGCGAACGCTCTGCGATGGTGGTGCATCAGCACGCTCGGCCGGCAGTGGAGCGTGCGCGTCATCGTGATCCCTGGAGCGGGAGCGGTGCGACGCGGACCGTACCGCTGGCTGCGGCATCCGAACTACCTGGCGGTCGCTCTCGACGGCATCGCCCTGCCGCTCGTCTACGCCGGCTGGATCACGGCTCTCGCGTTCACGGCGCTCAACGCCGTGCTGCTCTGGGGCTTCCGCATCCCGGCGGAGGAGCGCGCTCTGGCGCAGCTGCACGCGGACGCCGTGCCGGACGGCGCCTGACGTGGGTCGGGAGCCGGCCCCCGCACGGAGGAGCGCGCTCCGGTGACGCCCGACGTGAACGTGGCCATCGTGGGCGGGGGTCCGGTCGGGCTCGCCTGTGCACTGTTCGCCGCCGATGCCGGCCTCGAGCCGGTCGTGATCGAACCGCGTGAGACGCCCATCG
Organism: Humibacter ginsengiterrae; assembly: GCF_054780115.1. NCBI lineage: Bacteria > Bacillati > Actinomycetota > Actinomycetes > Micrococcales > Microbacteriaceae > Humibacter > Humibacter ginsengiterrae. The sequence continues at coordinate 39,960 of NZ_BAAGWY010000009.1, forward strand.
ACAAGTCGTGCGGCGAAGGGCTCATGCCGGGCGCCTGGCGTCTGCTGCGTGAGCTCGGGCTGGAGCCGCCCGGTGCGCAGCTGCGAGGCGTCGCATATATCCAGGGGCGGGCTCGCGCGGAGCACCGCTTTCGCAACGGGCCCGGCCGGGGTGTGGCCCGAACGACGCTGCACGCGGCGATCGCGGCGCGTGTCGCCGAGCGGGGCATCCGCGTGATCCGGGCGCGAGTGGATGCCGTCAGCGCGCACGACACACAGGTCACGATCGCGGGCCCCGAGCTCGATGCGATCACGGCCGGTCACCTCATCGGTGCCGACGGCCTGCATTCCCGTGTGCGCGACCTGGCGGGGCTCACGGCGCGGCCGCAGCGGGCATCCGCTCGACGATTCGGGCTGCGCAGGCACTTCGGCGTCCCCCCGTGGAGCGACCTCATCGAGGTGCGCTGGACACGGCACGGCGAGTTCTATGTGACGCCGCTAGGGCCCGAGCTGGTGGGCGTCGCGCTGCTGGCGCGCCGAGGCGCCGACTTCGGGGCGGCGCTCGCCGACGAGCCCGAACTCGCCGGGCTCCTGCATGCGGATGCCCGTGGGGATTCTGCGGCGCAGCTCGGGCAGGTGCGCGGCGCGGGCCCGCTGCTGCAGCGCACGCGCGCGCGAACGGCAGGGCGCATTCTGCTGGTAGGGGACGCTTCGGGGTACGTCGACGCCCTGACCGGTGAGGGTCTGCGCCTCGGGATGGATCAGGCGAAGGCCGCCGTGGCGGCGATCGCCGCGGACGATCCTGCGCGTTACGAGCGGGACTGGACGACGATCACGCGTGACTTCCGGATGCTGACCAGCGGTCTCGTCGCCGCAGCGCGGTCACCGCTGCGCCCGGCCATCGTGCCGGCCGCCGTCCGCTTGCCGCGGCTGTACGGCCGGATCGTGGAGCGTCTGGCGCGCTGAGCTACCGAAGCAGTAGCCCGCGCAGCTGGTCTGCCGAGTGCACCACTGCCGTCGCGCCGACGGCCTCGACCGGGGAGCCGTAGCCCCACTCGACGATGATCGAGGGGATGTCGTTGGCCGCGGCGCCGAGCACATCGTGACCGCGGTCGCCCACCATCACGAGGTTGCTCGTGTCGTGTCCCTTGGCCTCGAGCTGCTCGCGAACCCAGCGGATGACATCCGCCTTCGTGCTGTTGTGGGCGGTGTCTGGCGACCCGCCCACCACGTCGAAGTACTCGCGCAGACCGAAGTGCTCGAGGATGCGAGTGGCGCGGCCGACGGGCTTGCTCGTCGCCAGGGCGATCGGGATGCCCGCATCGCGCAGCGCGCGCAGCAGGCCGAGCATGCCGGGGAAGACGGCGTTGCCGTGCAGGTCGGTGAAGTCGGCACGGGCGCGATAGGCAGCGGTGGCGGCAATCGCCTCGCTCTCGTCGAGGCCGAGGGCGCGCATCGTCTCGTGCAGCGGCGGACCGACGTGCACGGTGAGGGAGTCGGGGTCGGCGACCGGGTGGCCGATCTCCTCCAGCGCTCCAGCTAGGGACTGGGTGATGCCGGGGGCGGAGTCGGTCAGGGTGCCGTCGAGGTCGAACAGCACGGCAGACCACGTTCTCGTGATCTCGGGGGTGTGTTCGCTCATGATCGAAGTCGGGGTACTCATGGCTCGGCCATGCTACGACCTTTTGTCGAGTGCCGCCTCCACACGGCTATGGGGGCACAGCGCCGACCTCCGTCTCGGCGTCCGATTCGAGGTAATGCGCGGCAGGTGCATTCGCGAATGGCCTATTCACCCTTCGCGCTATCGCTGCAGCAATGCAATTGCGTATGGTTATCGCATGGCGAAGAAAACCACAGTGGTTCTGGTCGACGATATCGATGGCGTGGAAATCGAAGACGGAAAGGGAGAGACCGTCTTTTTCGCTCTCGACGGCGTCTCCTATGAGATCGACCTCAACGATGCGAATGCGCGCAAGCTTCGCGACGCATTCCGCCCATTCCAAGACGCGGGCCGCCGGTCGCTGCGCGGCAGCCGCTCAGCATCCGCTCCCGCTCGTTCGTCCCGCAACTCGAAGGAAGACCTGGGCGCGGCTCGCGAATGGCTGCGGTCCCGCGGGCACAAGGTCTCGGACCGAGGTCGCATTCCTGCGGCGCTGCTGGAGGAATACCGCGCCAATTCCTAGGCGCATTCCCCGCAAACACCGCATTACTCAGAACAGCCGGCTGAGCGAGTCGTCGATTCCGCGCATCTCGTCGTAATCGAGAACGACACAACGGATGCCGCGGTCTTCCGCGAGCGTGCGCGCCTGCGGTTTGATCTCCTGCGCGGCGAATACACCCGAGACGGGTGCGAGAAGCGGATCGCGGTTCATGAGCTCGAGATATCGCGTGAGCTGTTCGACGCCGTCGATATCACCCCGTCGCTTCAACTCAACGGCGACGGAACGTCCGTCGGCGTCGCGGGCGAGGATGTCCACCGGTCCGATCGCCGTCATGTACTCCCGGCGCACGAGCGTGTGCCCGTCGCCGAGCCGGTGGATCTGCTCGGCCAGCAGCTTCTGCAGGTGAGCCTCGACGCCATCCTTCTGCAGTCCGGGATCGATCCCCAGCTCGTGTTCGGAGTCGTGCAGCACCTCGTGCACGCTGACGATGAGACGGTCGGAGGTCTTGGAGTGCGTGACCGTCCAGATCTCGGAGGCACCGGCATCCGACTGGGCCTCGTCGGGCTCAGAGACGCTGAGCGTGCACGGCGGGCTCATCCAGTTGAGCGGCTTGTACGAGCCGCCGTCGGAGTGCACGAGCACGCTGCCGTCTGCTTTGAGCACGAGGAGCCTGGTCGCCAGAGGCAGGTGCGCGCTGAGGCGCCCCGCATAGTCCACCGAGCACCGAGCAACAACCAACCGCACCAGTCGAGGTTAACGGATGGCGGGCTAGCTCTCAGGCCGGGCGGCGCTGCGCGGCAGTGCCCGCCTTCGGTTCGCGGTGCCTGAGGGCGGGCGCGCACACGAATGCGGCGACGAGCAGCACGAGCACGACGTAGAGCGCGTTCAGGATGCCGAACTGCTGGCCCAGGAACCCGATGATCGGCGGACCTGCGAGGAACGCGAGGTAGCCGATCATCGCCACGGCGGAGACTCGAGCAGTGGCGTTCTGCTCGTCGTCTGCGGCGGCCGACATTCCCAGCGGGAATCCGAGCGATGCCCCGAGACCCCAGAGCACGACACCGATGACGTACGCCCAGGGCACGGGCATGAGGATGAAGAGCAGCAGGCCGGCCACCCCTAACGCGGCCGTCAGGCGGATTGCCCAGACCCGGCCGATGCGGTCGACGACCGGTCCGCCCGCGACTCGCCCGACGGTCATGGCCGCGACGAACACATCGAGCACGAGCGCGCCGCCGGCGTTGCTCAGGCCGTGCCCGTCGACGGAGGCCAGTGCGATCCAGTCGTTCGCCGAACCCTCGGTGAACGCCATGCCGAGCATGACGACGCCGATGAGCACGAGCCGCCAGTCGGCCCATACCGTGAGCTGCGACGTGATCGTCTCGCGGAAGGTGCGCCGGCGCGGGGCGGCGGCGATCGCCGGATCGCCGAAGGAGTCGAGGGATGCCTGCGCCGCGGCATCCCGATCCACGACGTCCTGCGTGTTCGGGATGTACCGAACGGCGATGACACCGGCCGCGATGCAGACGACGGCCATCACGGCGAAATGCCAGAACACCGAGATGCCGAGGGCAGCGCATCCGGCACCGATGGCTGCTCCCGCGACGGTGCCGACGCTGAAGCATGCGTGCATGAAGGGCATGATCGTGCGGCCGATGCGTTTCTCGACGGCCGCCGCCGAGACGTTCATCATCACGTCGACTGCGCCGTTGCCGAGGCCGAGCAGCGCGAGACCGAGCACGACGACCGGGAAGGAGTTGAGCACGGCGGCGCCCAGACCGACGACCGCAAGGCCGAGCGAGGCCGCGACCACGACGATGGCGATCCCCCGCTTGGTGCCGACCCTCGCCTGCAGAGGCGGGGCGACGACGAGGCCGATGATCGCCCCGACCGAGACGCCGAGCAGGATCAGGCCCACGACATCCGTTGGCAGGTGCAGCGAGTCGCGCACGCCGGGCACGCGCGACACCCAGCTGGAGAGGAACAGCCCACTGACGATGAAGATGACGAAGAGTGCGTTGCGCCAGGCCCGCAACTCGGGTGCGACGCGAGTGCGGGAGCTGGTGATGTCGGTGCGTGTTGCCATGAATTCGATCTGAGTGGTGCCGCCGAGACCGGGCGACGAAGACGGAGGTGACGCGGGTGAGGCGACGGCCGAGCGAGGCACGGCAGCCCAGGCGAGTCGAATCGATTCGAGTGCGTCTTTCGCCTAAGCTAGCGAATCGGATGCCGACCCGTCAAGGAGGCGTCAGAAGGGAGCCGGATGCCCGAACACGACGCTCCGCGGCCCACCCTTGCGGATGTCGCGGCGAAGGCCGGCGTCTCCGCCTCGACCGCCTCACTCGCGTTCAGCGGATCCGGCCCGGTCGCTGAGGCGACCAGGGAACGCGTTCTCGCCGCAGCACGGGAGTTGCACTACGCGGGCCCCGACCCGAGGGCGCGATCGCTGCGGCGCGGACGCTCGGGCATCATCGGCGTCGTCATCGAGGAGCGGGTGCGTGAGGCGTTCCGCGATCCCATCCAGATCGCGCAGTTCGACGGCATCGCCGAAGAGATCGGGCATATCGATGCCGCCCTGCTCATCCTCGCCGCGGCGGGGCCGGCACAGCAGCTCGCGGGCGTCAAGTCCATGCCGACGCAGCCGGCGCATCCGGTCACCGTCGAAGACGCACCGATCGACGCGGCCGTGCTGATGGGATGCACGCCGCGCCTGGCCGACAGCATCTCGGCGCTGCGCAACCGGGGGCTCCCAGTCGTGGCGATCGAGGGGTTCCCGGCCGAAGGCATCCTCGTCATCGAGCAGGACAACCGCGACGCCACCGAGCGCGGCGCGCGGCACCTTCAGCAGCTCGGCCACGAACGCGTCGCCATCATCACCCTGCCGCTGGATGTCACGCATCACCGCGGGCGGGTCACCGACGAGCTGCTGGCCATCAGCTCGTCCGCCACCGCGCTGCAGAGGCTCGAGGGTGCCCGGCTCGTGTTTCCGGACGCCATCGCCTACGCGGCCGCAGGCAGCTACGTCGACGAGGGCCGTCGAGCAGCCCGAGAGCTGCTGTCCCTGCCGGAGGAGGAGCGTCCGACCGCGATCATCGCGCAGAGCGATCTGCTCGCGGTCGGGGCCATCCGGGCGGCCGAGGAGCTCGGCATCGCCGTGCCCGATCAGCTGAGTGTGATCGGATTCGACGGCGTACGCGTCGACGGGCTGTGGCCGTACGAGCTGACCACGCTCGAACAGCCCGCGTACGAGAAGGGGCGCGCCGCCGGACGCGCGATCGTGCGGATGCTCGAGGGCGAGCAGGCGGAACCCGTCGCGTTCACCTCGGTGCTCCGCGTCGGCAACACGACGTCACGCGTGCCCGGCGGCCCCCGATAGTCCCACCGCCGTCCCCGGGCGAGGATGGACGCACGGGTTGGGCGTATGGATTCCGTTAGGAAGATTCACAAATTTGTGAATTGAGCGTAGCGTCACGTCCATGACCTCAGTGATAGAGACCCGCGGGCTGCAGAAGCGGTTCGGTCGGGTCCAGGCTCTCGACGGGCTCGACCTCACAGTGGGTGAAGGCGAGGTGCACGGGTTCCTCGGGCCGAACGGCGCGGGCAAGACCACGACCATCCGTGTGCTCCTCGGACTGATCCACGCCTCAGGCGGTTCCGTGCAGGTGTTCGGTGAAGATCCGTGGGGAAAGGCGGCACGACTGCACGAGCGCATCGCGTACGTGCCCGGTGATGTGGCCCTGTGGCCCAACCTGAGCGGCGGCGAGATCATCGACCTCATCGCCCGGCTGCGCGGCACGAACACGAGATCCGCCGACTACGTGGCGCGACGCGACCGGCTGGTCGAGGCGTTCCAGCTCGATCCGCGCAAGAAGTCGCGCACGTACTCGAAGGGCAACCGGCAGAAGGTGGCGCTCGTCGCCGCGTTCGCGACGCCCGCGGAGCTCTACATCCTTGACGAACCCACGAGCGGCCTCGACCCGGTGATGGAGGCGGTGTTCTCCGAGCAGGTGGCGCGCATCGCGAAGGATGACGGCGCGAGCATCCTGCTCTCCAGCCACATCCTCTCCGAGGTGGAGGCGTTGTGCGACGGCGTGACGATCATCCGTGCCGGAAGAGCCGTCGAGTCAGGCACGCTCGCCGACATGCGGCACCTCACGCGCACCGAGATCTCGTTCGCCGCCGACGGCATCGACCCGGCGGTCGTCGAGTCGATCCCCGCCGCGCACGACGTCGCCGTCTCGTCCGGTCGCATCCACTTCACCGTCGACAGCGCCGCCGTCGCGTCGGTGCTCCCGCGCCTCGGTCAGCTCGACGTTCAATCGCTGACGGTCACGCCGCCGTCGCTGGAGGAACTGTTCCTGCGGCACTACGGCGACGAGATCACGGCCGCCGACAGCTCGTTGGAGGCCGTGCGATGAACGCGCTCGGAACCCTGGTGAGGTTCCGCCTTCGACGGGACCGCATGGTCGGTACGACCTGGGTCTTCGTGGTCGCTCTCAGCATCCTGTTCGTGGTGAGCGCGCTCGCATCCACCTACGGAACGCGCGAGCTGCGCCTCGGAGTGATCCAGGTGCTCACCACGAACCCCACGCTGCTCGCTGTGCGCGGGGCCCCCGACGGTGCTTCGGCCGGTTCGTTCTTCATGACCGAGATCGGCGCTTTCATGATGCTTCTCGTGGCGTTCATGAACACGTTCACCGCCGTTCGCCACACCAGAGCCGACGAGGAGCAGGGCCGCAGCGATCTGATCGTCGCCACCCGCGCCGGGCGCGTGGCGAGCACATGGGCGACGATCGTGCACGCGGTCGTGCTCAACATCGTGATGGGCCTGCTCTCGGCCCTCGTGGCCACGCTTTCCGGCTACGACGGTTACGGCTCGCTCATCCTCGGCTGGGCATTGGCCAGCACCGGCATCGCGTTCTTCGGCATCGGGCTGGTCTCCGCGCAGATCTTCTCCACCTCGCGGGCGGCGAACGGCTGGGCCATCGCGGCGATCGCGGTGTTCTGGGTGATGAACGCGGCGGCGGATTCGGGTGGCACGGCCTCCGCAGATCGCCTGCACGTCACCCCGTCCCCTGCGGTATGGTTCACCCCCGTCGGGTGGGGCCTCCGTATCCGCCCGTACACGCAGAACTACTGGTGGATCGGACTGCTCAGCGTGGCGCTCGCCGCGGTCCTGGTCGCGATCTCGTTCTGGCTGCAGTCCATTCGCGACACCTCGTCGGGGCTGGTCGCGCCGCGGAGGGGCCGCGCGTGGGCATCCGCTGCGCTTCGTGGTCCGCTCGGACTGGCATGGCGGCTGCAGCGCGGTTCGATCATCGGCTGGGGGATTGCGGCAGTCGTCGGCGGTCTTCTGATCGCCGGCCTCGGCAAGACGCTGAACGATGCCGTAGCGGCCAACCCCGAGATCGAGACGTCGTTGAAGAAGGTCGGCAGCGGCTCGGGATCGGTGCTCGAGGTGTTCCTCGGCGTGATGGTCGCGCTCATCGGGTTGCTGGTGGCGGGCGCCGCCGTGCAGACGGTCATCCGTCTGCGCCAGGAGGAGGCCGCGACCAATGCGGAGACCGTTCTCGCGACTCCCGTGAGCCGGCTGCGCTGGTACCTGTCGTTCGTGATCGTCGCGGTGGTGGCATCCGCGGTCATCCTCGTGGTGGCCGGTGCAGTGATGGGTGGCGCGCTGTCGGGACTCGACAAGCGGCTGGCCGGCGAGGCGATCGCCCTGGCGCTCGCGCAGTTGCCCGCTGTGGGCGTGTACATGGCCGTGACGGCGTTCGTGTTCGGCGTCTTTCCGAGGGCGACGACCGCGGTCGGCTGGGCCGCATTCGGCATCGGAGTCGTGCTCGGCGAATTCGGTTCCCTGCTCGGGATGCCCGACTGGGTGCGGCAGATCGCGCCGACCGACCACACGCCCACCGTTCCGCTCGGAAGTGCGGATTGGGGCGGCACCTGGATCATGGCGGCCATCGCGATCGTGCTCGTCGTGGCGGGCGCTTGGGCGTTCACCCGACGCGGCATCGTGTCGACGAGCTGAGCAGAACGGGCAGAGCGGCTGTGCCCGCCAGGCGAGGGGAGCGGACGTCCGCATCCGGCGAAAAGGCCGGGGCGGGCATCCGTCGGCGCCGACACCGGCCGCGCAAGCAGGCAGAATCGATCGGGGAGGGCACATGGCGCGAGACGAAGAGCGGGTTCAGGAGTACGTCGAGCGCGGCGCCGCGGTGCTCAACGGCGCGGGCTTTCCCCGCATGCCCTCCCGCGTTCTCATGACGCTCACCGCAGCCGAGTCCGCTCTCACCGCCGCCGAGCTCGCCGAACGTCTGAACGCGAGCCCGGCCGCGATCTCCGGTGCCGTGCGATACCTGCAGACGTTGGCGATGATCCATCGCGTCTCGCAGCCGGGAAGCAGAAGGGATGTCTACGAGCTGCCCGACAACTCCTGGTACGCCGCGACGATGGCCGAGACCCGGGTCTACGACATGATGATCGCGATCTCGGAGGACGCCGTCGACGCGGTCGGCGGTCCGGACTCGCACGCTGGGGAGAGGCTCACCGAACTGGCGGGCTTCTTCCGATTCATCCGGAAGCGCCTTCCGGCGCTCCTGGATGAATGGGCGGCCTCGCGCCGCTAGCCGTGGTGCTTCAGACGCCGGCCTTCACTCGTGGGTCGATGAAGCCGTAGACCAGGTCGACGATGAAGTTCGCGATCACGATGAGGAACGCCGCGAACAGCGTGAAGCCCACCACGAGCTGCAGGTCGAGCTGGTGCACGGCGTCGATGAGCAGCGCGCCGAGCCCCTGCATCGAGAACACCTTCTCGGCGATCACGGCACCGCCGAGCAGCGCCCCCAGGTCGAGCCCGAAGATCGTGACGACCGGGATGAGCGCGTTCCGCAGCCCGTGCCTGAGCACCACCCGCGGCTCGCGAAGGCCTTTGGCCCGTGCGGTGCGAATGTAGTCCTCGCCCATCGCCTCGATCATCTGGCCCCGGGTGAGCCTGGCGTAGATCGCCGAGGAGATGAACGCCAGCGTGAACCACGGCAGCAGCAGATGCAGGAACCACTGCACCGGATCCTGGGTGAACGGTATGTAACCGCCTGTCGGCAGCCATCCGAGGGTGAAACCGAACACCAGGATCGCCAGCAGGCCGACGAGATAGCTCGGCGCTGACACTCCCGCGATCGCCAGCGTCATCACGCTGCGATCCACGAACGTGCCGCGCTTCAAAGCCGAGATCACGCCGCCGGCCACGCCGATGATGAGCCACAGGATGGCCGCCCCCACCGCGATCGACGCCGTCACCGGAAAGCGCGACAGGATCAGGTCGGTGACAGCAGCGTTCTGCTGGAACGAGTAGCCGAAGCATGGTGCGGAGCACACGACGGCCGCCTCGCCGGAGCCGAACGTGCGGCCCACCACGATCCCGGAGAGGAAGTCCCAGAGCTGCCGCCACCACGGCAGATTCGTGCCCATGAACTCCTTCGCCCGCTCGAGGTTGTCGGGCGTGCACGGCTTGCCGCAGCTGAGTTGCGCGGGGTTCGTGGGCAACAGGTAGAAGATCGCGTACGTGATGGCGGCGACCACCAGCAGCACGACGACCATGCCGAGCAGGCGCAGGAGTATGAAGCGGAGCATCCTCATCGGCGGCGCGCCTTCGGGTCGAGCGCATCGCGCAGGCCGTCGCCCACGACATTGAACGCGAGGGTGATCAGGAACAGTGCGGCGCCGGGAAACACGAGGTACATCGCATCGGTCTGCACCCAGCCGACCGCGTCGCCGATCGTGCGGCCGAGGGAGGGCGTCGGCGGCGGAACGCCGACGCCGAGGAACGAGAGCGCGGCCTCGAACCCGATCATGCTGGGCACGAGGATGGTCGTGTAGACGATGATCGTGGCGGTCACGTTGGGCAGCACCTGGCTCAGCGCCACCCGCCACGGGCCTGCGCCCATCGCGGTGGATGCCACCACGAACGTGCGCTCGCGCAGCGACATCACCTGCCCCCGGATGACGCGCGAGATGGGCGGCCAGCCGAAGAAGCCGATCACGAGCACCATGAACAGCGGCCGCGGGAACGAGCTCGGCACGATCGCGGTGAGCGCGATGATGAAGATCAGCACCGGGAAGCCGAACATCACGTCGACGACGCGGCTGAGGACGCGGTCGTACCATCCGCCGAAGAAGCCGGTGGTGAGGCCGACGAGCACGCCGATCAGTACGGAGACGACGGTCGCGCTGACGCCGATGAGCAGCGAGGTGCGGGCGCCGTAGACCACGATCGAGAACAGGTCGCGGCCGGTGAGCGGCTCGACGCCGAACCAGTGAGACCAGCTGATGCCGCCGGCAGCGCCCTTCGGCGCCCCGGAGTCGTCGAGCAGGCTCAGATGGTACGTGTACGGGTTCTGTCCGTTGATGCCGGTGATCAGCGGGGCGAAGATCCCGACCAGCACGAACACGACGATCGCCACGACTCCGGCGGTCGCCCACGGGTCGTGCGCGATACTGCGCACCACGTGCCCGAAGCCGGTCTTGCGTGAGACGACGGCCTCGCCCTCGACGGTGTTGGCGGTCGTCATCCCTCCTCCGTCCCCTCGCTCCGTGCACCGGCGACGGATGCCTGCAGCGCGGCTGCGTCGAGTCCGACCGGCTCCGCTTCGGCGTTCTCGACCTCCAGCCACGCCTCGCGGCGCCGCCGCTGCTCGCCGGGATCGGCCACCGGGGCCGCAGCGAGGAGGCGCAGCGTGTACGCCTGGGTCGGCGCGCTCAGCACCTGCTCGGTTGGCCCCGCCTCCACGAGCCGGCCGGCTCGCATCACGGCGACGGAGTCGGCCAGCTCTTGCACGACGGCGAGGTCGTGGCTGATGAACAGGCAGGCGAAGCCGATCTGCTCGCGCAGCTCGCCGAGCAGCTCGAGGATGCGCGCCTGTACGGAGACATCCAGCGCACTGGTCGGCTCGTCGGCGATGAGCAGCGACGGGCCGAGCGCCACAGCCCTCGCGATCGCGACGCGCTGGCGCTGTCCGCCCGAGAGTTCGTGCGGGTAACGGGAGGTGTACGAGCGCGGCAGTCGCACCGCCTCGAGAAGATCGGCGACCCGGGACCGGCGGGTGGCGGCATCCTGCGCGGTATGCAGCCGCAGCGGCTCGGCGATCGCCTGCCCGACGGTGTAGCGCGGGTTCAGCGACGACGCCGGGTCTTGGAACACAAAGCCGACATCGCGCCGCACCCGGCGCAGGTCCTTGGCCGACGCCTTCGACAGGTCGACGCCGGCCACCGTGATCGAGCCGGAGGTGAGCGGCACGAGTCCGGCGAGGGCGCGGCCGAGCGTCGACTTGCCGGAACCGGACTCGCCGACCAGCCCGAGCGTCGTTCCGCGGGCGATCCCGATGCTCACGCCGTCGACCGCCGCCAGTGGCGGCCGCCCCCACGCGCCGCCGTAGGTGACGACGGCGCTCTGCACGTCGACGACCAGAGAGGTGGCTCGCGATCCGGCCTCACGCTCGCTCAGGTCGTCGTTCTCGTGGCCTCCGGACACGGCCGCCGACGAGAACTGCGAACTGAGCGGTGCACGTTCGGCCGACTCGGCGACCGCCTCGACCCGCAGCCGCTCCAGCCGCGGGACGGCCCCCAGCAGTTCGCGCGTGTATTCGGCATGCGGATGCGCGAACAGCTCGACGGCATGCGCGCGCTCCACGACCTCGCCGGCGCGCATCACCACGACGTCATCGGCGAGGTCGGCGACCACGCCCATGTCGTGTGTGATGAGCAGCACTGCCGTACCGACGGTGTCGCGCAGCGACCGGATCAACTCGAGGATGCCCGCCTGCACCGTGACATCCAGCGCCGTCGTCGGCTCGTCCGCGATCAGTGCGACCGGCTCGCACGAGATCGCCATGGCGATCATCGCCCGCTGAAGCTGTCCGCCGGAGAGCTGGTGCGGATACGAATGCGCGATGCGTCGCGGATCGGTGATGCCGACGGCCGTGAGCAGCTCCCGTATCCGAGAGCGCAACTCGTGCCGCGGCGTGTGCGGGTGGTGCGCCCGTATCGCCTCGGCGATCTGCCACCCGATGCGGTACATCGGGTCGAACGCGCTCATCGGCTCCTGGAAGATCGTGCCGATCCGGTTTCCGCGCACCCGGCGGAGGCTGCGGGAATCCGCTCCGATCAGCTCCTCGCCCTGAAGCCGGATGCTCCCCGTCGCCCGCGCGCTGGCGGGCAGCAGCCCGAGTACCGACATGGCCGTCACGGACTTGCCCGAGCCGGACTCGCCGACGAGCGCGAGCACTCTGCCCTGGTGCAGCGTGAAGCTCACATCGTCGACGACCGTGCGTCTGGACGCGTCGCGGCCGTCCTGGTCGGCGAACGAGACGGAGAGCCCGTCCACCGCCAGGACGTCCGGGTGGTGCTGTATCACTTGCTCAGCGTCACCTTGAGGTAGTTCGGGTACGCCGGGAACGAGGCGACGAAGAAGTTCTGCACGTTCGCGCCGCGCAGGAACGACTGCTTCGAGTACGTCAGCGGCACGACCGGTGCGTCCTGCATGATGCGCTTGTCGGCCTGTGCCCACAACGCCTCCGCCTTCGACGCGTCGACCTCACCGGTCGCCTGCGCGATCAGCTGGTCGACCTCGGGGTTGGAGTAGCGCGACAGGTTGTACCCGCCGCCACCGATCTGGCTCGAGGCGAACAGGGGCTGGATGTTGCCGTTCGCACTCGGGAAGTCGGGCTGCCACCCGCCCAGGATGAGGTCGTAGTCCGGGTTCGCCTCGGTCGTGGCCTCGGTGTACATCGTCAGCTCGTCCATGGGCTTGATCGTGACGGTGATGCCGGCCCGCTGGATGCCCTGCTGCAGCGCCTGCGCCTGCGCCTGGCTCGACGAGTCGTTCGCCGCCCACAGGGTGAGGTTCAGCCCCGTCGAGTGTCCGGCCTCCTTCAGCAGCTCCTTGGCCTTGGCGACGTTGCCGTCGTCACCCGACGGGTACAGGTTGTAGCTGACGCGCCCGGGGATGCCTGGCGTGATCAGCGTCGTCGCCCGGATGGCGGCCTGGCTGCCGCCCTGCGCGATGATGAAGGCCTTCGGGTCGACCGAGTACTCGATCGCCTGCCGCACCTTGAGGTCGGTGAGCGCCCCGCGCTGCGTGTTCATCGCCAGATAGTTGATCGGGCCGGCCTGCGAGGTGACCAGCCGCTTCTTGGCATCCGGGTTCTTGTTGACCAGCGAAAGCTGCGCTGCGCCGAGGTAGTCGGACATGAATGACGTCTTGGCGCTGCCCACGTCGGAGATCAGGCTCTGCGCGCTGGTCGCGAGATCCTGGCTCTCCTTGAACACGATCTCGTCCGGTCCGCCGGAGCGCACCGGGTCGGTCTTCGCGTTCCAGTACTTGTTGCGCACGAGCGTGAGCTGCGTGCCGTTCTTGTTCGACTGCACCTCGTACGGGCCGGACGCGACGGGCTTCTCGCCGTAGGTCTTCGGGTCGTCCTTCGCCTTCGGCACGGGGGCGAACGCCGGCATCGACGCGATCCACGGCCAGTCGCCGTATGAGGAGTTGAGGTGGAAGACGATGGTCTTGGGGTTGGGAGTCTGGATCGACGCGAGGTCGCCGCCGGTGTACGGGCCCTTGTAGTCCGCGCCGCCGACGAGGAGCGACTTGTGGTAGCTCAAGCCGCCGGAGAGTTCAGGGGCGAACGAGCGCTCGACGCCGTACTTGATGTCCTGAGACGTGATGGGCGTGCCGTCGGAGAACTTCAGGCCGCTCTTCAGGGTGTACGTCCAGGTCTTGCCGCCGTCGCTGGCGACGCCGGTGTTCGTGGCGAGGTCGGGAACCACCTTCGCCGGTTTGCCCGGCTCGATGTCCCACGTGGTGAGCCGGCGTTCGATGAGCCCGAGAGTCGTGATCGCGAGGTTCTGGCTTTTCGCCGGATCGAGGTTGATCTGCGTCTGCTGCGTGAGGATGGTCAGCGTTCCGCCGGAGCTCGATGCACCGCTCGTGGAACCGGATGCCGTGCATCCGGTGAGCAGGAGCGCTGCGGCGGCCGCGACGGCGACCGCGCCCTTCAGGTGTTTCATACTTCAACTCTCGTTCTCTTACCGCCTGGCTGTCGAATCGTGTGAACGTGTGTAGCACCCGGTAACTTCCCGTCGGCGCTGAACCCGTCGTCGCTCGCCTAATCTGGAAGACATGAGTGACGCGGCGCAGAAGCCGGAGCAGACGCCGGACGACGGGGCATCCGTTCTTGCCTCCGGCATCCTGACCGATGAGCTGGATGCTGGCATCCGGCCCCAGGACGACCTGTTCCGGCACGTGAACGGCAAGTGGACGACACGCACCGACATTCCCTCTGACAAGGCCAGGTGGGGATCGTTCATGATCCTCGCCGAGCAGTCGGAGAAGGCCGTAAGGGAGATCATCGACGACGCCCAGCGCGCCGAGGAGGGCACAGAGGCGCGCAAGTTCGGCGACCTGTTCTCCAGCTTCATGGACACCGAGCGCATCGAGAAGCTCGGTATCTCGCCCGTGGAGTCGCGCCTGGCGCTGGCCGGGAACATCCGCTCCATCCCGCATCTGCTCGAAGCCATCGGACGCCTGGAGAAGAGCGGGCTCAGCGGTTTCTACCAGCTGTTCGTCGACAACGACCCCGGCGATCCGGAGCGCTACCTCGTGTTCGTCGAGCAGGGCGGCATCTCGCTGCCCGACGAGAGCTACTACCGCGAGCCGAAGTTCGCGTCGGTGCGTGCCGCCTTCCTCGCGCACGTGCAGCGCATGTTCGAGCTGGCGGGCGTGCCGGAGGCGCCGCGCCGCGCGCAGAACGTGTTCGACCTCGAGACCGACATCGCCAAGGCGCACTGGGACAACGTCGCCAGCCGCGACAGCGAGAAGACGTACAACCTCTACAACTGGAGGGATGCCGCCTCCCTGGCCAGCGGCGTCGACCTCGGCGCCTGGCTGAAGGCCCTCGGCGCGCCGGACGGCGCCTTCGATGAGGTGGTACTGCGCCAGCCGAGCTTCACCGCCGGGCTCGGCTCGCTGCTGCGCGAGCAGCGCCTGGCCCAGTGGCGCGACTGGCTGCGCTGGCGGGTGCTTCACGATGCGGCTCCGTACCTGAGCGGCGATTTCGTGAACCAGAACTTCGACTTCTACGGGCGCACCCTCACCGGTACGCCGAAGATCCGCGAACGGTGGAAGCGCGGTGTGTCGCTGGTGGAGGGCGCGATGGGCGAGGCCGTCGGCCGCGTCTACGTCGAGCGCCACTTCCCGCCGGAGTCGAAGCGTCGCATGGACATCCTCGTCGGCAACCTGGTCGATGCGTACCGGCAGTCGATCCGCACGCTGGACTGGATGGGCGAGAAGACCCGGAACCGCGCGCTCGAGAAGCTGTCGAAGTTCACGCCGAAGATCGGCTACCCGGTCAAGTGGCGCGACTACTCCGGCCTGATGACCGATCCCACCGACCTGATGGGCAATGTGCGGCGCGCTGCGGAGTTCGAGTTCCGGCGCGAGCTCGACAAGATCGGCAAGCCGATCGACCGCGACGAGTGGTTCATGACGCCGCAGACGATCAACGCCTACTACAACCCGGGGTTCAACGAGATCGTGTTCCCTGCCGCGATGCTGCAGTACCCGTTCTTCGATCCGAACCGGGATGACGCTGCCAACTACGGAGCGATCGGCGCGGTGATCGGTCACGAGATCGGGCACGGATTCGATGACCAGGGTTCGAAGTTCGACGGCAACGGCAAGCTCGCCGACTGGTGGACGACGGATGACCGCCGTGCGTTCGAGAAGCGCACGCGCGCGCTGATCGCCCAGTACAACGCGCTCGCTCCCGCGCAGGTGCCGCAGTATCACGTGAACGGCGCGCTCACGATCGGCGAGAACATCGGCGATCTCGGCGGCCTCGGCATCGCCTGGAAGGCGTACCTGCTGTCGCTGAACGGTGCCGAACCGCCGGTGATCGACGGGCTGTCGGGCGCTGAGCGGTTCTTCCTCTC
This sequence comes from Humibacter ginsengiterrae, assembly GCF_054780115.1. Lineage (NCBI taxonomy): Bacteria > Bacillati > Actinomycetota > Actinomycetes > Micrococcales > Microbacteriaceae > Humibacter > Humibacter ginsengiterrae. The sequence goes on from NZ_BAAGWY010000009.1 coordinate 56,083, forward strand.
CTGGGCGCAGGCCTGGCAGCAGAAGAGCCGTGACGAGGAGGTCATCCGCTTGCTCGCGATCGACCCGCACTCGCCGAACGAGTTCCGGTGCAACCAGATCGTGCGCAACATCGACGCGTTCTACGACGCATTCGATGTGCAGCCGACGGATGCACTATGGCTATCCCCTGAGCACCGCGTGCACATCTGGTGACTCACGGCCCGGGGGGCTCGCGGCGTGGTTTGATGTAAGCACGCCAGGATGCCGCGACGGGGGACGCGGCATCCATTCCAGCAGCACGAAGCTTCGAGGACCGAACAAGACCGTGAGCGCCCCCGTCCAAGGCTCAGAACGCCGATCCAGGCATGCGGGCGGGCGACGCGGCAAACACCGGGGGCGCGAGCCAGGAGACAGCTTCGCCAGGGGCTTCGCGGCTCTCGGGGAGCTTGCGCTCGCCGGTGTGCAGGTATCCGCAAGGGCCATCGACCTCACGACCGGTGCCGTGCTGTTCTCGGTCGACGACCACGTGGTCATGCCTACCGCGTCGATCGGCAAGGTGCTGCTGCTCATCGAGGTGGCCGCGAGGCTCGAGGCGCGCGACACGAGCGCGCTGAGCCTCGTCGACCGGTTGGAAACGGATGCCGTGGGCGACTCCGGAATCTGGCAGCACCTTGTCGCTCCCTCGCTTCCGTTGGCCGATCTGGCGGTCCTCGTCGGCGCAGCCAGCGACAACCTCGCCACGAATGTGCTGCTGCGCCGGGTGGGGCTCGAGTCGGTGAGCGCGCGCACCGAACAGCTCGGTCTGCGTCAGACCGCGATGCTCGATCTGGTGCGCGACCATCGGGGACCGGATGACGCACCGCAGCTCTCCGTGGGAAGCGCCAAGGAGCTCACCTGGCTGTTCGCGTCGCTCGCCAGGGGTGAGGTCGTGGATGCCGGAACGAGCAAGCGCGTCGTGGGGTGGCTCTCGCTGAACCACGACCTCTCGATGGTGGCGAGCGCTTTCGGGCTCGACCCGCTGGCGCATCGCGGTCCGGACCACGGCCTGCTGCTGATGAACAAGACGGGCGCAGACGCCGGTGTGCGCAGCGAGGTCGGCGTGCTGCGCGGTCCGCGGGCGGGCGTCGCGTACGTGGTGTCGACATCCTTCGACGACAGGGAACTGTCTGCACGGCTCGGAGTGCTCGACGGGATGCGCGCCGTCGGCCGCGACCTGCTCGAATACGTCCACTGAATCCTGGGGCGCTCTGGTGAGCGCTGCGATGCCGCTGGCAGGGCCCGACGTGAGAGCAAGGCCGCCTTATGTGTTCACTTTGTAAAGATTTGGCACAACACTGGCCCAATGCGTTGCGGGGGGTCTGAAGACTCGTCTACGGTTCAGGACATTGCAACCGTGCAAAGGGGCACAACCCGCCCCTGGCACAGGACCTGAAAGGCAACCTCCATGGCAACCAAGAGGATCATCGGAGCGCTGGCCGCGGCAGCGGCGGTCGCGCTCCTGACGGCCGGCTGTGTGAACCAGTCGTCGACCGGGGGATCCACCTCCAGCACCAGCAAAGTCGACCTGCCGGTCCAGACGTCGATCGACGTCTCGAAGAACGCCGTGCTTCCCGCAGGCGACGGCAAGGCGAAGTGCGACAGCAACCTGACGATCGGCTACATCGGCGCGGAGACCGGCCCGAACGCGCAGCTCGGCATCAACATCTTCAACGGCGTTCAGCTGGCGATCGACCAGCACAACAAGGCGAACCCGGGCTGCCAGGTGCAGTTCAAGAAGTTCGACACCGAGGGTGACCCGGGCAAGGCTCCCGGCGTCGTGACCCAGGCGGTGAACGAGTCCGACATCATCGGTGTCGTCGGCCTTCCGTTCTCCGGCGAGTCGAAGGCGACCGGCGGAATCTTCGAGCAGGCCGGCCTCGTGCACATCACGCCATCGGCCACGAACCCGACGCTGACGCAGAACGGCTGGAAGACGTTCTTCCGTGCCCTGGGCAACGACAACGTGCAGGGTCCGGCAGCGGCGACCTTCGCGACCGACAAGCTGAAGGCCAAGAAGGTCTACGTGGTGCAGGATGACTCCGACTACGGCATCGGGCTCTCCACGGCCATCCAGAAGGCGCTCGGCTCCTCGGTCGCCGGAACCGACAAGGTGACCACCGGCCAGAAGGACTTCTCGGCCACGGTCAGCAAGATCATCAACGCGAAGCCCGACGCGGTGTTCTACTCCGGCTACTACGCCGAGGGTGCGCCGTTCGACCAGCAGCTGGTGAACAAGGGATACAAGGGCGTCTTCATCGGCCCCGACGGCGTGAAGGACGACCAGTTCATCAAGCTCGCAGGCAACGCGTCCGAGAACGCCTACTTCACCTGCCCCTGCATCCCGGGCGAGCTCATCAAGAGCTTCTCGGATGCCTACCAGTCGGCGTTCAATATGGCACCGGGAACGTACTCTGTAGAGGGCTACGACTCGGCGACCGTGCTGCTCTCCGGTATCGACAAGGGCAACACCGACCGTTCGAAGCTGCTCAACTGGGTGACGAACTACGACGCGGACGGCCTGAGCAAGCACCTCAAGTGGGACTCCACGGGTGAGCTCGCGAAGTCCGCGGTGTTCGGGTACAAGGTCGACAACGGCAAGATCGTGTCGGTCGGAGCGATCGGCTAGTCGCGCCGTTCACGTGAAGGCCGCGTCGTGGGGCGTTTCCAATCCGCCCCACGACGCGGCCATGCTTGACCCGAAACAGCCGGACCCCGACGACGTGGTCGGGGTTCGACACGGCACCGGAAGAACCACATGCTCGCCACCCTCCTCGCCCTGCCGGCGGCTCTGCCGGCATCCGTCCACGCCGATAACAGCTGGATCAACTTCGACGTTGGCTCACTCGTTCAGAATTTCTGGCCAGCGACCTTCGACGGTCTCACCTTCGGCGCCATCTACGCGCTGGTGGCTCTCGGCTACACGCTCGTCTACGGCGTTCTGAACCTCATCAACTTCGCGCACTCCGAGGTGTTCATCATGGGGTGCTACGGCGTCGTCGCGACGCTGACCACGCTCGGTTTCGGGCCGAACCCGCCGAACCTCTCGATCTGGGCGATCATCGCGAACCTCCTGCTGGCGATGATCGTCGGCATGGTGTTCTCGGTCGTGACCGCGTTCATCATCGAGCGGGTCGCCTACCGGCCACTACGGCGGCGTGGCGCGTCGAGGCTCGCGTTCCTGATCACCGCGATCGGCGCATCCTTCTCGATCCAATACATCATCTTCCTGGTGCGCGGGTCGAACGCGGAGCCGGCCGTGACGATGTTCATCCCGACGCCGGTGTTCCAGGTGTTCGGTGCGATCATCGACAGCCAGCAGCTGACGATCATCATCGCCGCCATCGTGATGATGGTCGCGACGGACCAGTACATCCGGCGCTCCCGGGTGGGTCGCGGCATTCGTGCCGTGGCACAGGATCCCGACACGGCGACGCTGATGGGCGTCAACAAGGACCGCATCATCGTCACCACGTTCGTGATCGGCGGCATCCTCGCCGGAGCGGCGGCGCTGTTCTACGTGATGAAGGTGCCCAGCGGCGTCATCTACAACGGAGGTTTCGTGCTCGGCATCAAGGCGTTCGCCGCCGCAGTGCTCGGCGGAATCGGCAACGTGCGGGGCGCCCTGCTGGGCGGACTGCTGATCGGCGTGATCGGCAACTACGGTCAGCTGTTGCTCGGCGACTCGCAGTGGACCGACGTCGTCGCGTTCATCGTGCTGGTGCTCGTGCTGCTGGTGCGTCCGTCCGGCTTGCTCGGGCAGTCCCTTGGAAGGAGCCGCGCATGAGCGCCATCGGAGGCGGCACGCCCATGCCGACCGCTCGCAAGTCGCAGCAGCTGGTTGCGGAGGAGTCGTTCGGCGGCCGCCGGCAGTTCCTCGGCGGCTGGCGTCGTCGGTGGAACCGCATGGCGCGCTGGCAGCAGTGGCTGTTCCTCGCCATCGTGCTGGCCGCGGTCTACTACCTTCCGGTCGCCAACCCGTGGCTGATCACGACGGAGCCCGGGAACGACTTCCCGATCTCATGCTTCCAGATGGCGGTGTACGCGCTGGTGGCGGTGGGCCTGAACGTCGTGATCGGATTCGCCGGCCTGCTCGACCTCGGGTACATCGCGTTCTTCGCGATCGGGTCGTACACGGCGGCGTTCTTCACCTCGCCAGACTCGACGGCGATCCACATCCCGTACCTGTGGACGCTCCCCCTCGCCATCGGTATCGCCATGGTTTTCGGTGTGGCACTCGGCCTGCCCACACTGCGGCTACGCGGCGACTACCTGGCCATCGTGACGCTGGGGTTCGGTGAGATCATCCGCATCCTGGCCACGATCATCCCCGCCGCTCGCGGGCAGGTCGGGTTCCAGGAGGTCGGGCATCCGCCGGGAACGGATGCCCAGGGTCACGCGGTCTTCTCGGCCTCGAACGGCACCCCCTGGTACTGGCTGGCCGTGACGGTCATCGTGATCATCCTCATGTTCGTCGGCAACCTCGAGCGCAGCCGCGTGGGCCGCGCCTGGATCGCGATCCGCGAAGACGAGGACGCCGCCGAGATCATGGGCGTTCCGACGTTCAAGTTCAAGCTGTGGGCGTTCGCGATCGGCGCAGGCATCGGCGGTCTCTCGGGAGCGCTCTTCGCCGGGCAGGTGAGCTTCGTGAACAACCAGAAGTTCGACGTGGCCACCTCGATCCTGTTCGTCGCGGCCGTCGTGCTCGGCGGCTCCGGCAACAAGGTCGGCGCCATCCTGGGCGGCGCGATCGTGGCGTACATCCCGCTGCGGTTCACCGCCATCGCGGACTGGAAGTACCTCATCTTCGGCGTGCTGCTGATCGTCATGATGATCTTCCGTCCGCAGGGCCTGATCGCGGCGAAATCCCACCTGCTCACCTACTCGCGCCTGGTGGCAGACAAGGTGCGAGAGCTCAAGGAGGCACGCACGAAGCCCGGCGGCGGCACGAACCCCGGCGACGATTCGGAGGCGACAGCCGTGTGGCGTGCTCGCCCCGAGGGTGCTCCCGTCACGGGCGTCGTTCCGACCGACACCAGGGACGGAGGTGCCGAATGAGCGAGAAGAACGACGAGACACGCGACGAGCGGCCGGAACGCGTCCCCGTCGAGCACGATCCGAATCTCGGGGCGCTGCCGGAGCCCGTGCCGAACGCGGGCCCCGACGACGCCGACCTCACCGACGTCGGGCCCGACCCGACGCCGGAGGCCGACGCGGATATTCCAGCCGAGGAGGAGAACGCGGCCACGCTCGCCGAAGCCGGGGTCGATGCGGAGCTCGCCGAAGCAGCGGCGCCGGACCGGGAGATCACCGTCGAGGTCGGTGAGAAGCTCGTAGAGGTCAAGGCGGTCACGGTGAAGTTCGGTGGCCTGACGGCTCTCGACGACGTGACGTTCCACATCAACCGCGGTGAGATCCTCGGGCTGATCGGGCCGAATGGAGCGGGCAAGACGACTGCGTTCAACGCAATGACCGGCGTCTACCGTCCGACCAGCGGCGATGTGCTCATGGAGGGCGCATCGATCAAGGGCAAGAAGCAGCACAAGATCACCAGGGCGGGCCTCGCGCGCACGTTCCAGAACATCCGCCTGTTCGGCGAGATGACGGCACTGGAGAACGTCGTGGTGGGCCTGGATGCCCGCCACCGCACGAGCGTGCCAGGTGCGCTGGTGCGCAGCCGGCGCCACTACCGCGAGGAGAAGTCGTCGGTGGAGCGGGGTCTCGCCCTGCTCGAATTCGTGGGCATCGCGGATTCCGCAGACACGCTGTCGCGTCACCTGCCCTACGGCAGCCAGCGCAGGCTGGAGATCGCGCGGGCGCTGGCGACGGACCCGAAGGTGCTCTGCCTGGACGAGCCGGCCGCCGGCTTCAACCCGGCGGAGAAGGAGCAGCTGATGGAGCTCATCCGCACCATCCGCGCCGACGGCTACACCGTGCTGCTGATCGAGCACGACATGAAACTCGTGATGGGAGTCTGCGACCGCATCGTGGTGCTGGAGTTCGGAAAGAAGATCGCGGACGGATCGCCCGCCGAGGTGCGCAACGACCCTCGCGTGATCTCCGCCTACCTGGGAGAGCCCGATGACGACGCTGCTTGAACTGAACGATGTCGTGGTCTCCTATGGCCGCATCGAGGCGCTGCACGGTCTGTCGTTCACCGTCGAGGAGGGCGAGATCGTCTCGCTCATCGGTGCGAACGGTGCGGGCAAGACCACGACCATGAAGGCCATCTCCGGCCTGCTGAACCTGACCAAGGGGTCCATCCGGTTCGACGGTCAGGACATCACGAGGACGAAGGCGCACATCCGGGTCGCGAACGGCATCTCCCAATCGCCAGAGGGTCGCGGGATCTTTCCCGGGATGACCGTGCTCGAGAACCTGGACATGGGCACGTACGCTCGCAAGGACCGCACGGGTGTCAAGGCCGACTTGGAACGCGTGTTCGGGCTCTTCCCCCGGCTGGAGGAACGCAAGACGCAGGCCGGAGGCACCATGTCGGGCGGCGAGCAGCAGATGCTCGCGATCGGCCGGGCGCTGATGGGCCGGCCACGGCTCCTGCTGCTCGACGAGCCGTCGATGGGCCTCGCCCCGCAGTTCATCAAGCAGATCTTCCGCATCATCACCGAGATCAACGAGCAGGGCACCACGATCCTGCTCGTCGAGCAGAACGCGAATCAGGCTCTCGCGCGCGCCCACCGCGCGTTCGTGCTGGAGACCGGAACGATCACGCACAGCGGAACGGGCAGGGAGTTGCTGACGAACTCGGCCATCAAGGAGGCCTACCTCGGCGTCGCGTGATACCCGCACCGCCGGTTGGTTTCGTCCAAGTCGCTCAGATGGCCCTGAAGAGCCGCCCAAAAGGGCCATCTGCGCGACTTGAACCGTGGAGTGCGGCGTCCGAGAAGGCTATCGGCGACTCCCTAGTGCGGGGCGACGGGGGAGACCACCGTGAGCAGATGCACCTTGTCGTTCTGGCACGCGGTGAGGCTGGCATCCTTCACGAAGACCGACTTCGTGGAGTGCGGTGGGTAGACGCGCAAACCGTCGGCGGCGAGCGGCTGGCATTCGCTCGAGCTGTAGTTGCCCGCCTGCACGATGCGCAGGTTCGCGGCGACGGCGGAGCCCGGCTGCAGAGTGTTCTGCACGATCGGCTTGGACTGGTCCCAGTCGGCCGCGGCACCGAGTTGTGTTCCGTTGCCCTTGCCCACGAACGAGACACCGGGGAAGCCATGCAGCTCGCACGGCTTCGACGACGTGTTCGTGAAGACGATCGGCACGTAGTCGCTTCCGGCCGCGCCGCTGAACGAGCCGAGCGTCACGGAGAGGTCGCTCACCGAGCACGTCGCCACCGCACCGGATGTCTGCGTCGGCGTCGGTGTGCTGCTGTGTGTGGGAGTCGGGCTGGATGTCGTCACAGTCGGGCTCGACGTCGGCGTGACCTTGCCGCTCTGGGCGTAGACGAGCGAGGCGACCACGATGATGAGCACAACGACCACGATGGCCAGCACGATGATGGCGACCGTGCGCCCGCGGATGCCCCTGTTCGGTCCGTCGGGACCGCCGGACCCACCGCCATCCGCGTCGCCGAACGGCTCGGGGAATCCCTGCTGATCGCTCATCCACCCATGGTGCACGGATGCAGGTCACGACCGGGGCAGGCGCGCGCGAATGTCCCTTCGAGAGCCCGGAGTCAGGCGGTAACGGCCTGCGTTGCCGCGAACTCGCGGTCCAGCAGGCCGAAGATGGCGACGTCGCGCCACTCGCCGTCCACATGGTCGCGGTCACGCAGCAGTGCCTCGCGTGTCATCCCGAGAATCTCGCACAGCCGAGCGGATGCCTCGTTCGCGGCATCCAGCTCCGCGTACACCCGGTGCGCGCCCAGTTCGTCGAACGCCACCTTCAGCAGCGCCGTGGTCGCCTCCGTGGCGAAGCCGCGCCCGTGCACTGCCGGATGGAACACCCAGCCGATCTCGACCTGGGCATCCTTCGCGCTCTTCACGAACAGGCTGACGTCCCCGATCACGCGGTGCTCATCGGAGCCATCCGTCGCGCACAACTCGACCGCGAAGATGAGGCCGTCGCCGTCGTGCGCCAGTCGCTGAAGTGCGATGCGCTTCTCGAGGTTCTTCGCCGGCTCGTCGTGGTCGTGTACCTCCCAGCGCAGGTAGCGCACGACATCGGTGCGCTTCTGGTAATTCGCGCTGCGGCTCTCCAGATCGCTCTTCGTCAGCGGTCGCAGTCGCAACCGCTCGGTGGAGATCTCCCGCGTCTCGAAGGGCAGAGCCAGCAGACCGGCGTCGTTCGTCGTCTCGGAAGTCATGTGTTGTTGAAGTCCCCTCGTCGTCTCTGACGGCATCCGAGTCGCTCGGATCAGGATGCCTGGCCCTCGTCCGCAACGATACGCAGGGTCGGCCGCGCTTCCGAATCGAGCCCGAAGACGGCGTTCACGCCCTCGATGAAAGCGTCCGCGTCGCCGTCGCGCGACAGCTCGCGGGCTCGTACGGACGGCGTGTGCAGCAGCACCCCGACCAGGTGCCGCAGCGCTGCCTCGGTCTGCTCCGCCTGCTCCGGTGAGCCGCTGCGCCGCCTAGCACGTTCGATCTCCGCCTCGAGCAGGCCGAACACGTGCGTGCGCAGGGCGACCACGGCGGGCTCGGCTTCGCGCTCGTCGCCCTTGGCCGCGAACTCCGCTGCGGCGTCACCGACTATCGTTCGGGCGCGGTCGGTCGCGGTGAAGTCCTCGAGCGGCGCGTGCAGACCGATCGTCTCGAGGTCGAGCAGTTCGGTGCCGGTCACCCACGCCACGTCGCGGTCGACATTGCGAGGCAGCCCGAGATCGATCACGAGACGGTGCACCACGGCATCCGGCCGATGACTGGCCTGCTCGACGAGTTCGCGGTCGAGCAGCACGGTCGGGGCGACGCTGCACGTCACCACGAGCTCGGCCGCAGCCACCGCCTCGACGAGTCCATCGCGCTCCACCGCTTCGATGTCGTGCTTCACGGCGAACGCCTGTGCGCGTCCGGTACGCGACCACACCCGAACGTTCTCGGCGCCGCGGTCGCGGAGCGCTTTCAGGGTCGTGGCCGCGTAGTTGCCTGTGCCGACCAGCAGGATGTTCGCGCTCGCCCAGTCCGCGATCCGGCTCGCGGCGAGCTCCAGGGCGAGTCGCACGATCGACCTACCGGCCGAGCCGACCTTCGTCCCGTTCTTCACCTCGCGCGAGACCCGCGACGCGTTCTGGAACAGCCGCTCCAGGTCGCTCGTCGCGCTGCCGTGCCTGCGCGCCTTCTCGAGCGCCCGGCGCACCTGGCCCGCAATCTCGCCCTCGCCCACGACGAGCGACTCGAGGCCGCTGGCCACGGAGAACAGGTGGTCGGCGACGCCATGGTCGCGGACCACCGTGGTGGATGCCCTCAGCTCTTCGGGCGCGACGCCGGTGGCGTCGCCGATGGTGGCGAGCGCGAGGCGCGCGGCATCGGCAGCGGCGGCATCCGTCACGTCGAGGTAGGCCTCGAACCGGTTGCAGGTGGCCAGCACGACGGACCCCGCGAAGGCATCCGTGCGCGCTCGCAGTGCCGCGTCGACGTCACCCGCGTGCCGTTCGAGCCGCTCGAGCAATTCGAAGTCGGCCGTGCGATGGCTCGCGGTGAAGCAGAGAAGCACGCGTTCGATGGTACGCCGGTGTCTCTGTGTATTCGGACGGCGGGACATCCAGCGACGGATGGGACAATCGAGCGTGTGACGTCACCCGAACCGGCCGCGCCATCCGAGCCGACCGCGCAGCATATGCAGAGCAGGCAGACGACCGAGGATTCGCAGGAACTTGCGGCGGAGCATCCGCTCGTCGCAGGGCTCACGTCCAGGTCGCCGCTCATCACCGCCTACTCGGGCCGTCGTCCCGCCGTGCTGCCCGTGTGGTTCATGCGTCAAGCCGGCCGCTCCCTGCCCGAGTACCGTGAGCTGCGCATCGGGACGAGCATGCTGGATGCCTGCCTCGACCCCGCGCTCGCCAGCGAGATCACGCTGCAGCCGGTGCGCAGGCACCGGGTCGACGCCGGCATCTTCTTCAGCGACATCGTCGTGCCGCTCAAGGCGGCCGGGGTCGACATCGACATCGTGCCGGGCAAGGGGCCGGTGCTCGGCGCCGCCGTACGGACGGCGGCAGACATCGCTGCGCTGCCGACCCTCGACCCGGATGCTCTCGCCCCCGTGGCGGAGGGCGTGCGGCAGACGGTCAGCGGTCTCGCCGAGCTCGGACACATTCCGCTGATCGGATTCGCCGGCGCACCATTCACGCTCGCTGCATACCTCGTCGAGGGCGGTCCGTCGAAGGACCACATTCGTGCGCGCACGCTCATGCACGCGGATCCGGATGCCTGGCACGCCCTGATGGCCTGGGCCGCCGACGTGACGGGCACGTTCCTCCGCACCCAGGTGCTGGCCGGGGCCAGCGCGGCGCAGCTCTTCGACTCGTGGGCCGGCGCGCTGTCGCTGGAGGATTACACGCGGCATGTCGCACCGGCATCCGCTCGCGCGCTTTCGTACGTGCGCGACCTCTCGTATCCCGATCCGGACGAGCCATCCGACCCGGTGACCGGGATGCCCGTCAGGCGCAACGTGCCGATCGTGCACTTCGGCGTCGGCACCAGCGAGCTGCTGAGGGCCATGCACGACATCGGCACCGACGTGGTCGGCGTCGACTACCGGGTGCCGCTCGACGAGGCGAGCAGGCGGCTGGGCAACATCGTTCCGTTGCAGGGCAACATCGACCCCGCCTACCTGGACGCTCCGTGGCCGATCATCGAGGCGCACGTGCGCGACGTGGTCGAGCGCGGGCGCAGCGCTCCGTCGCATGTCGTCAACCTCGGACACGGTGTGCCGCCCGAGACGGACCCGGCCGTTCTCACCCGCATCGTCGAACTCGTGCACGGGTTGCCGACATGAGCCCACGGAGCACCCGACGCGCGGGCGGATCCGACCCGGCGTCGCTCTCGCCGGAGCAGGAGCGCAGGGTTCGCGAGGCGCTCGAGCACGCGATCAGCGACGAGCCGACCCGCGTCGTCGTCATCGGCGGAGGCGCAGCGGGGCTGGTGGCCGCACGGGAGACCGCGCGGCCCGGCTTCGAGGTGACCGTGCTGGAGGAACGTCAGGAACTCGGCGGGAGCGTCGCGCGGCACGAGGTCGCGGGCATCCAGCTGGATGCCGGCGCCGAGAGCTTCGCCACCCGCGGCGGTCACGTGGCCGAGCTGCTCGAGGAGCTCGGGCTCACCGACGACGTGGTGTCCCCGCTGGCCGCGGGTGCCTGGCTTCAACTCCCTGGACGCGCAGTGCCGATGCCGAAGGCAGGGCTGCTCGGCATCCCGAGCTCGCCGCTGGCGAGCGACGTTATCGCCGCGATCGGCTGGGGTGGCGCGTTCCGTGCGTACCTCGACCGGCTGATGCCCGTGCTCAAGATCGGCGAGGAGCGCAACCTCGGGGTGCTCGTGCGACGTCGCATGGGGGAGTCCGTGCTGCAGAACCTGGTCGCTCCGGTCACCACGGGCGTGTACTCGGCGTCGCCCGACGAACTCGACGTGGCCGTCGCCGCGCCCGGCCTCAACGCGGCCATCACCCGCACCGGCTCGCTCTCCGGCGGCGTCTCGATTCTGCGGGAGAACGCGAAGGCCGGCTCCGCGGTCGGCGGACTCGTCGGCGGCATGGCCAGGCTCATCGACGTGCTGGCGGCGGATGCCCGTGCCCGCGGCGCCGTGTTGCGCACCGGGTCGAAGGTGGTCGGGTTGCGTCCCGGCGGGGAGGACGCTTCAGCCGAAGCCGACCGGTCTGGGAATGGAAGCGGGACGCAGGAGCACGCGTCCCGCGCGGACACCGAGGCGCTCGCCGCATCCGTCGATGCGGCCTTCGGAGACGCACGTGGGGAATCGGTGAGCACCGCGGCGCCAGCACAACCGCCGCGACGGCCGGGCCGGTGGCTGGTACAGCTCGCCGACGGGGAGACGCTCGACGCCGACGTCGTGCTGGTGGCGGCACCCGCGGAGGCGGCGCTGCCGCTGCTGGCACGGGCATCCGATTCGCTGACGTCACTCGCCGAGCTGAATTGGCCGAACCCGTCGACGGTCGACATCGTGACGCTCGTGGTGGACGATTCGCGCCTCGACTCAGCGCCCCGCGGCACCGGAATGCTCGTGGCAGAGACCGTGTCGCGGAGCCAGGTAGCCGCGAAGGCGCTGACGCACGTCACCGCGAAGTGGCAGTGGGTCGCGCAGCAGCTCCCCGCCGGCCGCCATGTGCTCCGGCTGTCGTACGGACGGGCCGGATCGCCCAGCCCGCTGGCGGGAATGGACGAGCAGGGCATCCGCTTGCGCGCTATCGCCGACGCGTCAACCCTCTTGAATATTCCGCTAGCGGAATCTAGTGTCGTCGGATCGGATGCAGTGCGCTGGACGAACGCTCCTCCCGTTGCCGCGCAAGGGCAGCGAGAGCGAATCGACCGGGTGCGCAGCGCGGTAGAAGGGGTGGAAGGACTCGAGGTGACGGGCTCTTGGCTGACGGGAACCGGGCTCGCATCGGTGGTTCCGGATGCCCGCAAGGCCGCCGAACGCATCCGCGCACTACGCTGGAAGACGCTGACCGGCAACGGCTGATCGGGCGATCGGTCGGTGTGAACATCGAGCGTCGTAAGACGAACACTGCAGGGGCGGGGGCACCATGAAAGGCAAGGTTCTCTTCGTCGTCGGGCTGGGAGCCGGGTACGTGCTCGGCACTCGGGCCGGACGGCAGAGGTACGAGCAGATCAAGTCCGCCTGGCTCAAGGTGTGGGACTCGCCGGTCGTACGGAAGCAGGTGCATTCCGTGCAGGACTACACGGCCGATCGCATCGGTGACCTCGGCACGGTCGTGACCGAGAACATCAAGCGGGCCGTCACGAAGTCGAACGGTTCGGCGTCCAAGTCGAACGGGTCGGCCTCGAAGACGGATGCGCCGACGGACGAGTCGGCAACGACGGCCGCCAGGTCGGGGCAGCGGCGCACGCGGTCCGGAGGCTCAGGATCGGGCGGGCGGGCATCCTGATGTCCGAGAGTGCTCGTCCGTCGGGTTCGCAGAACCCGCAGTCGCCGGGCATGCGGCCGTCCACCATCGGGGACCGTGGGCTGCGGGACAAGCGTTCGCTGATCCAGTTGCTGCGGGATCTTCCCGGCCTCGTGGTCGCGCTGCTCAAGGCGGAGCTCGCACAGCTCAAGGCCGAGATGGTCCGCAAGGCCATCAGCCTCGGGATCGGCATCGGCATGTTCGTCGTGGCCGGTGCACTGCTGTTCTTCATGCTCGGCGTGCTCGTGGCCGCGGCGGTGCTCGGCATCGCGGTCGCCCTGCCGGCCTGGCTCGCCGCACTCATCGTGGCGGCCGGCCTGCTGATCCTGGCCGGGATCTTCGGCTTCGTCGGAATGCTCTCGTTGCGACGGGGCATGCCGCCCGCGCCGACCGAGACGATCGAGAGCGTCAAGCGCGACGTCAATGCGGTGAGGGGGCTGGGCGACTATGACCACTGAGCCTGTGGAATCCGGCACCGTCTCGGAGGGCGCCCGGCGCGATGCGGAGAAGGGCAAGGGCTCCAGCCCCGCTGCTGACGTGGCCGCCGCTCGCGCGGAGCTCGCCGCGACTCTGGATGCCCTCCAAGACAAGCTGAACGTGCCCAAGCGCATCCGCATCGCCGCCGAGGAGAACCCGCTCGGCCTCGCCGCCGTGGGTGTGGCGCTCGCAGCAGCGGCCGCAGGCGCCGTCTGGCTCGCTGTGCGGGTCTTCCGGCGCTGACGAGCAGCCCAAATGCTGCGGCGCCGGTCCAGCGGGAGGCTCACGCCCACTGGACCGGCGCCGGCGCTTACTGGCCCGAGTGTTGCGCGCGGAAGTTCGCGATCGCGTTCTGCACGAAAGCCTGACGGTTCAGGCTTGGTGAACTCGAGCTGCGGGCCCGCGGACCGCCACCGACGTTTCCGTCGGCAAGCGAGATGATCCCCGCCTCGACACCCCCAGGTTCGCCGTACTGCGCTCCCGTAATGACGAAGAGGAGACCGGGGTCCTGCGAATAGAGGGGCTCGTCCAGTGGCATCGTGAACCGGCTGTATCCGGCCGGCATCGGCGAGGAGAGCCGCGTCCATTTGGTGGGGTCACCCAGGTCGCGGTTGATCAAGAAGTCGGCGTCGTCGTTGTCCGTGACGATGATCGTTCCGTTCTCGCCCCCGTATGGTGACCACGACACGACGGGGGCACCGTTGGGTGCGGTGCTCCCTTCCGGCGGAACGAGCGGCGTGTCGGTGGAGAACCGGAACGACTCCGGGTCTTTCGCGATCCGGTAGTGCACGTGGTACGTGTAGTTGTTCTGGTCCGGGTTGGCGGGGTCGTCGGGCTCACCGAACTCGTACGTCATGATCCACAGGTCGCCGCGCAGACGCGCCACGGTCGTCATACCGGGCCGTTCCGCGTACGTCGTGCCGGTGGCGTCATTGACGACCGGGCCCCATGTCTGCAGGTCCGTGCTGGTCTGGTGAGCGAGCTTCTGCCCGTAGTTCGGGTCACGCTGGTCGGAGTAGTAACAGATCAGGTTGTTGTTGTGCAGCAGCAGGAAGGGTTCCCATACCGGCGTGGCACCGTTCGTCGTGTTGGGTGGCCCGCCCTGAGCGACAGTGCTCAGGAACCTCCAGCTCGTGCCGCCGTCGGTGCTTGCGTACAGCTGGATGTTGGTGCTCGTGAACCTGAACCCTTGTGAGGTATCGATCGCCCAGTAGTTGCATGCGAAAAGCAGCGTGCCCTTCGGCAGTCCAGCGAAAGCTCTTGGAAGCTCGTACAGGTAGGGCTGCACGTAGATCCCGGCGGGCGCGCCGGCGCCGAGGATGCTGCCCTGCTGAGCCCAGGTTTGACCATCGTCGTTGCTGCGGTAGAGCGGAAACGGCGTGCCGCCGAAGCTCTGGTAGGTGGCCAGCAGCGGACGGGGCTGGCCCGGGCCAGAAGTGCCGAACCGCACCGCACGGGCATAGGACAGCCCGCCCGTCGTGCTTGGTACGACGTCCACCGGGCCGAACGGGGCCACGTTGTAGCCGTGACCAGAGTCGCTCGGCGCAGCGAACGCCGGCGCCGCCAGACCGAGCGACGACAGTCCAACGACGGAGAGTCCCGCCGCGGCTGCCCCGGCCTGGATGACGGTACGACGCGAAATCTCCGGCGGCCGACTGCCCGAATCAGCCTTGTACGAATCCCGAACCTTGCGCACAACTTCCTCCTCATCGAGAGTCGATGCCGTGGGACGGACGACGGTCCGCTGATCACACGGCGACGACTTCGCCAACATAACGCCGCATTTGTTGGATCACAAGACAAATGCGGAGAATTTGTTGGCAAGCAGGACGAATACGCCGTCGGACACGAGATATGGAGCCTGCCGCTACACCTGGTGGCCGAGTTTGTACTCGCCCTGCTTCCACTCGGGCATGGACTGCTGGCCCTCGTCGCCGCGGGTGTACGAGAAGCCGTCGGCGCCGATGGTGACGCTCATCTCGCTGGCCTCGGTGCGGGCGAGGACCGGCTGAGGGTTGCCGTCGAGGTCGAGCACGAGTGAGGCATCCGTGTACCAGCTCGGCACGACGGGGTTGCCCCACCAGTCGCGACGCTGGTTGTCGTGCACGTCCCAGGTGACGACCGGGTTGTCGGGGTCGCCGGTGTAGTAGTCCTGCGTGTAGATCTCCACGCGGTGGCCGTCGGGGTCGCGGAGGTAGAGGTAGAACGCGTTCGAGACGCCGTGGCGTCCCGGGCCGCGCTCGATGGCGTCCGAGCGGCGAAGTGCGCCGAGCTTGTCGCAGATGGCGAGGATGTTGTGCTTCTCGTGGGTGGCGAACGCGACGTGGTGCATCCGCGGTCCGTCGCCGCCGGTCATGGCGGTGTCGTGCACGGTGGGCTTGCGGCGCATCCAGGCCGCGTACACGGTGCCCTCCTCGTCCTGGATGTCTTCGGTCACCCGGAAGCCGAGGTCTTGCATGAACTTCACCGCACGCGGCACGTCGGGCGTGACCTGGTTGAAGTGATCGAGCCGCACAAGCGAACCCGGAGTGTAGAGGTCGTAGCGCCAGGCGAGCCGTTCGACGTGCTCGACGTCGTGGAAGAACTCGTACGGGAAGCCGAGCGGGTCGGTGACGCGCACCGAGTCGCCGATGCCCTTGACGTAACCGTCTGTGCGACGCTCGACGCGGCATCCGAGTTCCGTATAGAAGGCGACAGCCTTGTCGAGGTCTTCAGGAGTGCGCACGCGGTACGAGAACGCGGCGACGGCCGGCACGTCGCCCTGGCGCAGCACGAGGTTGTGGTGGATGAACTCCTCGAGCGAGCGTAGGTAGACGGCGTTCTCGTCCTCCTCGGTCACCGTGAGACCGAGCACGTCGACGTAGAAGTCGCGAGAGCGCTTCAGGTCGCTCACGACGAGTTCCATGTAGGCGCAGCGCAGGATGTCCGGCGGAGTCGCCTGCGGCGTCGGCGTCGGGTCGGCGCACTCGATCGGCGCCTCCTGGGAGACGTAGAAGCCCGACGAGGTCAGCGTCATGTCGTCGCGGTGGGTCATGGTCAGCGTCCTTGCGTGTTGTCTTTCCCGTTCAGGTCGCAGTTTCTGTCGGTAAACGCGAATCCAAGCGACAAAAAGTGCGACCTGAACGGGTGGTGTTGAGGTGGTTGGTCAGTTCTTGCCGAACGTGGGGTTCGGCGTGGGGCCGAGCGTGATGTGCACGGCCTGCTGGTCGGTGTAGAAGTCGATCGAGCGGTATCCGCCCTCGTGGCCGAGACCGGATGCCTTCACTCCGCCGAACGGCGTGCGCAGGTCGCGCACGTTGTTCGAGTTGAGCCACACCATGCCGGCGTCGATCGACTGTGAGAAGTTGTGGGCGCGCTTCAGATCGTTCGTCCACACGTAGGCGGCGAGGCCGTACTTCACGCCGTTGGCGAGCTCGAGGGCTTCCTCGTCGGTGTCGAACGGCGTGATGGCCACCACCGGACCGAAGATCTCCTCCTGGAAGATGCGGGCGGCCGGCGGAACATCCGCGAACACCGTCGGCGCGATGAAGTTGCCGGTGGGGAAGCCATCCGGTCGTCCGCCGCCGGCCACAAGCCGGCCCTCCTGCTTGCCGAGCTCGACGTAGCTCATCACTTTCGCGTAGTGCTCCGGATGCACGAGAGCACCCACCTCGGTGGTCTTCTCGTGCGGGTAGCCGACGACCACGCGCTTCGCCTGCGCCGCGTAGCGCTCGACGAACTCGTCGTAGACATCCCGTTGCACGAGGATGCGCGAGCCTGCGGTGCAGCGCTCGCCGTTCAGCGAGAAGACGCCGAAGATCGTGGCATCGATGGCGGCGTCGAGGTCCGCGTCGGCGAACACCACGGCGGGGCTCTTGCCGCCGAGCTCCATCGAGAGTCCCTTGAGGAACGGTGCCGCGTTGCCGAAGATCAGCTGCCCGGTGCTCGACTCACCGGTGAACGAGATGAGCGGCACGTCCGGATGCTTGACCAGCGCGTCGCCGGCATCCTCACCGAGTCCGTTCACCAGGTTGAAAACGCCCTTCGGGAGCCCGGCCTCCTCGAAGATGCCTGCCCAGAGGGATGCCGACAGCGGCGTGAACTCCGCCGGCTTCAGCACCACGGTGTTGCCGGTCGCGAGCGCGGGGCCGAGCTTCCACGACTCGAGCATGAACGGCGTGTTCCACGGGGTGATGAGGCCCGCGACGCCGATCGGCTTGCGGTTGACGTAGTTCATCTGGCGGCCGGGAACCTTGAACGCGTCATCCGCCTGCGCCACGATCAGGTCGGCGAAGAAGCGGAAGTTCTCCGCAGCACGACGCGCCTGGCCGAGCGCCTGGGTGATGGGCAGACCGGTGTCGTAGGTCTCGAGCTCGGCGAGGCGGGCATCCCTGGACTCCACGATGTCGGCAATGCGGTGCAGCACGCGGGACCGCTCGCGAGGGAGCATCCGCGGCCAGGGGCCATCGGTGAACGCGCGGCGGGCGGCGGCGACGGCGCGGTCGATGTCGGCCTTCTTGCCGGCGGCAGCGCGCACGTAGGTCTCGTTCGTGACCGGGTCGAGCACGTCGAACGTGTCGCCGTCGGCCGAGTCGACGAACTCGCCGTCGATGTAGTGCTGGATGTGCTCGGGCAGGTCGTGCGGGATGTGCCGGGCGGCGAGTTCGGCAGTGGTGTCGGTCATGGTTCCTCCGGTGGGTGGAGCGGGGTCGGTGAAGACGGCGTTGCGGCTTCCGGATGCCGCGCGGCGAGGAAGGCGTCGAGGGTGCGCCAGCGGTGGTAGCGGGCTGCGAGTTCGATGTCGAGGGCGTCGGCGCCCTCGCGGATGAGCCGCACGATCTCTTCGTGCTCCGTGACCGAGTGGGTGGCGCGTTGCGGCACGAACGAGAACGTGGAGTCCCGCACGCCGCGCAGCCGTCCCCAGCCTCGGTGCACGAGTTCGAGGATGTGCGGGTTCGGGCACGGCTCGAACAGCACGGAATGGAACTGCTCGTTGAGCCGGGTGAACTCGTGCGGGTCTAGTTCGCCGAGCATCCGGCGCATCCGCTCGTTGATCTCGAGCGCACGGTCGAGGTCGGCGTCGGTGAGCAACGGCGCGGAGAGGGCGGTTGCCGCGCCCTCGACGAGCCCGAGGGTCTGCATCGCGTAGGTGTATTCGCTCTCGTCGGCCAACGCGACCCGCGCGCCGACGTTGTGCTCGAACGTGACGAAGCCCTCGGCCTCCAGCCGCCGGATCGCCTCGCGCACCGGGACGACGCTCATGCCGTTCTCGTCGGCGATGCTTCCGAGCACGAGCCGGTAGCCGGGGCTGTACCGGTGGTCGACGATGCGCTCGCGGATGTACGCGTAGGCCTGCTCCGACTTGCTGCCGGCGGCCGGCTTGCCCACCGGATGCGAGGGACCGGTCGTCACGAGTGCCTCGCTCATCGGTCGCTCTCCCCGGCGCGCTCGTTTGCTGCGGCATCCGCTGACGCGGGCGCGATCGCGGGCTCGGCACCCGCCAGCCCCGCCGCCTCGAGCGATCCCCATGCCTCCGCGCGCTGCGTGTCGTCGACGGCCGGGAGCGATCCGACCTCGGGATCGAAGCCGCGCGTGCCCTGCACGACGGTGGTGACGAGGCGACCGGACGACGGATGCTCAGCCGCGGCCGGTGCATCCACCTCCACCTCGACGACGTCGCCGGGCTGCACCACGGATGATCCGGCTGGCGTTCCGGTGAGGATGACATCGCCCGCCTCGAGCGTGAAGTGCTGGGAGAGGTCGGCGACGAACTGCGCGAGCGGGAAGATCAGGCCTTCGGTCGTGTCGTCTTGCACGAGGTCGCCGTTCACCCACGTGCGGAGCCGGAGCGACTGCGGATCGATCGTTCGAGCGTCGATCAGCCGAGTGCCGATCGGCGTGTACCCGTCGCCGCCCTTGGAGCGCACGTTGGATCCCTTGTCGTTCGCGCGCAAGTCGTACAACCCGAAGTCGTTCGCGGCCGTGACCCAGCCGACGTATTGCCAGGCGTCGGCGAGCGAGACGTGCCGGGCATCCGTACCGATGACGAGTGCGATCTCGCCCTCGAAGGCGAGCAGTTCGGTGCCGACCGGACGCACGATCTCGCCACCGGATGCCTGCACGGAGCTGGAGGGCTTGAAGAAGTAGGAGGGCGCGGCCGGGCGGCGTCCGCGTTGCTGCGCACGCGACGCGTAGCTGAGGTGAACGGCGACGATCTTGCCGGGGCGCGACGGGAGCGCGCCGAATCGTGCGTCTGCCGGAGCCCCATTCGCTGCGGTGGTTTCGCTGGTCATGACCTGCATTCTCCCGTCGGTGCTCTGGCGCGTTCTGCCAGGCGCGACCCCCTCGACGCGCCATTGCATTGTATCTCAAATCGTATATGATCGGCGCAGTCTGTGAGAACCGACAGTCCCGCGGGACCGCTCACGAGCGTGCCGGGTCAGGCATCCGGCGGAGCGAGTCAGGCCACCACTATCCATGACAAGGGAGTCAGTCGCATGAGCACATCAGCCGCATCGGGGTTCACCCCGACAGGCACCATCCGGGCAGCCGTCGATCGGCGCCGCGTGGTCGTCGCGACCGTCGTCGGAACGACGGTCGAGTGGTACGACTTCTTCATCTACGCGTTCGCGGCCGGAGTCGTGTTCGCGAACCTCTTCTTCGAGCCGATGGGGCCGGACTTCGCCCAGATCGTCTCGTTCTTCAGCGTCGGCGTGAGCTTTCTGTTCCGTCCGCTTGGCGCGTTCCTCGCCGGCCACTTCGGCGACAAGATCGGCCGGCGTCCCATGCTGGTCATCACGCTCCTGCTGATGGGCATTGCGACGACGCTCGTCGGGTTGCTGCCCACCCACGCCGTCATCGGCGTGTGGGCGCCGGCCCTGCTCATCCTGCTCCGCGTCGTCCAGGGCATCTCGGCAGGAGGGGAGTGGGGCGGTGCCGTGCTGATGGCGGTCGAGCACGCGCCCAGGAAGCGGCGCGGCGTCTTCGGCGCGTCTCCGCAGATCGGCGTGCCGATCGGGCTGCTGCTGGCATCCATCGTGCTGGCGCTCATGGCTCTCGTCGCACCGGGCGACGCGTTCCTCGTGTGGGGATGGCGGGTGCCGTTCCTGCTGTCGATCGTGCTGATCGGGGTCGGGTACTGGGTGCGTCGTCGTGTCGACGAGAGCCCGGTGTTCCGCGAGATCGCTGAGCGCAAGGAAGAGACGAGGATGCCCATAGCGCAGCTGTTCCGCAGGCATCTGCTGGTGGTGATCATCGCCGCGCTCGTGTTCGCGGGCAACAATGCCGTCGGATACATGACCACAGGTGGATACGTGCAGCACTACGCGACGGACCCGAAGGGCGCCATCCGGCTCGATCCCGGCCCCGTGTTCTGGGTCGTCGCCGCCTCAGGAGTGACGTGGCTGATCGCGACGTGGGTTGCCGGATGGCTGTCGGACAAGCTCGGCCGCCGCAACACGTACATCCTGGGCTGGGTGCTTCAACTGATCGGCGTGTTCCTGCTGTTCCCGCTCACCAACCTGGGCACCGTCTGGTCGCTCTTCGTCGCACTGGCGAGTCTCACGATCGGACTAGGACTCACCTACGGACCGCAAGCGGCGATGTATGCCGAGCTCTTTCCCGCCTCGATCCGGTTCTCCGGGGTCTCGATCTCCTACGCGATCGGCGCGATCGTGGGAGGCGCGTTCTCGCCGATGATCGCGCAGGCGATCTTCCAGTCCACCCACTCGACGGTCGGGATCACCTGGTACCTCGCCGGCATGACGCTCGTAGGACTCGCCGCCACACTGCTGCTGCGCGACCGCACGGGCATCCCGCTGGGTCCCGAGCACGAGGCTGAGCAGAACGCCAGCCCGGTCTACGGGTTGTCGAAGGCCTAGCGGGCCGGCGCTGCTGCGGGCTACTCGAGCATCGGCGCTATTCGCCCAGAGCGTCGCGGATGGCGTCGGCCGCGTCGCGCAGTCGGCGGGCGATCCGCTCCGGCGCGGTCGCCTCGCCGACGTAGACCACGGCGATGGCGGCCCGCCGGCGTCCCCGAAGTCGCAACGGGACCGAGACGGACTTCAACGTCGGAATGACTTCGTCATGGCTCGTCGCCCAGCCACGCTCCCGCGCCTCGGCGACATCCTGTGCGACATGAGGGGGAACGGCGGTCGGCCACTCACTCTCCTGCATGATCGAGAGCAACGCCTTTCCCGGCGCGCCCGCCCACACCGGATGCCTGGCTCCTGGACGCTGCGCCACCGACGCCACGGCGTGCCGGGGTTCGACGCTGGCGAGTGTGACGCACTCCTCGTGATCGAGCACGGCGAGAAAGCAGGTCATGCCCAGGTCGTCGGCCGCCGCGTTCAGCTCGGGAACGCTCGCTGCCTGCAGGTCGGGCACCGCCGCCATCGCGAGAGCCGCGAGACGCGCGCCGAGTGCGTAGCGTCCGTCGGTCTCGCGCATGACGAGGCCATGGTCATCGAGCGTGCGCAGCAATCGGTAGGCGATCGAGCGATGCACGCCGAGCCGGCGTGCGAGTTCGTCGACCGTGAGCGGCACGCGGGCATCCGCGAGCTCCTCGAGAATGCGGATGCCTCGGCTCAGGGTCTGCGACGCCGGTGCAGTCGTCGCGGCAGTCGCGAGAGCGGTTGCCGCGGGGGTCGGGGTCCCGGTGTCGGTCACGTGGTCGCTCCCTCCGCCCAGTTGCGTCGCAATCATCCGAATTCTATGATGTGTTCAATAGTAGAACGCGCCGTTCGAATATAGAACAAGGCCAGGTTCGCCGCAACCTCGACATCGATGTCCGAGGAAGGATCCACTCCATGCAGTTCCACCATCACGGATACGTCTCGGGCGACCCGACCGTCCTGCCAGCGGCGGGCACTGGAGTCGACCGGCCCGAGGAGATCCCCGACGAGGTCGACGTTCTGATCGTCGGATCGGGCCCCGCCGGCATGCTGCTGGCTGCGCAGCTGTCGCAGTTCCCGGATGCCACGACGCGGCTCATCGAGCAGCGCCCCGGGCGGCTCGTGCTCGGACAGGCCGACGGCATCCAGCCACGCAGCGTCGAGACGTTCCAGGCGTTCGGCTTCGCTGAGCGAATCATCGCCGAGGCCTACAACATCGCCTACATGAACTTCTGGGGACCCGACCCCGAGAACCCGGCCAACATCATCCGCACGTCCCGCACCGAGGACTACGCCAAGCACATCGGCGAGTTCCCGCACCTGATCGTGAACCAGGCGCGCGTGCTCGACTACTTCGCCGAGGCTGCGGCGCACGGGCCAGGACGCATTCTGCCGGACTACGGCGTCGAGTTCCTCGGGCTCACCGTGCACGAAAGCGGCGAGTATCCGGTCGAGGTGCGCATCCGCTACGGCGCAGGCGAGCGGGAGGGCGAGGAGCGCACCGTGCGCGCGAAGTACGTCGCCGGTGGCGACGGCGCACGAAGCAGGGTGCGCGACGCGATCGGGCGCAAGCACCTCGGTGAGTTCGCGCGGCATGCGTGGGGCGTGATGGATGTCACGGTCAACACCGACTTCCCCGACTGGCGCATCAAGTGCGCGATCAATGCCGAGGCGGGCAACATCCTGCACATTCCGCGAGAAGGCGGTTACCTCTGCCGCATGTACATCGATCTCGGCGCGGTGGCCGATGACGACAACCACCAGGTTCGGAACACGCCGATCGACGCGATCATCGCGAAGGCGAACGAGATCCTGCATCCGTATTCGATCGACGTGAAGCAGGTCGCGTGGAGCAGTGTGTACGAGGTCGGGCACCGCGTCACAGACAAGTTCGACGACGTGCCGGAGGGGTCGGATCGCACCCCGCGCGTCTTTCTGATGGGGGACGCCTGCCACACGCACAGCGCCAAGGCCGGCCAGGGCATGAACGTGTCAATGCAGGACGGCTTCAACCTGGGCTGGAAGCTCGGCAACGTGCTCTCCGGCCGCAGCCCCGAGTCGCTGCTGGCGACGTACTCCGCCGAGCGGCAGCCTGTCGCGCAGGAGCTCATCGACTTCGACCGCGAGTGGTCGAGCCTGATGGCGCGCAAGCCGGAGGAGTTCGCGGACCCACAGGAGCTTGCGGACTTCTACGTGCGCACTTCGGACTTCCCGTCCGGGTTCCTCACCCAGTACAAGCCGTCGATGATCACCGGCGAGTCGACGCACCAGGAGCTCGCCGCTGGGTTCCCGATCGGCAAGCGCTTCAAGTCGGCGGAGGTGGTGCGGGTGTGCGACGGGAACATCCAGCACCTTGGCCACCATGCTCGTGCCGATGGACGGTGGCGCATATACGCGTTCGCGGATGCCGCGGCCGCGGGGGAACCGTCGGCTCTTACCGACTGGGCGGAATGGCTGCTGGATGCCCCGGACTCGCCGCTTCGGCGGTTCACTCCGTCGGACATCGATGTGGACGCTGTGTTCGATGTGAAGGCGATCTACCAGCAGAACTACGACGAGGTGGACACCGCGAAGGTGCCTGCCGTCTTCAGGCCGCAGACCGGTCCCTTCGGTCTGACCGACTGGGAGAAGGTGTACGCGTCCGGCCCGGGAGAGGACATCTTCGACTCACGTGAGCTTTCTCGAGACGGTGTCGTCGTTGTGGTGCGTCCGGACCAGTACGTCGCGCACGTTCTGCCGCTCACGGCGACCGACGAACTCGGGTCGTTCTTCGAGGGCGTGATGCTGGAACAGTCATCCGTTGTGCGCGAGGTTGTGGCGCCGTAGGCGTTTGCCCGCGGCAGGTCGCGTGCGGGAGGTCGCGCGGCGGGAGGTCTCGCGGCGGGTCGTGACGCGGCGCTCGCGTGCGGGAGGTCGCGCGGCGGGTCGTGACGCGGCGCTCGCGTGCGGGAGGTCGCGCGCGGCGGGTCGTCACGCGGGGATCGCGGGCGCGATATGTGGTTCATTCCCGGTAGCGGCCCCGTAGGCGGCGCCTTCAGGTCGTCGCGCCGCAGGTTGCGGCTGCAGTTGATCGTGCGGCAGATGCTTGCACCGCCAGCGGTTGGCGGCTACTTCACGCTGCCGGTAAGGTTGGCGGCTACTTCACGCCACCCGTAAGGACGCCTCGCGCGAACGTTGTCGCTCGTTCGCCTGGCGGCCGTCGCTTCGCGAGCCTTCGATGATGAGCCCAGCCAGATGACTTGGTGCTGAGTGCGATCGGGGCCTGTGACGGGTCGACGCTCTTCGGGGGCTTCAGGAAGTACTGGGCGCCGTCTCTGCCGATCTTCCAGCCGTTGTTGTGGAGCAGAAGATGGTGAAAACGACACAGCAAGACTCCGTCGGCGATGTCGGTCTTGCCGTGATCGGCGTACCATTCCTCGCTGTGGTGGGCCTCGGTGCTCCAGGGTGGTCGATCGCATCCCGGCCATACGCATCCTCCGTCACGCACCTTGAGAACGGTGCGCTGTCGGCCGTTGAACAGGCGGCTCTCACGGCCAAGATCGAGCACACTCCCGCCCCGGTCGGTGTGAATCTCGACGGTGCCGGCGTCGCAGAGGTGCGTCTCGACAACGGAAAGCGGAACAGCGTCGACGCTCCCCTCGAGGTGCCCGATGCCGAAGGCGACTCCCTGGGGAGCGTCGTCATCGCGGGTGACCATGACGCGGACGGCGGGCCGGTGCGTGCGCAGCGTGGTCGATGCATCCACCTCGGCGCCGCTGCGCAAGACATCCATGACCGTGTCGAGCGCCAACTGCTCATTGCTGCGCGGATCGGTCGTGAGCTCGTTCGACCAGCGGCGATCATCTTCTGAGACGAATCGAGGACCGCCCCTCCGTGGGCTCAGGGCCAGATCGAGGAGCTCTGTCACGAACACGCCGGACTCGTCGTCGAAAACAGCGTGAGCTGTCAACTGGCCGTCCTGATTGCGGCGCATGGTCCAGGAACGATTGTCATATCGGCGCTGCCACCGTTCACGTACGCCCTGCGGGTCGATCTCGTCGCGCTTGCGCCGCGCGAGGCCGAAGATCTCATCGACGTGCGCTGACTTCGCCTCCTCGACGAGCTCGCCCGCCGCGAGCCGCATGGTCTCGCCGTCGCAGGTCGAGCTCGGCTCACCGAGACCTCGCGCGAGCGCATCGCCGGCAGCAGGCGAAAGGATGCCCGCACTCACCGCAGCGACGATCGGGTGATTCCACGGCAATGGAGCGGGACTCGAGGCTGAGCCGTCACGATGGTCACCGGCGTCCCCCTGCGGTCCGTCACCGGCCGGTCCGTCACTCTCGACGCCAAGGACGCCTTCCGATCCCTCGGCCATTCGCAATGCTCGTTCGGCGGCATCCACCTCACCCATCGCTCCGCCCAGCCGCACCTGACGGGACGCCTCGCCCCGGCTAGCGCCGGTAAGCGACTGCACGAATCGCACTGCGTTCTGGTGGCCGTTCCGTTGCGCCAGCCCGGCATGCCCCAGCACTCTCTCGGATCGCTTCGCCGCGACTCCGGCCGCCGCAGTTAATACGGTGTCGAATTCCGCGCGGGCGCGGGAGGCATCCGTGATGAGCCTAGCCAGCACCTCATCGGCGAGCAGATCGATCGACTCGATCAGGGTGGGCTCTTCGGTGTTCGTCTGTGTCGTATCGCGGTCCTCACCTGTGGAATCGGTGCTAGCGAACGTCAAAGATGCACAGACACGAGAGGTCGTGTCCCTGAGCCGTTCGACGTTGGCGAGCATGCTTCCAATTTACCGCACACTGTCGAACGTAGCAACGACGGATGATGCCCCGTTGTGCGAAAGTACGGGCAAATACCAGCTGGGGACGGAGAGTCGGACCCGACTATTAATCGAACGTATCTTCGGTCACTGATCGCCGCAATCGGTGGCCCGGAGCGGGTAGCCGAAACGCGACCGACCCACGCGCCTGCGCCGTACCGTCCACCACTCCTCTGCGCGGTCGCCCGGCTACGTCGGTCCCGCGGTCAGCGGGCGGTGGCGCAGGCCTATCTCGCCGACGCGGGCAGGTCTCCATCAGACCTGCTCGCGTACAGCCTTATGACCCACTTCGGACCGAGGATGCCGTCATGGCTCGGCTAGCCGTAGGCGTCGCGCGACCCGTAGGCGTCACGTGACCCGTAGGCGTCATGCGACGCGGCGTGCTCGGTTCTTCCAGGAGAGGATCAAAGCCTCGAGCTGCCCGTTCGGGAGGTCGCGCGGGTGGTGCGCGAGCTCGTCCGCGAACTGCTGCTGCTCGACGTACGACAGGTTCTGCGCCCACGGGAACGCAGAGATCACCTTGGCGCGGGCATCCATGATCGGCTTCGCCTTGGCGCGGCTCGGGCGCTTACGGCGAGGGGTCGTGCTCGTGGAGGACTGCTCCGCGATACGGCTGGAGTTCTTCAACGATTCAGACATTTGTACCTATCAACACCACGAGGAGCAGTTTTATTCGGTTCATCCCAGTGATTTCGTCAGGTTTGTTCAGCATGCGTCCAAACGTGTTGAAGGCCAAGGGCTTGACTGCGCCGCCACTGCTCGTCGTGCGCAGGAGTGCGCCCCACCACTGCTTTTGCTGCTCAGCGGACAACGGGGGAGACTGGATGCCATGACACACCCGGCGGCTGCCGATGCGGCGTCCGATTCCCCCAGCACGAACAGCACCCCCGAAGCATCCGACCACCCGACGGATGCCGTCCCGAAGCCCGAAGAGCACGGGTCGACGGCCGAGCAGCCCGATGGGTTCACACTCTGGGCGGTGCTGCGACGAGACCCGCTGCGTCCGCTCAACCTCGAACAGACGAACGTGGAGTGGGCGGCGTCGGAACTCGCGTCCGCAGTGACCGAGGTCGAGGCCGATGGCGTCACGGTGCGCGGCTTCTACGACGTCTCGGGGCTGAAGGCGGACGCCGACATCATGATCTGGTTGCACGGACCGGTGGCCGAGCAGCTCCAGGCGGCCCTGCGGCGCCTCAAGCGCACGAAGCTGCTGAGCGACCTCCTCCCCACGTGGAACGCCATGGGCGTGCATCGCGGGGCCGAGTTCAACAAGGCCCACGTGCCCGCGTTCCTCAAGGGCATCGAGCCGCGGGAGTGGCTGACGGTCTATCCGTTCGTCCGCAGCTACGAGTGGTACCTTCTCCCCGACGCCGAGCGCAGTCGCATGCTCTCCGACCATGGCCGGAAGGGTGCGGCGTTCCGCTCGGTCCTGGCCAACACGGTCGCCGCTTTCGCACTCGGCGACTACGAATGGCTACTGCCGATGGAGTCAGACAATCTCGTCGATCTCGTCGACATGATGCGCGATCTCCGCGCGACGGATGCCCGCAGGCACGTGCGCAAAGAGGTCCCCTTCTACACGGGTCGGCGTATTCCTGTGACAGACATTCCCGAGGTCTTGCAATGACGACATACGACGCGATCCTGCTCTCCAGCTTCGGCGGCCCGGAGGGTCAGGATGACGTCATCCCGTTCCTGCGCAATGTGACGCGCGGGCGGGGCATTCCCGACGAGCGGCTCGAAGAGGTCGCCCATCACTACCGTCACCACGGCGGCGTGAGCCCCATCAACGAGCAGAACCGCCAGCTGAAGGCGGCGCTCGAGGCAGAGCTCGCCCGCCGAGGCATCGACCTGCCGATCCACTGGGGCAACCGCAACTGGAAGCCGTACTTCACAGATGCGGTGCGCGAGGCCCATGAAGCAGGTCACGACCGCCTGCTCGCCCTGGTGACCAGCGCCTACACGTCGTACTCCGGCGTCGGCCAGTACCGTGAGGACTTCGAGCGCGCGCTCGCCGAGAACGGGTTGACCGACACCATGTCGATCGACCGCATCCGCGAGTACTTCGACCACCCCGGATTCGTCACGCCCCTCATCGAGGGCGTCGAGTCCGCCGTCGCCGAGCTCACGACGGACACCGCAGACGGCGTAACGGATGCCGTCGCAAGAGACGACGTCCACATCCTGTTCGTGACGCACTCGATCCCGTCGGCCGCGGCCGAGGCATCCGGACCGCAGTTCGGCAAGGGCGGCGCATACGTCGCGCAGCACTGCGCCGTGGCGCACGCGATCTCGGATGCCGAGGCGCGTCATGCAGCAGTGCGTGCGGCCGAGCGTGCCGCGCAGGCGATCGGCGACGCCGTGCAGTCGGATGCGGGCCGGGCGGTCGCAGACATCCCCTGGTCGCTTGTGTACCAGTCGCGCTCCGGCGACCCTCGCACGCCGTGGCTCGAACCCGACATCAACGACGCCATCGCCGACCTCGCCGTCGACGGGCACACGAAGGCCGTCGTCATCGTGCCGTTCGGATTCGTCAGCGACCACATGGAAGTGATGTGGGACCTCGACAACGAGGCCGTCACGACTGCGGCCGAGAGCGGGTTGCGGGCCGCGCGCGTTCCGACGCCGGGGACGCATCCGGCCTTCGTCTCCGGCCTCGTCGACCTGATCGAGGAGCGATTGAACGACGTTCCGCCCGAGCAACGTCCGCACGTGACCGAGCTCGGTCCGTGGCCCGACCACGAGCCGGTCGGGGGGTCGCGCGAATCGGTCCATCCTCACCACGAGCCGGTCAGCGCCCGCGGAGAGAAGGTCGCAGCGCGATGACGGCCCTGCGGGTCGGAACACGTGGCAGCGCGCTCGCTCTGGCGCAGACGCGCCAGGTCGCCGACTCGCTGGCGAAGGCATCCGGCCTCGAGGTCGAGCTGATCACGATCACCACGCACGGGGACACGACGACCGAGTCGCTCTCGCAGCTCGGTGGCACAGGTGTCTTCACGTCCGCCCTGCGGGATGCCCTGCTGCGTGGCGAGATCGATGTCGCCGTGCATTCGCTGAAAGACCTGCCGACCGCGGAGCATCCGGATATCGCGCTGGCGGCGGTGCCCAAACGAGCGGACGCCCGCGATGTGCTCTGCGCCCGCGACGGGCTCACGCTCCAGACCCTGCCGGAGGGCGCGCGGGTGGGAACCGGGTCGCCCCGGCGCATCGCGCAGCTGAAGGCGCTGCGTCCGGATCTCGATGTCGTCGACATCCGTGGCAACATCGACACGCGGCTGGGCCGCGTCTTCGGTGACGCCGACGATGATCGGCGGCTCGACGCGATCGTGCTCGCGGCCGCCGGCCTCGGCCGACTCGGGCGAGCGGATGCCGCGACCGAGCATCTCGAGCTCGCGGACTGGCCCACTGCTCCCGGTCAAGGTGCACTCGCGCTCGAGACGCGCCGAGAGAAGGATGCCTCGCCAGAGGGCCGAGCGCTCGCGAAGGCGCTCGCCGCCGTGAACCACGCGACGACGCGGGCGAACGTCGACGCAGAGCGCGGCGTTCTCGCGGGTCTCGAAGCCGGATGCGCTGCCCCGCTCGGCACCACCGCACTCGTCGAGGACGGCCTGCTGTTCCTCACCGCAACGGTCTACAAGCCGGACGGCACGCAGCGGCTCACGTCGTCGCACGCGACCAGCCTCGAGGGGAACGGCCAGGCTGCGCTCCTGGAAGCGGCAAAGGATGCCTCGCAGCGCGTCGTTGACGAGCTCCTGGCCAGTGGTGCTGCCGAACTGGCCCCGCTGGGCGGGGACGTGCCGGCGCAGAACCCGCGAACCGGCGACGGAACGCGAGGCGGTGACGTCCGATGACGGTGGGCGCCACCGGCCCCATACCCACGCAAGGCCCGAAACCCCTGGCCGGCTGGCGTGTTCTCGTGCCACGCGGCGGTCCCTGGGGCGATTCCGTGGCTGCGGACATCCGCTCCCACGGCGGCACACCCGTCGTCGCCCCGATGATCAACTTCGCCCCCACCTCCGATGCCGAGGCCCTGGAGCGTGCGCTGACCGGGCTCGCCGCGGGCGACTTCGACTGGGTCACGGTGACCAGTGCGACGACGGTCGACGTGCTGTCGGCGCATCAGGCGCGCATCCACCAGAACACCCGCATAGCTGCGGTCGGTGAGACGACGGCCGCAGCACTGCTCGCAGCGGGCTACCGGGCCGATTTCGTGCCGGCCGACGACAGTTCGGCCGCTGGCATGCTCGAGGAGTGGCCTGCCGTGACGCGCGGGGTGGTTCCGCTGCGCGTGCTCACCCTGCGCAGCGAGATCGCGAAGACCACACTCACCGACGGCCTCACCGCGATGGGACATCACGTGCAATCGGTGGTCGCGTACCGCACCGTGGGCATCCCGGTGCCGGAGCAGGTCGTGGCGGATGTGGCATCCGGCCGCATCACAGCCATCCTGGTCACCTCGGGCAGCGTGGCCGAGCAGGTGCAGCAGCAGCTCGGTCCCGTTCCTGAACGCACGCTGGTTGCCGCAATCGGGCCGCGTACTGCGCGGGATGCCCGCCACTACGGTCTGCGCGTGGATGTCGTCGCATCCGATCGCACCGCAGAATCGCTCGTCGATGTGGTCGCGCAGGCAGCGGCGCGGCGGGTTTCGTCGTGACGATCGTCGACGGGCAGCAGGCTGAGCCGGTCGATTCCAGCGCCGGTACTGGCAGACTCGACCTCGTGAGCGTCGACCCGGCCCGTGTCGTGCTGCTCGATGACCATGGCAACCCGACCGGGACGGCCGAGAAGGTCTCTGTGCACGGCGCCGATACACCCCTGCACCTCGGCTTCTCGTGTCACGTGCTGCTGGACGACGGACGCGTGCTCGTCACGCGACGAGCGCTTTCGAAGCTGACGTTCCCCGGCGTGTGGACGAACGCGTTCTGCGGGCATCCCGCGCCGGATGAGTCGGTCCCGGATGCCGTGAGCAGGCACGCTCGCGACGAGCTGGGCATCCGCCTGGCCGACCTCGAGCTGGTGCTTCCGGACTTTCGCTACCGCGCTGTCGATGCCGGCGGGGTGGTCGAGTACGAGATCTGCCCGGTCTACATTGCGCGCGCGGTCGGGGAGCCGGTGCTCAATCCGGCCGAGGTGGCCGAGGTCGCCGCGGTGCGTCCGGCCGAGCTTGGCGCGGCTCTGCGCAGCACTCCGTGGGCGTTCAGCGCCTGGCTCGTGGAGCAGGCGAACCTGATGCCGCTGTACGCCTGACGGGGATAAGCCGACGCGATCGAGCTCAGTCCGCCTCGACGATCCGGCGCCGCGCCCGAGGGTCCATGAGCAGGTCGACGTTGTCGGTGCGCTGCTCCGCGGATCCGCGCCCGAGCGGCAGCGCGGCGACGGCGGAGTCGCGGATGCCTGACAGCAGTTCGACGACGATGTCCGGGTGGAGGTGCAGGTACGGGCGGTCCCAGAACGACTCGGTGGCATCGCTCGCGGAGGTCAGCCCGAGAGCGTTCTGCAGCTCGAGCAGCGTTCGCAGTGCGGCGGCGATGGCCGCCTGCCGATCGCCCCAATCCTCGGCGAGAAGTGAACGATCGAGGGATGCTCCGACCTCGGCGGCGCACTCGAGCCGGCCGAACATCGTGCCGAACCACTTCGCATAGGGCGGCCAGCGTCGCTCCAGCAGGAAGGCGAGGTGCATCGCGACGTGCGCCAGCCGTGCGCACACGATGCGGGACCCGCGATCGTCGCCGACGTCACCGGCCCTGCTCATCAGAGGGAGCTCCTGTTCGAGCCGAGCCCAGTCGCACGCCAGCACATACCGCCAGAGGTCGTCCGGGTACCACGCGATGGCGCGCCGGACTCGACCGAGGTCGCCCGTGTCGTCGGCGAAGACGGGCCCCGCCACGACCTCGAGCACGGCCTGGCCGGTGAGCGAGAGCCAGTCGTCGGCTCCGATGCCGTCGCGCGGGTCGAAGCCGAGGCGGGCATCCAGAAACGATCCGAGCGTGCTCACGTCGATGCGGTGCCTGGCCTCGGCGGTGCCGCTGAACGCGAAACGCGTTGGCAGGCCTGCGAAGCTCGTGGGGAGCGCGCGTTCGAGCTCTGCGTCGACGGCGAGCACGGCATCCGCCGGCACGAACAGGGTCAGCCGTAGCCCCCAGTCGTGGTCGCGCGACATCGCGTCGTCGAGCCCGAGCACGTCGGATCCGGCGCCGAGTCGGCCCGCCGAATGCGGCATGCCGGGGAATCGCTCGCGAAGCAGCGGTCGCACGAGCTCGGTGTAGTACGCGCGGGAGAGCCGGATGCCCGATGAATCGCTGGACGCCATCTCTCCATATTGCCGTCGCTCGTCACCACGCCGTGGAGCGTCGTGCGGTGCGGTCAGGCTTCGAGCTGAAGCGCATCCTTCGGCAGCTTGCGCACCTTCGTGCGTCGCCGCCTACGCGCCGGGATCATCGACCGCATCTCCTCGAGCTTTCCGAAGCACAGCAGGCGGTCGCCCGCCTCGAGCTCCGTGTTGCCGCGCGGGTTCGGGATGACGGCAGCACCGCGATGCAGGGTGAGCACCGTGATGTCGCGCTCGTCGAGTCCGGACTCGCGGAGTCGCTTGCCGACGAGGTCGGCATCCGCTCCGACGGCGAGTTCGGCGACGCCGTAACCGGTCGAGACGGTAAGGCGCTGGCGCACGTCGATCTCGGGGAAGGCGACCTGGTTGTCGATGTAGTCGACGATGGCACCGGCCACGTCCAGTCCGGTCGCGGTCTCGATGCCCTGCAGGCCCGGCGACGAGTTGACCTCCATCACGAGCGGTCCGTCGTTGCTCTCCAGCATGTCCACACCGGCGACGCGCAAGCCCATGATCTGCGCCGATCGCACGGCTGCCTGCTCGTACTCCGGTGGCAGGTCGATCCGTTGCACGGAGCCACCCCTGTGCACATTCGACCGGAACTCGTCTCCGCTCGCGACCCGCCGCATCGCGGCCACGACACGATCCCCGACGACGAGAGCACGAACATCCCGCCCCCTGCTCTCGGCGATGAACGACTGCACGAGCACGTTCTGCTTCGTCGAGTGCAGAGTCTCGATGATCGCCTCGGCGATCTTCGCCTCCGGCGCGAGGATGACCCCGATGCCCTGCGTGCCCTCGAGGAGCTTGATCACCACAGGGGCCCCGCCCACCGACTCGATCGCGGTGCGCACGTCGGCGCGGCTGTGCACGAACGCGGTCGCGGGCATCCCGATGTTGTGCCGGGAGAGAATCTGGTTCGCACGCAGTTTGTCGCGCGAGTTGGTGATGCCGTTGGCGGTGTTCGGCGTGTAGACATCCATCTGCTCGAACTGCCGCACGACGGCGGTACCGAAGTAGGTGATGGAGTTGCCGATGCGGGGGAGGATGGCGTCGTAGTCCGACAGCAGCTTGCCGCGGTATTGCAGGTCGGGCTCGTCGCCGGAGAGGTCGATCGAGAACCGCAGCGTGTCGAGCACCTTCACTCGGTGCCCGCGATCCGTGGCGGCCGCGCGGAGCCGCTGCGTGGAGTACGACTGCGGGGCGCGCGAGAGGATGGCCAACTTCACCGTGGCGGCTCCTGGAAAGATGGGGGAATGGGGAAAGCGAGCGAACCGGGGCCGTCGACGCCGATGCACCGGGTGCGCTCGACAGCGGGTGCGCCAGTCCATTCAAGCACCGTCCTGGGGTGGCGCGAGTGGGTTGCCTTGCCGGCGATCGGTGTGCCATGGGTGAAGGCGAAGCTCGACACGGGCGCGCGCAGCTCGGCGCTTCACGCGTTCGACATCGAGGAGCTCGACGGCGGCGACCGTGTGCGGTTCCGGGTGCGCCCCTGGCAGGACTCCGACCGTGACGCCGTGGTCGTCGAATGCCCCGCCTACGACCGCCGGCTCGTGCGCAGTTCGTCCGGTCACGTGCAGCACCGGTACGTGGTGCTGATCGAGTTGGAGCTCGGCGGCCACCGTGTTCAGGCGGAGACCACGCTCACCAACCGCGATGAGATGGGGTTCCGGATGCTCGTGGGCCGGCAGGCCCTCCGGCAGGGCGGTTTCGTGGTCGACCCCGGACGGTCGTTCGTGGGCGGCAAGGCACCCCGGCCGGTGCGCCGCCGCAACCGCGGGAAGGCCTAGGGGGCTTCCGGCGCCTGTTCCTGGTAGCTGCGTGGATGCCACGTTGCCAGCAGCACCGCGTGCACGATGGCCAGCCCCGTCGCGATCGCGACGATCGTGAGCCACTGCGGTACGGCATCCGGTCCCGACCCGTTCACGAAGACGGCGCCGAGCACGGTCGTGGCGAGGATCGCCCCGACGTAGCGGGACGTCTGGAGGATGCCCGCGGCGACGCCGACATCCTTCGGCGAAGCTGATGCGTACAGCGCCTGGCTCATCGCGATGCTCACCACACAGTACGGCGCACCCATCGCGGCGGTGATCAGCAGGATCGCGATCGGTGTCTGCGTGGCCCCGGCGATCGAGAGGAGGGCCGCGCCGACGATGAGGCCGAGGCCACCGACGATCAGGGTGAAGCGCAGGCCGCGCGACTCGATCCAGCGGGCGCCGAGCGGCGTCAGGCCGATGGTGACCGCCGCCAGCGGGAACATCAGCAGCCCGGTGATGCCCGCGTTGTATCCGCCGTGCTCCTGCAGCAACTGCGGCAGCCCGAAGAACGCCGAGTAGTAGACAAGGTTGAACACCGCGAAGCACAGGTACACCATCATCAGCGATCGATTGGCTGCGAGCAGCCGCAGGTCGATGAAGGGGACGGATGCCGTCACCTCCCGCCACACGAACCCCGCGCCCGCCAGCACGGCGACGGCGAGCAGCCACCAGTCCGGCGACGACTGCAGGCCGAGTAGGAAGATCAGCAGGGCCACGAGCATCCCGATGAAGAGGACGACGCCCGGGATGTCGGACTGGGCGAGCAGCGTGCGGAACCGCTGCGCCTTGCGCGGCGCGTCCGCGGGGGCGAGCATCCTCGTTCCGATCAGCGCCAGCGCGGCCAGCGGAACGTTCACCGCGAAGATGGCCGGCCATCCGAGCGTGCTCACCAGAAGACCGCCGAGCACGGGGCCCACCGCCGCGCCCGCGGTGTTGGCGATCTGGATGCGCCCCAGCAGCCGGGGAGACGACACCCCGGACTGCGCGCTGAGCGGCCGCACCATGGCCACGGCCGACGGGAACGCGGTGGCCGTTCCGATCGCAAGACCGACGCGGCCGACGCAGACGAGCGCGAACGACGGCGCGAACGGTGTCAGGGCGCTGACCACGATGACGACGCACATGCCGAAGATGAACAGGCGGCGCGGTCCGAACCGGTCGCCGAGCCGCCCCATCAACGGTTGCCCGGCAGCCGACGCGAGGTAGAACGCGGTGATCACCCAGGTCGCCTCGGCGATGCCGAGCGCGAACGTCTTCTGCAGGTCGACGAGCGCGACCGCGATCATCGAGGAGTTCAGCGGGTTGAGCGTGGTGCCGAGGCTGAGGCTCGCAACGGCGAGGCCGGTGCGGCGACGTGAGCCGGGTGCGGGTTCTGGGTCGGATGCCTCGCTCACGATCCCGTACCCACGTCTTCGATCGTAGCCACGGCGACCCGAGTCGTTCTGCGCGGGACGCTGCACCCTCGAAGTGATACTAGGTGTATGCGCCGAGACCTGGTGCTGTGCGCCCAGCGTCGTCGCGTACGCCCAGTCTCATCGGTGGGACGTGCCGCGCTGCCGGCGCGGGCGCGGACGCCGGCTCCGCACGCCGGTCCGCCGGGGGCGCCCCGAGCGAGCACCCAGGGCACACCACCTAACCTTGAACGGTGAACGACGTGCTGCATCCGACTGTTCGCCCGCGACGTCTCCGCACCACAGCCGCCATGCGACGCCTCACCGCCGAGACGCGGCTGCACCCCGCCGAGCTGATCCTGCCGGTCTTCGTGCGGGAGGGCATCCGCGAGCCGCAGCCCATCGCATCCATGCCCGGGGTCGTGCAGCACACGCTCGACAGCCTGAAGGACGCCGTGAACGAGGCGGCAGAGGCGGGCATCGGCGGCGTCATGCTGTTCGGCGTGCCCGAGACGCGGGATGCCGTGGGCAGCGGCGCGACCGACGCCGATGGCATCCTCAACGTGGCAACCCGGGCCGCGGTCGCCGAGGCGGGCGACGCGCTCGTGGTGCAGACCGACCTCTGCCTCGACGAGTTCACCGATCACGGCCACTGCGGGGTTCTGGATGCCGCAGGTCGCGTCGACAACGACGCCACGCTCGAGCGCTACCGCGACATGGCGCTGGCGCAGGCGGATGCCGGCTCGCAGGTCCTGGGACTCAGCGGCATGATGGATGGCCAGGTCGCCGCGGTGCGCGACGCACTCGACGGCAAGGGCTACACCGACACCGCCGTGCTCGCATACGCGGCGAAGTATGCGTCGAGCTTCTATGGTCCGTTCCGCGAGGCGGTGGACTCCCAGTTGCAGGGCGATCGTCGCAGCTATCAGCAGGACCCGGCCAACCGGCGCGAGGGCCTGCGCGAGGCGCGGCTCGATCTCGACGAGGGCGCGGACATCCTCATGGTGAAGCCCGCGATGTCGTACCTGGATGTGCTCAGCGATGTGGACGAGATCAGTGATATTCCGGTCTGGGCATATCAGGTCAGCGGGGAGTACTCGATGATCGAGGCGGCCGCCGCGAACGGATGGATCGACCGCGACCGCGCTGTGCTCGAGACGCTCACGAGCATCCGCCGCGCTGGCGCGGACGCGGTGCTGACGTACTGGGCGGTCGAGGTGGCGGAGTGGGTGAAGTGAACCCTGTAGCCGGAAACAACGGGAGCGCGGTCGAGGTAGAAGCAGATGCCAACGAGCGCGAGTTCGCCCGCGCCCAGCGTGTGATCCCTGGCGGAGTGAACTCGCCGGTGCGGGCGTTCCGCTCGGTCGGCGGCGCGCCCCGGTTCCTGGTGTCGGCTCAGGGTCCGTATGTGACCGACGTCGACGGCCGCGAGTACGTCGACCTGGTGGCGTCGTGGGGCCCGGCGATTCTCGGCCACGCGCATCCGGACGTCGTGGCAGCGGTGCAGGATGCCGCCGCTCGGGGGCTGAGCTTCGGCGCGTCGACGCCGGCCGAGTCGGACCTCGCCGAACTCGTGATCGATCGCCTCTCGGTCACCCCCGGCTCCCAGCTGCTGCCCGGTCGCTCGCTCGTGAAGACACGACTCATCGACGAACTGCGCCTCGTCTCGACCGGCACCGAGGCGACCATGACGGCCATCCGGCTCGCTCGCGGGTTCACCGGCCGCGACCTGATCGTCAAGTTCTCGGGTCTCTATCACGGACACTCCGACGGCCTGCTGGCCGATGCCGGCAGCGGCCTCGCGACTCTCGCGCTTCCTGCGTCGGCCGGCGTCCCCGCACCGATCGCCGCGCAGACCGTGGTGATCCCGTACAACGACCGCGAGGCCGTGCGCAAGGTCTTCGCGGAGCACGGCGACCGTATCGCCGCGATCATCGCCGAGGCCGCTCCGGCAAACATGGGGGTCGTTGCGCCGGCGCCCGGGTTCAACCAGTTCCTCGCCGACACGGCCCATCAGCACGGCGCGCTGCTCATCCTCGACGAGGTGCTCACCGGATTCCGCGTCGGCCCGGCCGGCTACTGGGCGCTCGACGCGTTCGCCATCCGCGAGGAGGATGACGGCAGCCGCGCGCTCGTCTCGCCCACCTACCTGCCGGACATCGTGACGTTCGGCAAGGTCATCGGCGGCGGGATGCCCCTGGCCGCCCTCGGTGCCCGCCGCGAGATCATGGAGCGGCTCGCACCCGTCGGCCCGGTGTACCAGGCGGGCACGCTCTCCGGAAACCCGGTCGCGGTGGCGGCCGGCCTCGCCACGCTGCGCCTCGCGGATGCGGATGTCTACGCGCGCCTCGACCACGTCGCCGCGGTCATCTCCGAGGCGGTGGACGACGCGCTGACGGCATCCGGTGTTCCGCATTTCGTCTCGCGCGCGGGCAACCTGTTCAGCATCCAGTTCCGGGAGACCCCCGCCGTCGACTACGCGAGCGTGCAGGCTCAGGATGCCTTCCGCTACGGTCCGTTCTTCCACGCGATGCTCGACGCCGGCGTCTCGCTGCCGCCGAGCGTCTTCGAGGCGTGGTTCGTCACAGCCGCCCACGACGACGCCGCGGTGAACCGCGTGCTCGACGCGCTCCCCGCGGCCGCCCGAGCCGCGGCATCCGCTCGCCCGGATCAGAGGGCAGACCGCGGTGACGGTTGAGTACCTCAAGCACAATGGCGACTTGTATGGCGAGTACTATTCCATCCCGGTACATGGCGACACCGTGAAGGCTGGGATCCGCCAGGTGCAGACCGCCTTCCCGAATACCCCGGAGAACTGGAATTGAGAGGCAGCGACATGACGACCAAGCTCAGAGCCCGTGCGTATCGTGACGACGACGGCACGTGGGATCCCCGAGCTGACTTCGAACACCCCTAGCGGAGCAACCATCGTCGCGACCGGCAGTGCGCTCACGTACCGCGGGGTTAAGAGAGCCGCCTCCGACCTCGCCTCCGTGTGGCTCGATGTCGAGCCACACGAGATTGAGGTGGACGTGGTGATCGAAGCCCCCAACGACGTCGTGGAGCTCATCACACAGAGCAACCTCGCAGCGGCAGAGGCCGAAGCGGCTATCGCGCGCACGGACCAACTGCGCCGCGAAGCCGCCCGCGCCCTCCGAGCCGAGGGATACCCCCTCGAAGCGGCCGGCGCTATTCTCGGCGTCAGCTACCAGCGCGTGCAGCAGCTCGCGAGTTGAACAGAGAGAAATGCGCCGCGCAGTCAGCGCATCGCGGCGAACCGTTCAGTTCCCAGCCAGTGCGTTCAATGCAGTGATGGTCCCGCTAGCGGCCAACGGTGCGGCGACAAGGATGCCAAGTTCCCTGGCTCTTCGCAGCACCTCTACGCGTCCCCGACCGCCGAGCTTGCGGCCGATGTTGCTGATGTGGTGCTTGAGCGTGACCGGGGAGATATTCAGCTGAGCAGCGATGTCGTTGGTGGGAACCTTGTTCACCAGAAGCAGGAAGACCGCTGCTTCCCGCTTGCTCAGCGTGGAGTGGAGTAAGGAGCTGTCCACGATCTCCGTCACAACGTCTTCCCGTCGCACTGTGACACCCGCCGAGTCGAGCACAAGAGCGATGCCGAAGAGCAGGTGCTGCGCGAGGCAGATGGCGATCTCGACGTTCCGGCCGGGGAACACAAGGTCAAGATCCGTCAGCGCCGTCTCGAAAAGCAGGGCGGCTCCCGCAAGTGCGACGCCGGGCCGGATTCCGCTGTCGGCCAGTTCCACTACGGCGCGGCGAGTGTCGAGCGACGGTGATTCACCGACAGGGCCGGTCAGGGCGCTGAGCACTGCGCGAACGACACTTCGCGCGTAGTCCGCCCTCTCGGCTGAGAGCTCGTCAGTGGCAATGAGCGGACTGAATCGCGTCGACGACCGCCTCTCCTTCGTCTTCTGCTGTAGCTGTCGCGGGAGGAACTACTCCAACCGGGATGGCGAACACGGTCTCAACGGTCATCGTGGGATGGTTCCTGGTGCTTACGACTGGGTGGGGACGCGCAACTATACCGCCGTCTTCGCCTCACGCTGTACATCCCCGGTTTCCTGCAATTGAAACAAGTACGCCGCGGTGCCGGGACGGAGGGCACAAACGCTGCCGAAATTGGCCCCCCGAGTGCCATATCTTCAAGCGCGGCTCATGCCCTAGCCTCAACGCCAGCCCATTTGTCTGCCATGGGAGAGGTACGGCACGGATGTCCTTCAGTAAGCGAGCACGGATCGCGGTATTTGCCGTGACGTTCGTCATCGGGGCGTGCCTCACGCCCGTCGCAGCCAACGCCACCGGCATAGCTTCGGCGGACCCGCGCCCGGTCCCCGGTGCGGTTGCGGACGCCGCGTCCGCGGGTTCGGAGTCCGATGCCTCGGCGATCGCCCGTGCACACAACCACTCGGTGGTGGTGGATTCGGAGACGACTCCGACGTCGCAGATCTCCGCGTTGCCGAACGGGTCGTTCCAGTACGAGGCGGATTCGGTTCCGGTGCGGGTGAAGCAGAACGGCACGTGGGGCAAGATCGACACCGCGCTGACGCAGCTGAGCGACGGCCTGTGGGCGCCGACGGCGTCGGCGGCGCAGGTGCGCTTCGGTTCCGGCGGTTCGAACGTGCTCGACAAGGTGCAGACCGTCGGCGGGGACTGGATCACCGAGACGTGGCCGTACGGAAACCTGCCGACACCGTCGGTGTCCGGTTCGACGGCAACCTTTGCCGACGTGCTGCCTGGAGTGGATGTCCGTCTGACCGCTACGGCGTCTGGCATGTCGGATGTGCTGGTGATCGAATCGGCTACGGCGGCGACGAACCCGAAGCTGCAATCGCTGAATCTCCCCGTTTCCGGGGCGACGATGGCGGCTGGGACGGCGGATACGGCGAAAGCGCGTGCGACGGACGGTTCCGCGGTGGTGTCCGCGTCCCCGTTGTGGTGGGACTCCTCGGATGGTTCCAGCGCGAAGGGCCCACACGGCGACGCGCCGGTGCGCCCCTTGCAGCATTCGACGGACGCGCACGGTGTGACGATGAACATCGCCTCCACGATCACAGCGTCGAAGCCGACGTACCCGGTGTTCGTGGACCCGGACTGGAGCACCGGGGCGAACGCGTACTGGTTCACCGACGCCGCGTATCCGAACCAGTCCTACCTGAACGGCAACTACGCCGACGGGATCCAGGCCGTGGGCATCAACGCCCCGTACCAGTCGGACATGTTCTGGCAGTTCCCGATGGGCGCTATCGCTGGCAAGTACATTGAGAACGCCGTCGTGAACACGACGCAGGTGTGGGCTGGAACGTGTTCTCTCACCCCGATCGACGTCCACGTGTATGGGCCACAAGGCCCGGGATTCACGTGGAATCAGGAGCAGTCGTGGTCCGGGCAGTGGGGCGGCATTCTGCAGTCGCAGAACCCCACGGCGGGTTGCCCTGGGCAGGCTGCGGGCGCTGTCGGTTGGAGCGTCACGAGTGGCGTCGCTTCATATGCTGCGGCCAGTCGAAGCACAATCCAGTTCGCATGGACCTATGACAACCCGAACAGCAACTATTCGCGTCGTCACTACTCGCAGTCCGCGTCGCTGATCGTGACATATGACTCGGCGCCAAACACACCGACCAGCCCGGTGTTTTCATCACCGCCTCGAGCCTGTGGCACGTCGACTTCGCCCGTAAAGGTCAACGGTAACGACCCGGTGACGTTTCAGGTGAATGAGTCTGATCCGGATGGGGGAAACGTCGGCGTCGACTTCTTCTACGGGCAGGCGACGAGCGGGAACGGTGCTCCTACCTCGACGACCAAGTACACGACGCCATTGCAGGCCGCTGGCGCTATTCGCTATGCCGCGCCAGCTGGCAGTTTCACGGACGGGAACACATACGCGTGGTACGCGAGAGGCACCGACTACACACTGGTATCGGCGAATACCGCATGGTGCTACTTCACCGTCGACAACTCGCAGCCGTCGGCACCGTCTATGCCGACAGGGCCGATCACGGGGCTCACCGTCGGCACTGGCACAACGCTGCAGATCGGCGCGACGGGACCGGCAGCCGACACCGCCGAGTTCGAGGTGTGGGTCGCGCCGGGCACGGACCAATCGACAGTGCCTGTAGTAATCGGCTCTGGTGCGCTGCCGACTTGCGGTAGCGCACAGGGCGGCGCTCAGTTCGTGTGCCCTTCGAATGGAACGGCCACCGTGACGGTTGCGGCCGTGGATCAGACGTCCACTGCGTGGGCGGTTGCCGTTGATGGTGCAGGCAACGAGTCCGCGCTCGCAGGCGTGGAACTTCAGGCAGCCGAGGCTGATACGGCGCTGACGGGTGCTCATGGGTGGCAACTGGAGAAGTACCCGCCTTCGACGTACTCGGCTTTGCCCGCCACGATCAACGATGACAATCAAACGGCCGGTACTGATTTGAATGCCGCGAAGAACGTCACGATCGGACAGGGACTGTCGTTGACGGCTCAGGACACCGTCCCACCGGCGTCATCGGCCTCCTACGTGTATTCGTTCAACGGCCTGGTGTGGCTGGACCGGGAGTTCAACGGCACTTATCACGTCTCGGACACCGGTGGCACGATTCAGTCGGGTTACACGGTGGAGAAGGAGCTGGGTCAACTCCTTCCCACTACGACCGGTGGCACGTCGCCCCTGGGTGCGACGACGGCGATCTATTCGTGCGCCTTTTCGAACAAGACGAACATGACGTCCTCGAATGCGAGTTGCGAGGGAACCGGGGCAACCCCGACACTGATCGGCTACTCGTTCAATTCGCAGCCCTCGGGTGTCCCGTCTGTGCAGCTCTACCGGTGCACGAACGGCAACGATCGCATCACCACGACCAGCACCACGTGCGAGGCGTGGAACAAGACACCGGACGGGTCCCTGGGGTGGTTCCTGAACACAGGAAATGTG
This sequence comes from Humibacter ginsengiterrae, assembly GCF_054780115.1. Classification (NCBI taxonomy): domain Bacteria; kingdom Bacillati; phylum Actinomycetota; class Actinomycetes; order Micrococcales; family Microbacteriaceae; genus Humibacter; species Humibacter ginsengiterrae. The sequence continues at coordinate 98,819 of NZ_BAAGWY010000009.1, forward strand.
GCAACCGGCACCACGACGACCGGGCAGGCAATTGACACGACCAAGAGCTTCACCGTCTCGGCATGGGTGAAACCGGTGCAGGATGCGAATTCGCCCAAGTACCGCACCATCATGTCCGAGGCTGGCCCAACCCGTGCTGGCTTCGTGCTGCAGCAGAACACCACGTTCGGACCAAACACGGGTGGTGAATTGAGCTTCTGCGTCAACTCTCAACTTAGCGGCGCTACGAACTCGTGCGCGACGGCGAGCTCAGGCGCCGTGGATGGACAGTGGCTGTTCGTCACCGGCATCTACGACTCGGTCAATCAGCAAGTGCGGTTGCTGATCGGTGACATCATCAAACCGGTCGCAATCGGGTCACATCAACCGGTGAGCGGGCAGGTATCCGCCAGCGGTGCGGTGATGATCGGCAATTCGGTCACCAACGGCAAGGTCTGCGATGGCTGGGGAGGGGAGATCGCCGACCCGGTGGTGCTTCCCTTCGTTATCGACACGAACCAACTCGACAACATCTATTACGAGACTCCTGTCGCCTGACGGACAACCCAGAGGACAAAGCCATGCGTGCTTCGAGAACGTTGATCCCGCTTGCAAGGCGGTCGGGCGTTGTTGCGGTAGTCGGGGCCCTGGCTTTGGTGGCCGGACTTCTTCAGTTGGCTCCGGCGTCCGCGGCGGGCGGTTCGGCCATCAGTTTCGATCGCGGCATCAAGGTGCCCGGTCACGCCGCCGGCGCGGTTGCGTCGACTGTGACGGCCTCGAAGAGCGCGCCCGTGACGAGTGCGACGCTGCCGGGTCCATCCACCTCGACGCTGTCGCTTACGGCCGGGGACGCACAACGGCCGGTGAAAACGCATGGTGCGAAAGGTGCACTACCCGCGACCGTGACCGGTACTTGGCAGAGTGCAGGAAGTTCCGGTCTGAGTGTCGCTGCTGCGGCGGTGCGCGGAAAGAACGCGAAGCCATCCCAAGTGACACTCAGCGTTTTGAGCGCCGCCGACGCGAAGAAGCACCACCTCTCGGGCCTCGTCGTCAAGCTGTCCAAGACCGGTGGAGACACCTCCGCAAGCCCGATCGCTGTGCAGGTGCCTGATTCCCTGTTGAACGGTCTTTACGGTGCGGACTACGCGGGACGCCTCAGATGGGTGCAGTTACCGGATTCATCGGCGACGATGGCGCGGAAGACATCGGCGACCACTACCGCTGAGACGCCGGTCGCCACCGCCCTGGATTCGAGCACGAAGTCCCTTGTAGCTACCCCAGAGGTGTCGGCGTCCCCAATGCTATTAGCGGCGACATCCGCACCGGTATCTGCGTCGGGTGCTGGGTCGTTTGCGGCGACGCCGTTGAAGCCGTCGTCGGCGTGGCAGGTGTCGGCGCAGACGGGTGATTTCTCATGGTCGTATCCCATCCGGGTGCCACCAGCTGCTGCCGGTCCCGCACCGGATGTGTCGTTGTCGTACGACTCCCAGTCGGTGGACGGGGAGACGGGGTCGACGAACAATCAGCCATCCGCGGTGGGCGAGGGTTGGCAGCTGGGCGGTGGCGGATTCATCGAACGCACCTACGTCGCCTGTGCCCAAGACGACGGACCTTCCGGTCCGGTGACGACGTCCGGGGATCTCTGCTGGAAGACGGACAACGCCACCATCTCAGTTGCTGGACATTCCGGGACCCTGGTGAAGGACTCCTCGAGCGGGGTCTGGCGGTTGCAATCGGATGACGGCACCAGGTTCGAGCACCTCGCCGGCGCGAGCAACGGGTGCGGGGCCAGCAATGGCACGTATGACGATGACTGTTGGCGGATGACGACCACCGACGGCACGCAGTACTACTTCGGGATGAACGAGTTGCCCGGCTGGACCTCCGGGAATGCGACGACGAATTCGGCGTGGACGGTGCCCGTGTACGGCAACGACCCCGGTGAGCCATGCCATGCCGCCACCTTCGCGGCGTCGTCGTGCACCCAGGCGTGGCGGTGGAATCTGGACTACGTCGTGGACACCCACGGGAACGCTGAAGCGTTCTACTACGACGCGGAGACGAACAAGTACGCGCAGAACGGTTCCGGGGCCACCACCTACATTCGCGGTGGTCAGGTGGCGGAGATCGACTACGGCCTACGTGCCGGGAACCTGTTCGGCTCAACGGCAGCGTCGGACAAGGTGGTGTTCGGGTACGACGGCAACGGGCGATGTGCGTCCGGGTGCTCCAGCGAACCCATCGCCTCACCCGCATCGACTCCAGCGACGCCGGCGAACTATCCGGATGTCCCGTTCGACCAGTTGTGCACCGGGTCTTCGTGCACGGCCTCGCAGATCTCGCCCACGTTCTTCACCGACGGCATGCTCGACACGGTCACCACCGAAGCCTTGAACAGCAGCAGTTACAGCTCGGTGGACAAGTGGACGCTATCGCACTCCTTTCCTGCGCCCGGGGATGGCACCAATGCCGCACTCTGGTTGACGCAGGTGGTGCACAGCGGGGAGGTCGGGGCCACTCCGATCAGCGAACCCCCGACCGTGTTCACCGGGGTGACGATGCAGAACCGGGTCTGGGTCATCGACGGACTCGTCCCGTTGGACAAGTGGCGCATCTCGTCCATCCAAACCTCCCTGGGCGCAGTGATCAGTGTGAACTACTCATCACAGCAGTGCACGCCTGCTCAGGCTGCTTCGATCGAGGCGAACCCGCAATCGAATACCGAACGCTGCTTCCCGCAATGGTGGACACCACAGGTAACCCCGCCACAGGCGGCACAGGAAGACCTGTTTCACAAGTACGTTGTCACCTCCGTAATCGTTGACCCGAAAACCGGCGGCGGCCTGGACCAAACCCAGGAAACGGACTACGTGTACGGTACACCGGCGTGGCGGTACGACAACTCGCCACTGGTGCCGGCCAAGAACCGCACGTGGAGCGTGTTCGCCGGATACAACACGGTCGAGGTCCGCACCGGCGACAGCCAGTACCATGACCTGCAAGGCGTGACGGACTATACGTACTTCCAAGGACTGGACGGCGACCGGGCAACCAGTTCAGGCGGCACGAAGTCTGTGTCTGTCGCCTCGGGTGTGCCGGACTCGCTGTGGTTAGCCGGCCAGGTCTACGAACAGAAGTCTCTGCTCGGTGTCGGCGGGGCCGCCCTGTCGGACACGGTGAATCACTACTGGGCTTCAGCCGTGACCGCCAACGACGGCACCAACAACTCCAGACTGACAGGTGTCTCTGACAGTGTTGCGACCTCACCGGTGTCCACTGGCGGCAATCGTACGGTGGAGACGAAGACCACTTACGATCCGACCTACGGGTATGCGACGCAGGCGGACGAGATCACGAACGACGCGGGTGCGATATGCACCACCACGAGCTATGCGGCGCCAAACACGGCCGCGTGGATCATCGGCCTTCCCGACGAGGTACAGAAAGTTGGCGTCGACTGCGCCAATCTCGCGTCAGCCACCTACCCGGCGGATGCGATTAGCGACACCAAGACCCTCTACGACGGGCTGGCCTGGGGCGCAGCGCCCACGACCGGTGCAGCAACCAGCGCCCAAGAAGTCGACTCCTACACCGGCCACACCGCGGCCAGCGCGCACTGGGTCACGAACTCCACGACCGGGTATGACGCGCTCGGTCGACCTGTCGCCAGCACTGATGTGCTCGGCCACACCACCACGACCACGTACGCGCCAGCCAATTCGGGCCCGCTCACCCAGAAGACGACGACCGTCACAGCCCCGTTCTCCTGGTCGACGACCGCGAACTACAACCCCGACTGGGGTGTCGAGACCTCCGTCGTCGACCAGAACAACAACACCACAACCGCGACTTATGACGCGCTCGGTCGACGCACCCAGGTCTGGTTGCCGCAGTGGCCGCAGGCATCTCATGCGACCGCACCGTCGATCTCATACGCTTACACGGAATCCCAGACCGCAACGAGCGCGATCGTGACCATGACTGCCACCGCCGGCGGCATGTACCGGGGTGACTGGCAACTGTTCGACGGGCTCGGGCAGCAGGTGCAGGATCAGGTCGCCGCCGACGGCGGTGGGACTGCGGTCTCGTCCACGTTCTACGACTCGCAGGGTCACGCTTATTGGACGGACAACAAGTACTGGACCACCTCAGTAAACCCGTCGACCACGCTGTTCGTGCCGAACAGTGAGTCCGCGATCCCGTCTCAGGTGGTGAACAACTACGACGCCGCTGGACGTGTGTTGCGGGCCGTGACGAATACGAGCAGTGGGGAAGCATACGAGACTGACTACGCGTACACCGACGCGGACCGTGTGGACACGATCCCACCAAGTGGTGGTACTCCGTCAACGAGTTTCACGAACTCGCTCGGTCACCAGACGTCGCTGATCCAGTACTTGTCGGCTGACCTCTCCGGCACAGCGCAGAGCACGTCGTACACGTACACCCCCGCCGGGCAGATGGCGTCCATGACGGATCCGGCCGGGAACAGGTGGTCGTGGTCGTATGACGTGCTCGGGCACCAGACGACCGCGGTCGACCCGGACACTGGCACCACCACATCGGTGTACGACGACGCCGGCAACCAACTGTCGACGACCGATGCGCGTGGACAGCAGCTTTCTTACACGTATGACGCTTTGAACCGGAAGACAGCCGAGTACGCCGGCACCGCTTCCGGGAGCCTGCTCGCGTCGTGGACCTACGACACCGTCGCGAAGGGTCAGTTGACCTCCTCGTCGAGCTACGCCGGGTCCACGCCAGGCAGCCCTGGCTTGGCGTATACGGAATCGGTCGGCGGATACGACGCGGCGTACTCGCCCACGTCGACCACGTTGTCGATTCCGGCCGGAGCGCCCGCATTCGCCGGTACCAGTTACACCACCACGAACACGTATGAGGTGGATGAGCAGAAGGCGACGCAGGTGGACCCTGCTGAGGGTGGGCTGCCGGCCGAGACGCTGCGGTACAACTACAACAGCCTCGGTGATTTGAACGGGTTCCGGGGTATGTCTGCGATCCTGACGAGCACCGACTACACCGCGATCGGTCAACTCGGAGAGTTCTACACCAGCGGCACCTACTTCGGGTACGAAGCGTATGGATACGATCCCGCCTCTGGCTTGTTGACGAACATCAACACCGAAATCCAGACCGGCGGCAACTTCACAAGTGTCAGCAACACCACCTACGGGCGCGACGCGGCCGGCAACGTCACATCGTCGAAGGACTCAGTGACCGGTCAGTCGGAGTGCTTCAGCTACGATCACCTGTCCGAACTGACACAGGCCTGGACGCCGAACAGCTCGAGCAGCTGCTCCACCACACCGGCGACTTCCGTGCTGGGCGGCCCGGCACCGTTCTGGGAGAACTTCACCTACGACACCGCCACTGGGAACAGGCTCACGGAGACGCTGCACGCCACCACCAGCGGTGGGAGCGACACGACGGACACCTATGCGTACCCGGCCGCAGCATCCGCGCACCCGCACGCCGTGTCCACCGTGACGGCGACAGGCGGAACCACCGGTACGAACTCGTACACATACGACCCGGACGGATCGACGATCACTCGCCCAGGCGACACGATCAGCTACGACCCGACAGACAAGCCGACGACAATCGTTACGTCGAAGGGAACCCAGCAGAACATCTACGACGCCTCCGGGAACCTCTTGCTGAGTGTGGACCCGGTGACCGGTGCGACGCTCTACAACGGCGACACCGAACTGCACCAAGCCGGCGGATCCTCACAAGTCTCGGCCACCCGCACCTACACCGGCGCGAACAACACACCTGCCGCAGAACGCGACACCGTCGCAGGACAGACCGGAAATACCCTGTACTGGCTGTTCAGCGACCTCGATGGAACGGTCACCGCCCAAGTCGACTCGGCCACCGGGACGACCGTGCATCGGTACACCGACCCCTTCGGCAACGTTGTCGGAACCGCACCGCCCGGGTGGGCTGATGACCACGGGTACCTCAACAAGGTCGCCGACACTGACAGCGGGCTGAGCTTGGTGGGTTCCCGTGACTACGACACCACACTCGGCAGGTTCACGTCGGCGGATCTGGTGCTAGCGCCCACAAATCCGATTCAGAACAACGGGTACGCATACGCCGGGAACAACCCGGTCACGAACACCGATCCCACCGGGCTCTGCTATAACCCGGCCACAGACTCCCTTACACACGGCGTCAACTGCGGTGGCCACAACACCGGCGCAAACGTCTCCGTCAACGGTGACTACACCCCGGAAAGCGGTACGGTACGGTCCCTCGCAAATCGTGAGACAGACCATATCGTCGATAGCTGGATTTCCGGTAAAGGGCCGCAGAAGATCAATATCAAACCCACAGATCCGTTCGCGCTAGAACTCGAAAACAGTTATGCGTATAGCGTTCTATTGCGCAACATCCGGCAAGAAATTGACAAAAACCACATGCAGACCGGCGATGGTGATTCGATGGACTACTCGGTAGAAAAGCGCCCGTGGCTGTTTGGTCGCGACGTGTGGGTATTTGCAACAAATGGCACGATTGGGAATTTGCCAGAGTCCTTCTTGGGTACGATCAGTTCCGATTACAAGATCGTCTCGAGAAACCCCAATGGTACAGCGACCGTGAAGGTAACGATACGTAACTCGACCACCAATACGTCGGCGACTCGTTTCCCGGGCACCTCGATGTATTTTCTTCCTGCATTGATTGACATGGGGGTGGCGCATGCCGTGACGGGTGAATACGCTGAAAGAGATGAAACTATCACAATATACAGTCAGGTCAAGACCAGGTGACCGAGTCGCGCTACGGCTGGAGAGTGACAAGCACGCTCATCGCGCTCGGTGCGGCGTTGCTTCTAACGTTCACGGCTATTGTCGTGTGGTTTGTTCGCTTAGATACCACCGCGACGGTGCCACGAGAGAGTATGGTTGGCACGTGGGCTGATGACGCTGATGTACTGATGTTGCGGCAGGGGGGACAGTTCGAAGCGACTGGGCCCATATTTCGAAAGCTTGGGCTCCACAAAGGGACATGGGATATGTCCGTCGTAGACGACTTGCCCGGTCCGGTGCTTCACGCAAGTCCTCACACTGGATATCACCTTTACACGCAATATCACTATTGGGAGGTAGGGATTCAGGTTTGTGCAGGCGACCCTGATGCGACACCCTGTATATGGCTGCACAGGACGGGTTAAGGGGATGCTAGCCTCGACCTTTCGTCGGTCGGGTGAGTGGTCGTGTTCGGCGTCGTTGCCGGGGTTGTGGCTGATTCTGGTGTGAGGGTGCGACAACGACCGCTTGGCGCTGCGGTGGCGGGTGTCCAGGGCTCCGGTCGTGGTGGTCGGGATAGGACCGGCTGAACGGGACGGTTCAATGAACGACCTGCAACTCGTCCGGAAACGGAACCGCCGACACGCCCGCTCGCACTTCGTGCGGATGGCAAAGCGTTCGACCAGAATCGTCTCGGATGGCTCCCACTCCCCTGGCTCGGCAGCAAACCCGAGGGCTTCCCGCTCCTCGGCCTCGTAGTTGGCCTCAGCCAGGAGCGCCTCAAGAACGTTCTGCGCAACAAGTTCGACACGAGTCGCCTGGCTCGACACCGACTTCGTCCTCCTTCGCATGCTCACTGCCCAGCAAGACAAGGAATACGTGTTCGCCGATGTGCTCATCGCCCGCGTCGGCTCGAGAGTGACCGCCGCGCAAGCAGGGATATCCGGACGGCGCGTAGAAGATGAAATATAGAAGGGTCGCGATGGCCGGGCGTACTCCAAAAGAAGACGTTCTGATCGGAGGGCTCGAGGACTGGATATATGCGTCTTGGGTTTCGAATTCGATCTGGGATCTGGTTGCGTCGCAATATCGTCGCACTTTGACAATTGGGTTGATTGCGGAGCTCCTAGTTGAAGGGCTTATGGTTGCCGGCGACGTTGATGATCAAGGTCATCACCCTTGGGCATGCTCCATCGGCGAGGCGATCGAGCGAATTGCACTTGAATGGCTTACGGAATGGCGTGACGAGATCCCGACGCCTGGCGCGGTGGTTTGGTTGGCCAATACTCCGGCTGGAGACGCCATCGCGCGTAACGCTCTGCGACGCGAAAGCGGACTGCCTTGAGTGGGGTCGAGGGCTGCTTCATGGAGTAAGGGAAAGAACCTGGGACGGTTCACAACTGAAACCGAGAACGTTGCCATGAAGTGTCAGGGTCAAGTTGAGGAATTATATGTCGCGGTTAGTGGAGACACCGGGGCGAACTCTTAGCGTGGTATCTCTTATTCTGGGAGCACTTGGTCTTGCTCTATGGCCGTTCGCGATACTTGTCTTTCCAATCGGCTTCCCAATTATAGGCGCATGCACAGCAGGAATCGCGTTGCGGAGGCGAAAGCGCGGAGATTCGTTACCGATCATCGGCATGGCTATTTGCCTACTGGCGATAGCAGCATGCGTAGTCGCGATCGTCCTGACTTATGTGGTTCCGTGTACAGGACACGGGTGCGGGTTAAACTGAACTCGCTGTTCGGTAAGTCATGCCTGATGGGATTATATGAGGCTCTTCGCATTTGGGATGTGGAAGGCCGAGTCGGCGGCGCAGACTACTGGCACCCTGAACCGTCCCGCATGATTCCCGGCACAAAGCCAACGGGACCGGACCGGTGTCGTGATCGCCGATGCAACGGGGCCGCCCGCGCGAACGCGGACGGCCCCGATGTGACGCGCGAGCCTACTGGTTGGCGGTGGCCAGCTGCTCGAGGGTCGAGTTGTTGGCGTACGCCTTGACGGCGTTCTCCTTGGTGACCAGCACCGGCGTGAGCGGCTTGTACGGAACGGTGATCGTGCCGTTGTACGCGTTCGCCTTGTCGTTGTACACGACACCGGCCGGCTTCTTCTTGCCGGCGGCGAGGTCGTCGATCAGGTCGACCGCGGCCTTCGCCTCCTCGTCGGTGTTCTTGTAGATGGTCGAGTACTGCACGCCCTTCATGATCAGCGGGATCGACGCGGTCTCGGAGTCCTGACCGGTCACGACCGGCACGGGAAGACCGGCCTGCTGAACGGCCGTGATGATCGAGCGGCCGAGCGTGTCGTTCGGGGAGAGAACGCCGTCGAGCTCGGTGCCGCTGGAGTACGTCTTCGTGATGATGTTGGTCATGCGGGTCTGGGAGTTCTTCGGGTCCCAGTTGTCCGTCTGCACCTGCTGGAAGGATGTCTGCCCCGACGGCACCTTCAGCTCGCCCTTGTCGATCAGCGGCTTGAGCACGCTCATGGCACCGTTGTAGAAGACCTTGGCGTTGGCATCCGTGTTCGCGCCGGCGAAGATCTCGATGTTGTATGGACCGTTCGGCTTCTTGGCCTTCATGCCGTCCAGCAGCGCCTGAGCCTGCAGCTGACCCACCTTGTAGTTGTTGAAGGCGGCGTAGAAGTCGACGTTCTTCGTGTTGAGGATGTTGCGGTCCCACGCGATGACCGTCGCGCCGGCCTTCTTCGCCTGGGCGACCTGCGTGCCCAGCTGGCTGCCGTCCTGCGCCGCGATCACGATGACCTTGTCGCCCTTGGTGACCATGGACTGGATGACGTTCTGCTGGTCGGCGACGCTCGCCGAGTACTGAACGTCGGACTTGAAGCCGGCATCCTTCAGCGCCTTCTCGAACGACGCCTTCGCGAGCACCCAGTTCTGCGAGGTCTTCTGGGGCAGGGCGACGCCGATGGTGTCGCCCTTCTTCACCTCGGAGCTGGCGGAGTCGGAGCTGGCGCGGGACGAGCATCCGGTCAGCGCCACACCGGCAAGGGCCACGGCCGTGAGGCCGATGAGCAGTTTCTTGCGCATGTTGTTCCTTCTTGTTGTGAATTGCAGGGCGGCCGGTGGGGCCGCTCTTCTTCGAAAGCCGTCCGTTGCCTCTGGACGGCGCACGTACATGGATGCCTGCGACGAGCCCCGCAGCGGCCTAAGACAGGGTGTCGACCTTTTCGACCTGCTCACCGGCGGGCTTGGCGATGCCCTGCGGCTGCGCCTCGATCGCCTCTTCGGTGGCGGTCGACTTCTTACGGCCGATGCCGATGCCGCGCAGCAGCAGGCCGACGATCGACGGCCGGCCCTGCGTCTTGTTGTAGACGTCGAACGCGACGGCGGCGATGAGTACCAGACCACGGATGATCGACACCCACGAGCTGTCGAGTCCGAGCAGGGACAGGCCGTTGGAGAGGAAGGCCATCACGAACGCACCGATGATCGAGCCGGCGACGGTTCCGACGCCGCCGAAGATCGCGGCGCCGCCGACGAAGACCGCGGCGATGGCATCCAGCTCCCATCCGGTTCCGTCGAACGGACCGGATGCCTGCGCGTTGCCGATGAACACCATGCCGGCGACCGCGGCCAGGATGGACATGTTCATCATGAGCAGGAAGTTCACTCGGCGGGACTTCACACCCGACAGCACAGCTGCGCTGGGGTTGCCGCCGACCGCGTAGATGTGACGGCCGAACACGGTGCTCGAGGTGAGGAAGCTGTAGAGCAGGATGAGCAGTCCGGCGATGATGCCGACGATGGGGAAGCTCGTGCCCACGCGGCCGGTGGCGAACAGGTACGTGGCGAAGATCGTGACACCGCAGAGCAGGACGAGCTTGACGACGCTCACCCACACCGGCTGCAGCTGCGCGCCCATCTTGACGCGCTTGCGGCGGTCGTGCAGCTCCTTCCAGATCAGCGTGACGATCACGATGAGGCCGAGGATGAGCGTGGGATTGCTGTAGCCGAAGTCCGGTCCGAAGTCGGGCAGGTATCCGTTGCCGATCCAGTTGTAGGACGCGGGCGTGGGCACAGCCGTGGAGTTGCCGACCACCTGGTTCGCACCACGGAAGATCAGCTGACCCGCCAGCGTGACGATGAACGCGGGCACGCGCACGTAGGCGACCCAGAACCCCTGCCATGCGCCGACGAGCGCTCCGACGACGAGGCCGAGAAGCATCGCGACTCCGGCGGGAAGATGCCAGACGGCCATCGACTGTGCGACGACGACGCCGACGAACGCGGCGACCGAACCGACCGACAGGTCGATGTGGCCGGCGATGATGAGCATGACCATCCCGATCGCGAGGATCAGGATGTACGAGTACTGCTGCACCATGTTGATCACGTTCGTGGGGTCGAGCGTGTAGCCGCCGGTCCAGATCTCGAAGACGAGGATGATCACGACCAGCGCGATGATCATGCTGTACTGGCTGATTCCGCGACCCCCGGTCAGGGTGCGCAGGCCTTGGGAGAACTTGCTCATGCTGCTTGTCCGGTCTTTCGGGTGGAGGTCATGCTGACCATGAGGGATTCGGGGTTGGCCTCTTCTGCCGGCAGCACGTTCGTGATCTGGCCCTCGAAGATCGTGTAGATGCGGTCGGACATGCCGAGCAGCTCGGGCAGCTCGGAGGAGATCAGCACGATCCCCTTACCCTGCGCGGCCAACTGGTTGATGATGTTGTAGATCTCGTACTTGGCGCCGACGTCGATGCCTCTCGTCGGCTCGTCGAGGATGAGCAGGTCGGGGTCGGTGAACATCCATTTCGCCAGCACGACCTTCTGCTGATTGCCGCCGGAGAGCTTGCTCACGCCCTCGTCGACCGAGGTCGCCTTGGTGCGCAGCGCCTGCCGGTATTCCTCGGCGACCTTGTACTCGAGCAGGTCGTCGACGACGCCTCCGCGCGAGATCTTGTCCAACCGTGCCGAGACCGTGGCCCGCTTGATCGTGTCGAGCAGGTTCAGCCCGAGCGTCTTGCGGTCCTCGCTCACGTAGCCCATGCCGTGCTGGATCGCCTCATGCACGTTCGCAACCTTGATGCGCCGGCCGTCCTTGTAGATCTCACCGCGCAGGTACGTGCCGTAGCTGCGCCCGAACACGCTCATCGCGAGCTCCGTGCGCCCAGCGCCCATGAGGCCCGCGAACCCGACGATCTCTCCGCGTCGCACGAAGAAGCTCTCGCTCTTGCACACCAGGCGCTCCGGGTCGACCGGGTGCTGCACCGTCCAGTCGCGCACCTCGAAGAACGTCTCGCCGATGTTCGGCGTGCGCTCCGGAAAGCGGCTCTCCAGAGAGCGCCCGACCATGCCGCGGATGATGCGGTCCTCGTCCACGCCGCCGGCGGCGACATCCAGGGTCTCGATGGTCTTGCCGTCACGGATGATCGTGATCGAGTCGGCGACGCGCTCGATCTCGTTCAACTTGTGGCTGATCATGATCGACGTCATCCCCGACTTCTTGAAGCCCAGGATGAGGTCGAGCAGGTGCTGCGACTCGGCCTCGTTGAGCGCCGCGGTCGGCTCGTCGAGGATGAGCAGCTTGACGTCTTTGTGCAGCGCCTTCGCGATCTCCACGAGCTGCTGCTTGCCGACGCCGAGCGTCTTGATGGGTGTGTCGGGGTCTTCCCGAAGGCCGACCAGGTCGAGCAGCTCGCGGGCGCGCTTCTGCGACGCGACCCAGTCGATGCGGCCGAACCGGGTGATCTCGTTGCCGAGGAACAGGTTCTCGGTGATCGAGAGCTCGGGAATGAGCGCGAGCTCCTGATGGATGATCGCGATTCCGGCGGTCTCGCTCTGCTTCGTGCTCGAGAAGCGAACCTCGTCGCCCTCGAAGACGATCTGGCCCTCGTACGTGCCGTAGGGGTAGACGCCGGACAAGACCTTCATGAGCGTCGACTTGCCTGCGCCATTCTCGCCGCAGATCGCGTGGATCTCGCCGCGCGCCACGGTCATCGTCACGTCCGAGAGTGCGACCACGCCGGGGAAGCGCTTGGTGATCTCGCGCATTTCCAGAATGGGGGCGGTTGCCACGGATGATCCTCTCGCTGTGCGGGGCGAGGCATCCGTGCGTCAGCTCTGACTGCCTGACGCGGGGGGTCGACGCCCTCGTCCCGTGGTGCTGCGGCCGTACCGGCCGCTTCGTGTTGCCTCGGGTGCGGCAACGAAACGCCACGCTAACACAACTGCGTTCATGTGTTGAACACAAACGCGAAAATGAGCACGCTACGAGGTTCGCGGCTGAACGCAATCAGGTCTAGGCGAGCGCGCGCGGCCCGCGAAATGCACGGTATTCGCGGGTTATGCACGCCCGTGAGTCGCGCGCGAGCGTCTGGAAAGTGAATCCACGATGACGGCGAGCAGCAGCACGGCCCCGGTGATGATGTAGCGCACCGAGGCGTCGAGGTTGAGCAGGGTGAGCCCGCTGGAGATGGCCGAGATGACGAGCACGCCGAGCACGGCGGACCATGCGCTGCCCCGCCCGCCGAACAGGCTGGTGCCGCCGATGATCGCAGCGGCGATGGCGTTGAGGTTCGTGTCGGCGGATCCGGTGAGCGTGGTCGCCGAGCCGAGACGTGCCGCGGAGAGCACGCCGCCGAGCGCCGCGAGCGCCGAGCAGATCACGAAGGCCGTGATCAGGGTGCGGGTGACGGGCAGGCCGGCGCGGCGCGCGGCATCCACGTTCCCGCCGACCGCGAAGACCGATCGGCCCCACCGCGTGCGCCGCAGCAGATACGAGACGACCACGACGAGCAGAAGGAAGAGCACCGGCATGATCGCGGTTCCGCGGTCGAGCGAGAGGTACCAGACCACGATGCAGAGCGCGATCAGCAGCGACGCCGCCTTCACGATCGTGACCGACGGATGCTCCGCCGGCAGCTGTGCGAGCATCCGTCTGTGCCTGCGCGCCAGCCCCGTGCCGAGCACGGCCAATGCGGCGACGCCCACGATGATGTACGCCACCCACGGCGGCAGGAACCACGTGTTCGCGAACTGGACGAGCGGGTCGGTGAACGGGATGTTGATGGATCCGCTCGGCCCGAGCAGCGCCAGTTGCACCCCGAGGAACGAGAGCAGCCCGGCGAGCGTGATCAGGAAGCTGGGCACACCGAAGCGGGTGAGCAGGAACCCGTAGAACGCGCCGATCGCCGCGCCTGCGGCGATCGCCGCCAGCACGCCGACGATCATCGGCCAGCCCAGCCGCATCGCGAACACGCCCACCACAGCGCTCGCAAGGCCGCTGACCGAGCCGACCGAGAGGTCGATCTGCGCGACCAGCAGCACGATGACCGTTCCCAGCGCGATGACGCCGAGCGGAGTCGCCTGCAGCGTGAGGTTCACCAGGTTTCCGGGCGCCAGGAACCGCGGGTTGAAGGCCTGGAACAGCACGGCGATGACGATGAGCCCGAGCACGACGGGGAGGGAGCCGAGCTCGCCGTCGCGCAGCCGGCCGAGGAACCCGGATGCCATGTCGCGCAGCGTGTAGGCCGCCCCCGGCTCCGCCTGGCCGCGTGCCGGCCTGCGCGGAACTGCCGCGCGATCCATCGCGTTCATCGGCCGCCCCCACCGGGGAACGGAGGGTCGCCGCTCTCGTCGCCTGCTCCAGCATCGCCGAACGGTCCGTCGAGGAGACGATCGCGTGGATCGTCTTCCGGGGTTCCCTCCTCGAGGTTCAGCACGCCCGTGATCGACGCGATGATGTCTTCGTAGCTCAGGTCGGGCGCACGGAACCGGCCGTTCACACGCCCGAGCCGCAGCACGATCACCCGGTCCGCGACGGCTTGCACGTCGGCCATGTTGTGGCTGATCAGCACGACGCAGTGCCCGCGGTCGCGCAGCAGCTCGATGAGGTTGAGCACCTCCGCCGTCTGCGCGACGCCGAGTGCGGCGGTCGGCTCGTCGAGGATGACGACGCTCGGCTCCCCGATCAGCGAGCGGGCGATCGCCACGGTCTGACGTTGGCCTCCGGACAGCGTCGCCACGGGCATCCGCACCGAGGGAATGCGTGCCGACAGCTGCCGCAGCAGTTCCCACGAGCGCTGCTCCATCGCCTCCTCATCGAGAGGCCCGTTCCCGAGCTCCTGCCCGAGGAACAGGTTCGCGACCACGTCGAGGTTGTCGCAGAGAGCGAGATCCTGGAACACGGTCGCGATACCCAGTTCGCGGGATGCCGCCGGCGTCGGGATCGAGACCGTGCGGCCCTCGTAGGCGATGCTGCCCGAATCCGGCGGGTGCACCCCGGCGAGGATCTTCACGAGCGTCGACTTGCCCGCGCCGTTGTCGCCGACGAGCGCGACCACCTCGCCGCCGTAGAGGTCGAGGTCCACATTGCGCAGCGCCTGGATGTGCCCGAACGACTTGCTGATGCCGCGCATGCTGACGACGGGTTCGAGCGCTCCCGCCAGCCGGGCGGCATCTGCGCTCAATCCAGCGTCTCCCCCGCTCATGAGATGGCGTGCTCCTTGCAGTAGGTCTCGTACGCGGGCGTGCAGATCTCGGCGACGGTGTGGAACCCGCTGTCGATCACCACCTTCTTCACGTTCTGCAGCGTCACGGTGACCGGCCTAAGCGTCACGGTCGGCACCGGCTTGCCGGAGACCTTCGTGGTGGTCGTGCCCTTCGGATGCCCGCCGCGCACGATCGTGAGGGCGGCATCCGCGGCGATCTGCGCCTGCTGCCTGATCGGCTTGTACACGGTCATGTACTGAGTTCCCGCGATGATGCGCTGCACGGCTGCCACCTCGGCATCCTGCCCCGTCGTCGGCGGAACCGGGCGCACGCCTGCCGCCTGCAGGGCGGCGATGGCGCCCTGAGCGAGGCCGTCATTGGCCGCGTACACACCCGTGATGCGGGTGCCGAACTGCGTGATCTGCCCGGCGACCCAGGTCTGCGCCTCCGATCCGGCCCAGTCCGGAGTGTCGTACTCGGCCAGCACCTTGTAGCCCGACGAGTCGATCACCGAGTGCGCGCCATCTTTGTAGGCGCGGGCGTTGTTGTCGGTCGGAGATCCGTTGACCATGAGGATGCCCGACCCGGCGGGCACGTTCAGCTCGCGCAGGCGGTCCACGAGTGCCTGCGCCTGGAGCACTCCCACCCGCTCGTTGTCGGCGGAGACGAAGAACGACAGGTCGGGGCTGTCGATGATGCGGTCGTAGGCGATCACCGGCACGCCCTTGGCGACCGCCTCGTTGACGATGGATGCCGCAGCCTCACCGTCGACGGCATCCAGAACCAGAACCGCGACTCCCTGGGCGAGCATCGACTCGGCCTGCTGCTGTTGTCGTGCTGCGTCGGCGGAGGCGTTCTGGTACGCGACGCTGCAGCCCGCGCACTTGTCGTGGATGCGTGCCTCGAACGCCGGCCGGTCGGCCGATTCGTAACGGGTGTTCGTGGAGTCGGGCAGCAGCAGCCCGATCGTGGCGTGCGCCGGGTCGATGGCGGCGTGCGAGGTATCGCCGGGCGCCACCGCGTTGGAACACCCGACGAGGGCGAACACGCAGGCGGCGACCGCGAGCAGCGAACCCGCGCGGAGCGCCTTCATTCCGCGATGTCCTCCACCGGTGTCGACTCGTCGGACTGGATTTCCTCGGGCTGAATGGAGACGCGGTCGACCGCCAACGCGACGGCACCCATGGCGGCTGCGCCGGGGCCGAGCTGGCCCTGCACGATCTCGGGTGCGAACGTCGTGCCGGCAAGCACGGCCCGCTCCACCTCGCGGCGCATGGGGCCCAGCAGCAGCTCTCCCGAGCGACCCAGCTCGCCGCCGACGACGATGCGTTCCGGATCGAGCAGGTTGCAGAGATTGCCGGTGGCGACACCGATGGCGGTGCCGGCGTCGGCGATGGCGCGGACGGCATCCGCATCGCCCGACATGGCGCGCACGATCACGTCTTGCAGCTTGATGCCGCGGTTGCCGGCCTGAAGCTTCTGGATGATCGCGCTTCCGCCCGCGATCGCCTGCACGCAGCCGCGGTTGCCGCACTCGCACACCGGGCCGTCCTCCTGGATGACCGTGTGCCCGAGTTCGCCCGCCATGCCGGCGTGTCCGGAGTACACGCGTCCACCGAACACGAGCCCGGCGCCGATGCGGTCGCCCACGTCGATGAAGACGACGTCGTCTTTGCCGCGGGCGGCGCCCAGTCGCAGTTCGCCGAGGGCGGCGGCGTTGGCATCCGTGTCGACGAAGACCGGTCGTTTCAGTCGCTGCTGCAGCACGTCGGAGACCTCGACGCCGTCCCATCCGCGCAGAATGCCGCGCCGTGCGATGCGCCCGGTGCGGCGGTCGACAGGTGCCGGGAGCGCGACACCGACCGCCAGCAGGTCGAGCATGCCGGCACCGGCTGACTCGAGCATGTCGGCCAGCAGGAGCATGACGCGGTCGAGCTCGTTGTCGGCTCGGTGGTCTTTCGCGAGCGGCATGTGCGACTCGGCCACGACCGTGTAGGCGACATCCGAGATGGAGATGCGCAGATGGCGCGTGGAGAAGTGAACGCCGGCGACGAGGCCGAGCGCGTGCGCCAGCGTGACGTGCTGAGCGCGGCGGCCGCTGCGGGTGCCAGGTGCGGTGTTCAGCACCCCTGCGCCGCTGAGCTCCTTGACAATGTTGGAGACGGTCGCGGGGGAGAGACCGGTGAGCCCCGCGAGCTCGATCTGGCTGAGCCCTCCGTACTTCTTGACGGCGTCGACGATTCGGCCGCGATTGGCTTCACGAAGTGAAGTCTGCGACCCCGGCGTTCGACGGGCGGCTACCACGGATTCACCCTACGCGATACCACCTCTGCACGGGCAGGGTGAACACCTATGAAGTGTCGCCATGTGATCAGCAGAAGACGCCGCGCGCCGGTGGCTTGTCATCCGGGCCTCCAATCATCGCAGTAGTCAGATATCTTTACTGGATGGGCCGGGTGAACGGAGACGATAGCGACATGGATGACGAGCAGTCGGCCGATCTCGGGGTGTTGCTCTTCATCCCGTACCGATACACCGAGGATCGGATGTTCCGAGCCCTGCAGGATGCCGGGTTCGATGACTGGACGCTCGCGCAGTGCCGGGTCTTTCAGCGCGTCGCCCCGGATGGGTCGCGCCTGACGGATCTCGCGGACCAGGCGCAGATGAGTAAGCAGAGCGCCGGAGTGCTCGTCGATCAGCTCGAACGCCTGGGCTACGTTCGCCGGGCCCCTGATCCCACGGATGGCCGAGCCCGATTGATCGTGATCGAGCCGCGCGGCCGGCGAGCCGTCGAGGTGGCCAAGTCGACGCTCGACGAGATCCTCTCCGAGTGGAAGGCCTATCTCGGCACCCGCAACTTCACCCTGTTGCACCAGATCCTGACCCAGCTCCGCGAGATCACCGATCCCTACCGGCGCTGAATCCTCCCACCTTGACAATGGTCAGAATTCTTGACTAATATAGTCAAGTAACCTGACGACTCTCCGTTGATGTGCGGGCAGTTGCCACTGCGCGGGGCCGGCGAACGACCGCTTGCCTGCACGCCATTCATCCCTCGACGGAAGACGAAAACCATGAAGTTCCTTGTGCTCGGAGCAACCGGCCGCACCGGCGTTCACCTCGTCAAGAAGGCGCTCGATCAGGGGCATGAGGTGACCGCCCTGGTTCGGAGGGCAGACGCCGCTCTCGACCGGCGCGCGCAGCTCGTCACCGGCGACGTCACCGATGCCGCTGTGGTCGCGAACGCGGCCAGAGGGCACGCCGCGATCATCAGCGCCCTCGGGGCGAAGAACGTCCGCGAAACCCCGACGCTGGTCACCGACATGGTCCGCGCCGTCATCACGTCGGCGAAGGCTTCGGGCGTGAACCGTTTCGTCCTCCTCTCCGCATTCGGCGTCGGCGACTCGCTCGCCAGAGCGTCGTTCCTTGCCGGCCTGATATTCCGCACCGCGTTGCGACGCAAGTACACGGATAAAGCTGCATCGGAAGTGCTGCTGAAGGCGAGCGATCTGAAGTGGACGATCGGGTACCCGGGTGCTCTGAACGACCGAGAGGGCACTCGATACCACTCGGAAGTTCTCCAGCACGTCACGAAGCTGCCGATCTTCCCGTCGACCTCCCGCGCAAATGTCGCCGACTTCCTGCTTCGCTCTGCCGTCGAAGGCACCTTCGTCCGTCAGACGGTCGTCGTCACCGACGCCGAATAGGTTCGAAACCCGGGTCGCCGCCGAGTGGGGTGGAGTGCGTTCACGGCGCACAGAGGCCTCAGTTCGGTAACGTCTCGCGTCGCCGCGAGCACATGCCTCGACGGCTCAACGTGACCCGGCAGACTAGTGACATGGCCGACTTCCACGTGTACCGCGATCGTCTTGAGATCCGCCTCACCCGTGCGGAGAAGCTGCTATCCCTACGACGCGACGACATCGTGGTGCCGCGCGACAACATCCGCTCGGTGGCCATCACGGCCGACCCGTGGATCTGGATCCGCGGAGTGCGCGCGCCGGGCAACAGCATCCCGCTGACGCTCGCCGTCGGTACCTGGAAGTTCCACGGCGGCAAGGACTTTCTCGTGCTCAAGGGCAAGCAGCGCTCGGCCGTCGTGATCGACATCGAGCAGCCGGATGCGCGGGGCTCGGAGGATCCGTCCGGGGACGAGTCCGCATCGTCGGATGCCGCGACACCCGCACCGTCGTCGCCTCCGGAGGTGGCGGCCGACGCGCTCGCCGGCGGTTCAGGCGCGCTGCCCGGAGCGGCGGAGAGCCTGCCCGGCTCGGGCGAGGTCGCCGACGGCTTCTCGCGGGTGATCGTCTCGACACAGCACGCCGCGGAACTGGTCGAAGCGCTGCGTGAGATCCATCCCGGGTCCGACGGCCCTGCCGACGAAGTGATCTCGTAAGGATGGCACGGGCTCCCCGCTCGAAGCCGGGCACGAGCGCGCCCGTTCGCATCGACGTCGACTGCTGCATCGTGGGCGGTGGCCCAGCTGGCGTCATGCTCGGAATGCTCCTTGCTCGCGCCGGAGTGCAGGTCGCCGTTCTCGAGAAGCACGGCGACTTCCTGCGCGACTTCCGTGGCGACACCATCCACCCGTCCACGCTGCAGGTGCTCGATGAACTGGGCTTACGCGACGCGTTCCTCACACTGCCGCACACCTCCGTCTCCACGCTCGACGCCGTCGTGGACGGCACGCGCATCACCCCCGTCGACTTCGACAGCCTGCGCGGACGCAACGACTTCCTCGTGCTGATGCCGCAGTGGGACTTCCTCGACTTCCTCGCCGAGAACGCGAAGGCGTACCCCGGCTTTCGGCTGCTGATGAACACGGATGCGACGCAGCTCGTCACCGACGACACCGCCGGCGGTCGCGTGACCGGGGTGCGGGCGACCGGACCCGACGGCCCCGTCGAGGTGCACGCTGCGCTCACGGTCGCCGCGGATGGTCGCGATTCCGTGCTGCGGGCGGCATCCGGATTGCCGTCCACCGACTTCGGAGCGCCGATCGACGTGGTGTGGTTCCGGCTGCCGCAGCCGGCCGATCGCCCGCCCGACACGCTCGGCTACATCGACGAGCACCGCCTCGTGCTGACCATTCCGCGCGAGGGCTACTACCAGATGGGGCTCGTCATCCCGAAGGGCGGTTTCGATGAGCTGCGCCGCGAGGGGCTCGAATCAGTGCGCGACGCGATCGTTCAGACAGCACCCTTCCTGGCATCGGTCGTCGGTGAACTGAAGTCCTTCGACCAGCTCAAGCTGCTGTCAGTGCAGATCAACCGGCTCGAGACCTGGTGGCGTCCTGGGCTGCTCTGCATCGGCGACGCGGCGCACGCCATGTCGCCGGCCTTCGGTGTCGGCGTGAACTTCGCCGTTCAGGATGCCGTCGCGGCCGCGAACAGACTGGCGCCGCTGCTGTGCGGGGCCGGCTCGGCTGCCGGCGCACGGGCTTCCGCTCTCGATGCCGCCTGCGCGTGGGTGCAGCGGCGACGGATGCCGCCCGTTCGCGCCATGCAGGCCGTGCAGCTAGCAGCGCACCACGTAATCAACGGCGCGGGCGTGCAGCTGCTGCCGTCGCCGCTCGGCGAGCCGCGACGCATCGTGCTGTCGGCGGTGCTCCCCGTGGTACGGCGACTGGCCGCGCGGATGATCGGCCGCGGCTTTCGTCCCGAGCACGTCGCGTCGCGAGTGCGCGGTGCAACGACCCGCCGGATTCCCGTGCGCGCTGTGCGCTGAGGGCGAGCCGGCTCTCACGTGGTGATCGGGTCGCTCAGGAAGATCAGCACGATACCGGCGAGCGGCAGGATGCCCTGGATGATCGCCGCACGGATATAGCGCGCACCAGTGGTCACGAGCACCACGGCGGCGAGCACCATGCAGGTCATCGTGAAGAAGACGAGCGTGAGCCCGACCACGTGCTGCCCAACGCCGTACGCGATGACACCGACGAGCGCACCGATCGCGAGGAAGAGGTTGTAGAAGCCCTGGTTGTACGCCATCGGCTTGGTGATGTCCGCGGATGCCTGATCCGGAACGGCGAACCGCTTCCACACGCCCGGCCTCGTCCAGAACACGCTCTCCAGGGCGAAGATCAGCACGTGGAGCACGGCGGCGAGTGCGACCACCAGTGTCGCGATCACGATCATGCGGTCAGCTTATGCCCGCGTTCAGGTCGCACTTTTCGTCGCCTCGACCGGCTTGAAGCGACAAGAACTGCGACCTGAACGAAAGAGGACGTCCGACGTGCGCACAGTCAGCTGTGCACATCGACGACCGTGCGGCCTCGCACCTGCCCGGCCAGGATGCGGCCGGCGGCGCCGAGGGCATCCTCGAGTCCGATGGTCGTCGTCATGCTGTCGAGCAGGTGCAGGTCGAGGTCCCGGGCGAGGCGGTCCCAGGCATCCTGCCGTCGAATGCGCGGCGCCTCGACGGAGTTGATGCCGGCCAGGGAGACCCCGCGCAGGATGAACGGCATCACGCTCGCGGGAAGGTCCGGCCCTCCGGCCAGCCCGCAAGCGGCGACAACGCCGCCGTACGAGGTCTGCGCCAGCACGTTCGCGAGCGTCGTGCTGCCGACGGTGTCGATCGCGCCCGCCCAGCGCGCCTTCTGCAGCGGGCGCCCGGGCTCGACGAAGTCGGCACGGTTCACGATGGCGGATGCCCCGAGCTCACGCAGGTAGCCGGCCTCGCTGTCGCCCCGTCCGGTGGACGCCGTCACCGAGTATCCGAGCTTCGCCAGCACGGCGATCGCCACGGACCCCACGCCGCCGGCCGCTCCCGTGACGAGCACGTCGCCGGAGGGGGGCGTGACACCGCCATGCTCGAGGGCCAGCACGGCGAGCATCGCCGTGAAGCCCGCGGTACCGACGGCTGCCGCGTGGTGCAGCGTGAAGGCATCCGGAACCAGCACGAGCGCCTCGCCGCGCACTGCGGCACGCTCGGCGAGACCGCCGTTCAGCGTCTCGCCTATGCCGTCGCCGTTCAGCACCACGTGATCGCCCGGCACGAAACGCGGGTCCGCGGATGCCCGCACCCGCCCCACGAGGTCGATACCGGGAATGAGCGGCGACTTCCGGAGCACCCCGGGACGCCCTGCAAGTGCGAGTCCGTCCTTGTAGTTCAGCGCCGAGTACGCGACATCGACCTCGACGTCGGCCGGCTCGAGCGCGTCGTCGTCGAGCGTGCGAAGCCCGGCTTTGTGCTCGACGATCGCACCGTTGTCGATCTGCTGGGTCACCTGAAGCGCGCGAAACGACATGCGCTCAGGATAGGCGCCACCTCACGTCGCACGGGAGCTTGTCACAGCCCACCGAGCGTGGTATCCGGCAGGGTCTCCTACGCGGTCGGCGGTGCGTACGCGCGGGCACGCGTGGCGAAGTACGCGTTCGCCGCAGGCACGTACATCAGCACGATCGCGACGATGACGATGACGACCTGGATAACGGACGAGAACGATGTGGAGTTGAAACCCGACGAGAACAAGGGCGTGATCGAGCCGATGACCGACAGGATGCCCAGGATCGTGAGCGCCACCCGAGCCCAGTTGCGACCGTCGCGCATCCGGTTCACGATGACCAGTTCGATGATCGCGACGATGAAGACGAGGATCGCGAAGATCAGCACGACCAATCCCACCGCCGCGCCGGCCACACCACCGACCGCCGCTCCGGCGCCGAGTGCGACGATGCCGACGAAGAGCGCGAAGATCGATCCGATCAGCGAGATGATCGCGCCGATCAACCAGATGACGTATGCCGCGGTGACGGCTCCCGGCCGCGGAGCGGGTGCAGTTGTGCTCATGACATTTCCCCCTGTCAGTCGCGGCACAGCCTAGTCGGGGCCGAGCAAAAGGGGTTCTGCCGTAACCCGTATGACCGGGGCTCTCGCTACCGCGCGAGCGCTCGGCTGGGATGGGATGCATGAGCACCACCTCCCGCCGCCGAATCGGCCCGGCGCTGTCCACGTTGCTGATGGTGCTGACCGTGTTCGGCCCGATCTCGATGGATCTCTACCTGCCGGCGTTGCCCGCGCTCACGCGTGAGCTGGGGACGACGACGTCCGTCGCCCAGTTCACCATCACGGCCTGCCTGATCGGCCTCGCCGTCGGCCAGCTGATCGCCGGGCCGCTTTCCGATCGGTTCGGCCGCCGCGGACCGCTGCTGATCGGCATCGCCGCGTTCGCTGCCGCATCCGCGCTCTGTGCGGTGAGCCCGACGATCGAGACGCTCGCCGTCGCCCGGCTGGTGCAGGGTCTCGCGGGAGCGGTCGGCATCGTCATCTCGCAGGCGGCCGGTCGCGACGTGTACGAGGGCGGTGCGCTGATCCGCTACTACGGGCGTCTGACGGTGATGGGCGGTCTCGCCGCGATCGTCGGACCCGTGATCGGAGGCCAGCTCGTGCGGTTCACGGATTGGCGCGGTCTCTTCCTCTTTCTCGCCGGTATCGGGGTTCTGCTGCTCGTGCTCTGCCTGGTGATTTTCCGCGAGACTCTGCCGGCGACCCAGCGCACAACCGGCGGACTGCGCCATACCGGCCGCGATTTCCGTCGGCTGCTGTCGGATCGGCTGTTCGTGGGCGCCGTTCTCATCACCGGGTTCGCCTTCGCAGCGATCTTCGCCTACCTCGCCGGAGCGACCTATATTCTGCAAGGCATCTACGGCCTCTCCCCGCAGGGGTACTCCGTCGCGTTCGGCGCCAACTCCGCGGGCGTGATGCTCTTCGGCTACCTCGGCGGACGGTCAGCAGAGCGTTGGTCGGAACGGGGAACGCTGGTCGTCGGCCTCGCCATGTGCGCTGCAGGTGCGCTCGGCCTCCTCGCCACGGGACTGTTCGCGCTCCCGCTGCCTGTGGTGCTGGCATCCCTGTTCATCATGGTTTCCGGAGGTGCGGGCGCGACGGCGGCGCCGACCACCTCGCTCGCGCTCGCCGACTATCCGGAGCTCGCCGGAACGGCATCCTCCATGTTGGGGCTCACCCGATACGCTTTCGGCGGTGTCGCCGCACCGCTGGTCGGCCTCGCCGGCGCGAACAACGTGCTTCCGCTCGGCATCGTGACCACCTGCGCCATCGGCCTGGCCGGAGTGACGTACGTCGCCCTCGTCGGGCGGGAGCGCAACCCGCGCATCGCCGACTCCGTCGCGTTCGCCACTGTGGAGGCGAACCAGCGGGTGACGAGCGAATAGACGTCTCGCGACCCGCATCCACCAACCCATCAAGGAGAATCAGTGCTCACCGTCAACGCGTACGCCGCACCCACCGTCGACGCTCCGCTGGAGCCCGTCACCATCACCCGCCGCGACGTCGGGCCCAAAGACGTGCTGATCGAGATCAAGTTCGCCGGCATCTGCCACTCCGACATCCACACCGTGCGCGAGGACTGGGGGCCCGTCCAGCATCCGCTCGTGGTCGGCCATGAGATCGTGGGCATCGTCTCCGAAGTGGGGGCGGATGTCACCAAGCACGCCGTCGGGGACCGCGTCGGCGTGGGCTGCATGGTGGGCTCCTGTCGCGAGTGCGAGAACTGCCTCGCCGGTGACGAACAGTACTGCCTGAAGGGGATGACCGGAACGTACGGCGCCGTCGACGCCGACGGAACGATCACCCAGGGCGGGTACTCGACGCACGTCGTCGTCGACGAGGACTTCGTGCTGCGCGTGCCGGAGTCCCTCGACTTCGCCGCCGCCGCTCCGCTGCTCTGCGCGGGCATCACGACCTATTCGCCGCTGCGCCACTGGAACGCCGGACCGGGCAAGAAGGTCGCGGTGGTCGGCATGGGCGGGCTCGGCCACATGGCCGTCAAGCTCGCGCACGCGATGCGTGCAGAGGTGACGGTGCTCTCCCGGTCGCTGTCGAAGAAGGATGACGGCCTGCGCCTGGGAGCCGACCACTACTTCGCGACGGAAGACCCCGGCACATTCGCAAGCCTGAAGGACGAGTTCGACCTCATCGTCAATACCGTCTCCGCTCCGCTCGACCTCGACGCCTACCTTTCACTGCTGCGCCTGGACGGCACGATGGTCAACGTCGGCGCCCCGCCGCAGCCGCTGCCGGTGACCGTGTTCACCCTGTTCCGCAACCGCCGCTCGTTCGCCGGATCCAGCATCGGCGGCATCCGGGAGACGCAGGAGATGCTCGACTTCTGCGCGGAGCACGGCATCGTGCCCGATACCGAGCTCATCGACGCCAGCTACATCAACGAGGCGTGGGATCGGGTGCTGAAATCGGATGTCCGCTACCGCTTCGTCATCGACGCCGCCACCTTCGCCTGAGCGGGGTCTCGTGCACGATTCAAGCCCGCGCCGCCGAACCGGCCCCCGGCGGCCGCGGCAGGCCGCGCGGGCCTGAATCGAGCAGGTCTGAAATCGAAGGAGAGGCTTACCGTGGGCATCATGGACAACAGAGTCGAGGTGCGCGAGTTCCTCGTCTCCCGTCGCGCACGGATCACCCCGGAGCTGGCCGGGATCGACGCCGTCGGAACCCGGCGTCGGGTCAAGGGGCTCCGGCGTGACGAGGTAGCCCGTCTCGCCGGGGTGAGCGTCGACTACTACACGCGACTGGAGCGCGGCGACCTCTCCGGCGTGTCCGACAGCGTTCTCGACGCCATCGCCGGCGCGTTGCAGCTAGACCGTGCCGAGCACGACCACCTCTACGACCTGGCGCGAGCGGCAGCCCCGTCACGCCCGAAGCCGAAGCCCCCCATCAGCCAGGTACAGCCGCCGCTGCAATTCCTGCTCGACGCGATCACCGGCGCGCCCGCCTTCGTGAGCAACAACAGAGAGGATGTGCTGGCGGCCAACCTGCTCGGCTACGCCATGTACAGCGAGATGTTCCGCGGCAGCTCACGGCCCGCGAACTACTCGCGGTTCATCTTCCTCGATCCCCGCGCCCGCGACTTCTACGCGGACTGGGAGCGTGCAGCGAACACGAACGTGGCCATCCTGCGACGCCAAGCAGGGCGGTTCCCGCACGACAAGAGCCTCGCCGAGCTGATCGGCGAACTCTCGATGCGCAGCGACGACTTCCGCACGCGGTGGGCGGCGCACAACGTGCACCGTCACTACACCGGAACGAAGCATTTCAGGCATCCGGTCGTCGGACCGCTCGAGCTCACGTTCGTGCAGACCGAGCTCGACGAAGACACCGGGCTCACGCTTACCGTGTACCCCGCTGTGCCGGGCAGCGAGACCGAGCAGGCGCTGAAGCTGCTGGCGTCGTGGGCGGCGACGGAGAATCTCGCCGCCCACGACGTCTCACCTGCGGAATAGGCTGCCGCCGGCGCGCACGCGAGAGACGGCATCCACCGTCGCCGCGAGGATGAGCACGCCACCGGTCACGGCATAGTTCACGCCGGCAGGCAGATTCAGCAGGCCCAGCCCGTTCGTGATGATCGCGATCACGACGGCGCCGATCGCAGCGTGCATCAGGCGTCCGCGCCCGCCGAACAGGCTGACGCCGCCCACCACTGCGGCGGCCACACCGCTCAGAACGATGGAGACGCCCGCGGACGGGTCCACCGAGCCGACCTTCGAGATGCTGAACAGCTGCGAGACCACGGCGAGGAAGGAACAGATCACGAACGCCACCCAGCGGATCGTGATCACCTTCACCCCGGAGCGCCTCGCCGCTTCTGCGTTGCCGCCGACGGCATAGAGGTAGCGGCCGTACTTGGTGCGGTCGAGCACGAACGTGCCGACCCACAGAATGGCAAGCGTGATCGGCACGACGATGGGCACGCCCTCGACCTTGACGAACCCGGTGCCGCGGTTCTGGCTGAGCAGGCCCACCACGACGCCGCCGACGACGGCGACGGCGACCACTTTGATCCACACCAGGACGACGGCCCGGTTGGGAACGCCCGCGCGACGGCGACGTGCGCGATCCCAGAACGAGACACTCATCGAGATGAGCACCATGATCGCGAGCATGACCCAGCCGCCCCAGATGGGCAGGTTGTTGTTCATGATCGCGAGGATGGCCGGGTCCTGCACGTTGTACAGCCCGCCGTTGCCGATGATGATCAGCTCGAGGCCCTGGAACCCGAGGAACAGGCCCAACGTGACCACGAACGACGGGATGCCCACCCTCGCCACGAAGAACCCGATGAAGCCACCGGTGGCCAACCCGATGGCGAAGCCGACGCCCAGCGCGAGCCAGGTGTTCCACTTCAACACGTCGACCAGCACGATGAACGCGCACATGGCCACACCGCCGGTGACGCCTGCGGAGAGGTCGATCTCGCCGAGCAGGATGACGAACACCAGCGCCATGCCGAGCATGACGAGGGTGGCCGACTGCGTCAGCAGGTTGGCGAAGTTGCGCTCGGTGAGAAAGTACGGGCTCAGGACGGCGAACAGGATGCCGAGCACGACCAGGCCGCCGATGGCCGGAAGCGCTCCCATCTCGCCGCCGCGCAGGCGCTGGAAGTACGCACGCACCTGGTCCCCGATGCCGCCCTCGACCCCGCTGCCGATCATGTCCCCGACCATCGGGTCGGGCAGCGCCTCCGAGGTCTCCGCTTCGCGCGCTTCAGTGCTCATGCCGGCTCTCCCGAATACGTCTTGCTTCCAGTGATGTAACCCACGACGTCGTCGTACGTGGTGTCGGATGTCGTCACGGATGCCACCATGCGGCCCAGGTAGAGCACACTGATGTAGTCGGCGACCTGGAAGACATCCGCCAGGTTGTGGCTGATGATGATGACGGCCACGTTCTGCTCGGCCAGGCGCTTCACGAGACCGAGCACCTGCTCAGTCTGGGCGACACCGAGCGCCGCGGTCGGCTCGTCGAGGATGACCAGCCGGGAACGGTTGATCACGGACCGGGCGATCGCCACGGTCTGGCGCTGGCCGCCGGAGAGCGATGACACCTTCTGCCGCACGGACTTCACGGTGCGCACCGAGAGCTGGCGCAGCGCGCGGCTGGTCTCCAGCTCCATTCGGCCCTCGTCGAACGTTCCCCACTTGGTCTCCTCGCGGCCGAGGAACATGTTCTGCACGATGTCGAGGTTGTCGGCCAGGGCGAGGTCCTGATACACGACCTCGATGCCGAGCCTGGATGCCTCGCGCGGGTTGTGCAGGTTGACCACCTCGCCGTCGAAGCGCACCTCGCCCCCGTCGTAGGGCTGCACACCGGCCAGGCCCTTGATCAGCGTCGATTTGCCTGCGCCGTTGTCGCCGACCAAGGCGGTCACCTTGCCGGGGTAGGCCTTCAGGTCGACGCCCCGCAGCACGTCGACGGGGCCGAAGCTCTTCGTGACTCCCGTCAGCGAGATGAGCGGCTCATCCATGTCGGGTTCCTTTCATTCGGATGACGATCGCGAGCATTCAGGCTCGCTCTGCATGACCGCAGGGGGCTTCGCGGCGGACCGATCGGTCCCTTTGCGAAGCCCCCTGCGTCAGGAGACGCGCTTAGTGCACGCCGTACTTCGTGCAGGCCGCCGCCACCGTACTGGTGCAGATGTCGCTCGCCTTAGCGTTGCCGTCGTCGATGACCTTCTGAATGTTCTTCGCGGTGATCAGCTGGGGCGTCTCGGCGATGAACGGAACCCCGTCCACCTTCTGCGTGATGCCGGTCGGCTTCTTGCCCTTCAGAAGGGTGATCGCCAGGTCGGACGCCGCCTTCGCCTCGTCCTGATACGGCTTGTAGACCGTGGAGGTCTGCTTGCCGAGCAGGATGTTCTGCAGGCCGGCGGTGGAGGCATCCTGTCCGGTGACGGGGACGGTCAGACCGTTCTTGTCCAGCACCGAGATGACGCCCGACGCGTTCGTGTCGTTGGCGACCCAGACCGCGTCGACCTTGCCGCCGAGCGATGTCAGCGCCTGCTCGAAGTTGGTGGCCGACTTGTCGGCGTCCCAGATCCCCGGCGGCTCGGCGGCCGGCTTGATGCCCGCTGCAGACATGATCTTGACTGCCCCGTCGTGGAACATCTTCGCGTTGCCGTCTGTCGGGTCGCCGCCCATGTAGACCACCTTGGCGCTCGCCGGGTCTTTACCCTCGGCCTTGAGCGCGTCGACGATCGACTGACCCTGGAGCTCGCCCACCTTCACGTTGTCGAACGACACGTAGTAGTCGGCGCCCTTGATCGGGCGGTCGTATGCGATGACAGGGATGCCCTGCGCCTTCGCCTTCTTGGCCACGGTGACGCCCGCGCCGTTGTAGTCGACGAGCAGCATCACGCCGCAGCCCTTGTTGAGCTGCTGATCAGCGATGGTGGCGTACTTGCCCGTGTCGCCCTGGGCGTTCTGGATGTCGGCTTGGAAGCCGGCGTCCGTGATCGCCTTCTGCAGGGCGGGCCGGTCGCCGTTCTCCCAACGCGGGGACGACACGGCGTCGGGAAGGATCACGCAGGCCCGTGTCTTGCCGCTCGCGCTGGTGCTGTTGCCGCCGCTTCCGCTCGAACAGCCTGCCAGCAGAAGTGCTGACGCGCTGGCGAGAACGGCGACAGAAATCAGTGCAGATTTCTTCACGTCTCTTTCTCCTTTGATGAGACTCGTCTTCGGGACCGCCGCGTTCAACTTCTGAATGCGGCTGACGCGATCATGCCCGGTTTTGTTCGACGCCGGTACGTTTCGTCAGACACGATCCGATAACGGTTGAGCAACCGCATTCCCGGACCCCTTCCCGCGAGGGTGCGCGTTCGTCCTCCCGAGGGTGCGCGTACGTCGGCGCGAGGGTGCGCGCCCTTCTCCACGAGAGTGACCGCCCTTAGCATGGGGCCATGCCGGTAGGGGGAACCGCTGACGGGACGGCCGCTGCGCGCGACGCGGCGCCCGCGGCAGTCTCTGCCCCCGATCAGGTCAGCGTCGGCGATCCCCCTGCGCCGGACACCGCGATGCTGCCAGGCTCTGCTGGACGCGCGCCAGGCGGCGAGCAGGAGCCGAAGAAGCGCCCGGCTCGCAACTTCACGCTGCGCCTCGCGCGCGCGATCGATTACGGGTACTTCCTGATCGCCACGCTTGCGGCAATCTGGCTGGCGTGGCTGCTGGCATCCGAGAGCTTCGGCTGGGGCTGGTGGCTGATCCTCTTCTTCGTGCTGTTCTGGGCGCTGCTGGCGTACCTGGTGCTGCCGCGATTGCACAGCATCCTGACCCGCATCTACGTGCCGAACTACTTCATCGGTCGGGCCCGCACCAGCGACGGGCTGCTCGGCGACCCGATCAACCTCGCGCTGCTCGGCTCGCAGGCACAGCTGGAGACGGCGATGGCGGCCGCCGGCTGGACGCGCGCCGACCCCGTCACGGCGCGCTCGAGCTGGCGCATCGTGACGTCGACGCTGCTGCGTCGCAGCTACGACGAGGCGCCGGTGAGCCCGCTGCTCTTGTTCGGCAGGCAGCAGGATCTCGCCTACCAGCAAGAGGTGCTGGGCAACCCGTCGAAGCGTCACCACGTACGGTTCTGGAAGTGCCCGGACGACTGGCGGCTGCCGGGCGGCGAACGTGCGGACTGGCTCGGTGCCGCCACGTTCGACCGCCGAGTCGGGCTCTCGCTGTTCACGCTGCAGGTGACCCATAAGATCGACGCGAACACCGACATCGAGCGCGACTACGTGGTCGGATCCGTGGGTAAGGCGGATGCCTCGGTGCACGTCGGCGCGATCCGCGACTTTTCCACCGGGTACCACGCACGCAACGGCGGAGGCGACTCGATCATCACCGACGGCAACCTGCCCGTGGTCGATCTGCGGAGCATCCAATCGCGCCCTGAGTTCGAGAACGAAACGGATGTCGTCGAGGCGGCGGCCGACAAGCGTCCGGTTTCGATCGCTTTGGGCTGCGCGCTCCTAGCGCTGAGGGCGCTCGTTGGCGTGCTCTTCGTAGTGACCACGGCGACGAACTGGACGGCGTACGTGCGGGCGCTGACCGTGGATGTCGAAGGCGTACCCGATGACGTCTCGCGCAACCTGACACTCGTGATCGCCGGCATCTCGATCGGTGTCACGATCTTCGGCCTGCTCGTGCAGTTCGCCTTGATCACACTGATCTTCCGAGGGAGCAACTGGGCCCGCATCCTGTCGATGACGCTCAGTGCGATCGCGGTCATCGCCGCCGCGATCGACTTCGTGGGCGGCGGGGCACAGGTCAACCTGCGCGCGAATCTGCTGGGGCTTCCGCTCGACATCCTCGTACTGCTGGCGCTCTCGTCGGAGCGGTCGAGCGCCTGGACCAGGCGCATCCGCTACCTCAAGATCGAACGCCGCTGGGCGAAGCGGCACCCGCACTCCGCCGCTTGAGCGGCGTCAGATCGCGGCGATCGTCCACCCCGCGGTCGTCGACTCACCTGGCTGCAGCACGATGAGATCGGTGCCGGAATTGAAGGCGTCCGGCGGGCAGGTCATCGGTTCCACCGCGAGCCCGAGGCGGCTGCGTGCGGTGTCGGGCTGGTCTGCGGTGTGGATCTGCACCCACGGGCACGCCGCGTTCCAGCGCATCGCGACGCCGTGCCCGTCCGGGGCGGTGAGCCGCACGGATGCCACACCATCCGCATCCCGAGACAGCCCGGTGAACGCGTGGTCGATGAACACATCGCCGATGCGTCGTGCGGAACGGAAGTCGAAAGCGCCGGTCCGATCGGTGCCTTCGACATCGCCGCTGACGTCGGCGAGTGCGACCGGCGCGAGCCGGTCCGGTGTGACGGTGAGCACCCGGTCGGCGGGAAGGGTGAGCGTCCAGTCGTCGACGTGCCCGGCGCCCGCGACAAGGTAGGGATGTGGCGCGGTGCCGAAGGGTGCGGCATCCGTTCCGGTGTTGCGGGCGGTCACTGCGGAGTACAGGCCGTCGTCACCGAGGCGGAACAGCACGGTCACGTCGAGCCGGTGCGGGTAGCCCTGCTGCGCCTGGACGGTTGCGGCCAGCTCCACGAAGTCGTCGCCGCGGTCGCGAACGTCGTAGTCGAGCCAGGCGGCGAGGCCGTGCAGCGCGTTGCCGCGCTCCGGCTCGGTCAGCGGCACCTGCTGCTGAACGCCCTCGAATGTGTACCGGCCGTCGACGATGCGGTTCGGCCAGGGCACCAGGGTTGCGCCTCGGAAGGCGGGCCGCAGCTCGTCCACGTCGAACGGCACGATGAGGTCGCGGCCGCCGTGCGTCAGGGAGCGCAGCGAGGCGCCGATGCTCGCGATGGATGCTCGGTAGTCGCCATGGGCGAGGTCGATGGGGGTTCCGGAGAGGGGGATGCTCACCCGACCCATCCTCTCGTACACGCGCGGTCGGCGCGTTCACGCGCCCCCGGGCGTAGGAACGCGCACCCTCGGGCGTGTGATGATCGTTCGGACCAGCGGAGCAGGACGGAGTACGGCATGACCAGGCAATGGGGACTGCATGAACGCACGCACCTCGGACTGATGCTCGCGCTCACCTTCTCCACCGGCGTCGTGGACGCCGTCGGCTACCTCGGCCTCGACCACGTGTTCACCGGCAACATGACCGGCAACGTGGTCATCCTCGGCATGGCCCTGCTCGGCGCGGACAATCTGCCGATCATCGGCCCGGTCATCGCGCTGGTGTGCTTCATGGCCGGCGCGGCGATCGGCGGG
Source organism: Humibacter ginsengiterrae (assembly GCF_054780115.1). NCBI lineage: Bacteria > Bacillati > Actinomycetota > Actinomycetes > Micrococcales > Microbacteriaceae > Humibacter > Humibacter ginsengiterrae. The sequence goes on from NZ_BAAGWY010000009.1 coordinate 131,548, forward strand.
CGCGTGCTGCGCCGAGTGGATGCCGGCTGGACGCGGCTCTCCACGATCGTCTTCACCGGGGTCGGAGTGCTGCTGCTGGCGGCCGCGGTGGTGCTGTTCGTGACGGGCAGGCATCCGCAAGAGGGGCTGCAGTGGACGGTGACCGGGATGCTCGGCCTTGCGATGGGCGGGCAGGCCGCCACCGCGCGGCACATCGCGGTGAAGGACGTGACGACGGTCGTCGTGACGTCGACGCTGGCCGGGCTCGCGGCGGATTCGGTGTTCGGCGGCGGCAAAGGCCAGCCGTGGGCGCGTCGCGCCGGAGCGGTCGTGCTGATCGGGCTGGGCGCCGTCGTCGGGGCAGCCGCCGTGCACGTCGAGCCCGCCATCGGGCTGCTGGTGTCGGCGGTCATCGTGCTCGTGGTCGCCGGGTGGGGGCATCGCGTGACGGGCGGCCCGGTGCCGCAGGTGGTCGCCGAGGCATAAGCCGTTGGCGTTCACCACGAACCGAGCCAGCGCAGCTGTCTCGGCGCTGGCGTCACGGCGAAGGCCCACCGGGCCTTCGCTTTCAGCTCCAGCGCGCGCGGCGAGCCCTGAAGCAGCACACAGGTGGCACACCCCTGTGAAGAAGTTCACGTGCGGTCGACGCCCAGCCGGGGCGATGCCCAGCGCAGGCCTGTTCCCTGGTCAGATGCCTGATCGGGCGCGCCGGTCGGAGACCAGTGGCCGGGGAGGTGCGGTGACGAGCACGAACGTGAATCACATCCTGTCGGCACCGTATGCTGCCCGGAGCGCTAGGGCGGCGCGGGTCGTGCGGATGTCCTACCGTGCACCCCTTGCCGCCGCCGTCGTCGGTCTCGTCGCACTCGCCATCTCGCTGCTCGGATCGTGGGCGCCGTCGTTCCGGAGCGATGAGGCCGTCAGCATCCTGTCGGCCGAGCGCCCGGGCGCCACGCTTCTCGGCGAGCTGGTGCGAGCGGATGCGGCGCACGGCGCGTACTACTCGCTACTGCACGCCTGGATCGACTTCTTCGGGGCATCCGCATTCGCCACGAGGCTGCCGAGCGCGATCGCCGTCGGGCTCGCCGCCGCCGGCATCGTGGTGCTGGTCGGGCGGTACGGCGGGCTGCGTCTGGGCATCCTCTCCGCACTGATCTTCGCGGTGCTGCCCGGTACCACGGCGACCGGATCCGAAGTGCGGTGGTACGCGCTCGGCACGGCCTTCGCCGTGTGGCTCTCGGTGCTGTTCCTGCGGCTCGTGACGCGCAGATCAACCGGCGTCCTGCCATGGGCCTGTTTCGCCATTGCGTACGCGGCGTGCAGCTACGCCTACCTCTATCTCTCGTTGCTCGCGCTCCCGTTCGCGGCGGTGCTGCTGTGGGATGCCCGGGGGCGCGTGCGTGCGACATTCGCGGCGATCGCACGCCCCGGCTCAGCAGCTACGGCGGACGTCGCCGTGCTGCGCTCGGTGATGGTGCGATGGATGCTCGCCACCGCCACCGGCGCCGTGCTCGTCTCGCCGCTGGCCTACGCCGCGATCCTCCAGCACGGTCACACCGCCACGGTCGATGGTCCGGCGCAGATCGACCTCGCCACGCTGGTGGTCGCGCCCTGGTTCGGGCGCAGCCCAGCCCTCGCGGTCGTCGCTCTCGGCACTCTGGTCGCGCTCGCCGTGGCCGGCCTCGTCGTCTGGCGCCGTCGCTGCACGTCGGAAGTGCGCCGGATGCTTCGCACCGACCGCGCGCGCCTGCTGCTGTTCGCGGTCGCCTGGCTGGTGCTCCCGATGGCGGCGATACTCGCGGTGAACCCGTTCGTGCGCGTGTACGAGGCCCGGGCGCTGTCGTTCACCGCGCCGGTGCTGGCCGTGCTGCTGGCCGTCGCGATCGATGGCACAGCCCGCTGGATCGTGCAGCATCGGGCGCGGCAGCCCGGCGCGCTATCGGCTCCACGCACGCGGCTGGCAGCAGCCGCATCGTTCGCGGGGGTCGCGCTCATCGCGGCGATCGCCGCACCCGCGTATTTCGGGCAGCGCACGCCTTCCGCCACGGGCAGCGGAAGCGACTGGGACGGCGTCGCCGCGATCATCCACCGGCATTCCAAGGCAGGGGACGACGTCGTCTTCGACGAGGACGCCCCCGCAGCCCACCGGCCGCGCCTGGCGATGCATCTCTACCCGCAGCAGTTCGCGAACGTGGTGGATGTCACGCTCGCGGTTCCTTACGAGAACCGCGACTCGCTGTGGGACAAGACGTACAGCATCCCGCAGGTCGGCTCCCGCATCGCCTCCGGAAACGGCCGGGTCTGGCTCGTCGAATACCGCGGCAAGACGGGGGATGCCGACACGGTGGGCATGCATCAGCGGGTCTCCGCCCTCGACTCCCTCGGGTTCTCCGTTGTGCACAGCTATCGGGTGCACAGCGACGTCGTCTACCTTTTTACGAGAGGATCAGTGTCGTGAACGTGGTCGTCATCATCCCGACCTACAACGAAGCGCAGAACATCGCGTGGATCGTGGGTCGCGTCAGAAGCTCGGTGCCGAACGCAACCGTGCTGATCGTCGACGACGCGTCGCCCGACGGCACCGGGGACATCGCCGACGAGCTCGCCGCCGGCGACATCGCCGTGCGGGTGCTGCACCGCGCGGGCAAGGAGGGCCTCGGTGCCGCCTACCGTGCCGGCATGCGCTGGGCGCTGGAACGCGGACACGACGTCGTTGTGGAGATGGATGCCGACGGGTCGCATCGCCCGGAAGACCTGCCTCCCATGCTCGCCGCGCTCAGCACGGCCGACGTGATCGTAGGCTCTCGCTGGGTGCCGGGCGGCGGCGTTGTCGGATGGCCGTTCTACCGGAAGGCGATCTCGCGGTGTGGAAGCGCGTACGCCCGCTTCGCGCTCGGCGTTCCGGTGCGCGACATGACCGGTGGATACCGCGTCTTCACCGCCGATGCCCTCGAACGGATCGACCTCGACGCGGTGCTCAGCCAGGGCTATTGCTTCCAGATCGACATGCTCTGGCATGCCCAGGTGGCAGGGCTTCGCATCAAAGAGGTGCCGATCACGTTCCCGGAGCGCGAACGCGGCAGCTCGAAGATGTCGGGCGGCATCGTCGTCGAGGCCATGCTCCGCGTGACCGGCTGGGCGATCGGCTCCCTGCCGGCGCGGCTGCGCCGTGCCTTCACGAAGCGTCCGCAGACGGTAGGCTCCCGCAGCTGAAGCGCGCCCCGCGGCGTAGTTTGCCGATAGCGGATGTCGATTGCAGGAGGTAGCAGTGGCTGAAGACCCCTACGAGCGGTTCGGAGCCGTTCCGTCGTTCACCGTGACGAGCGAGGATGTCGCTGACGGGCATCCGATCGCCGTCCAGTTCCGCGCCAGCGGAGGCAACACGTCGCCGCAACTGTCGTGGAGCGGATTCCCGGCGGGCACGAAGAGCTTCGCGGTGACGATTCACGATCCGGATGCCCCGACCGGCTCCGGATTCTGGCACTGGGCGGTCTACAACATCCCGCCATCGACGGCCTCGTTGGAACGCGGTGCAGGCAGCGGCGGTCCGCTTCCACAGGGTGCCGTGCAGTTGAAGAACGAGCTGCGGCAGGTGGGGTTCACCGGCGCGGAGCCTCCGGAGGGCACGGGCGTGCACCGCTACTACGTGGTCGTTCACGCGGTGGATGTCGACCACCTCGACCTCGACCCGGAGTCGACCCCCGCGGTGCTCGGGTTCAACCTGCACTTCCACACGCTGGGGCGCGCCGTGATGGTGCCGACCGCGTCGTACGGCGACGACGTGTAGCGGCGCGGCCTCGACCTTGACCGTGGCCTTGCCGAGGGTCGGTCTCGCGGGTCAGCTCTTGTTCCCGGTCAGCGCGAGTACGCCGCCGAGGCCGATCAGCATGACGCCGCCGGTGGCGGAGAGCCGCTCCGAGTTCTTCGGCGACTTGGCGAACCAGCCGCGGGCGAGCGCTGCCAGAACCACCCAGGTGCTGTCGGAAAGCACCGCGATGACGAAGAACACCACGCCCAGCATGAGCATCTGCAGCGGCACAGCTCCGGCGTGAAAGTTCACGAACTGGGGCAGCACGGCCACGAAGAACACGAGCAGTTTCGGGTTGCTGATGCCGACGAAGAAGCCCTGTCCGAGCATCCGCATGGCGGATCGCTTCGGGCCGTCTGCAACGGCGGTGAGCGCGCCGTCTTTGCGGTGGCGGATCGCCTGCACGCCGAGGTACATGATGTAGAGCGCGCCGACGAGTTTGATCACCGTGAACAAGACGACGGACTGCGCCACGATGAAACCGAGCCCGAGTGCGACAGCTGCCACGAGGGGGATGATCCCGAGCGAGTTGCCGAGCACGCTCAGGAAGCCTGCGCGCCGCCCGAGCGCGAGCGAGCGTCCGATCGCGAACAGAACGCTCGGACCGGGGATCACGATGATGACGAACGCGGTCAGCGCGAAGGCGCCCAGAGTGGCGATGGAGGGCATCCAGCAAGATTACGGCGCAGCCGGCCCGCTTGTCGCTGCCTGAGAACACACCCGAATGGGGGACATGCGGATGCCGTGCCGCACCGGTGCCAGGTAGGTTCGATCCTGTGAACACCACGCACGTACGCACGCATCGCAGCGACGAGAACCTGCCGCGCGATGAGCAGCTCGCCTACAAGATCGCCCAGGTGGCCGCCGACCCCGTCGAGGTGACGCCCGAGGTGACCGAGATGGTCGTGAACAGGGTGATCGACAACGCGGCGGTCGCGGCGGCGTCGTTGCTCAGGCATCCGGTCGCCGCGGCGCGCGCGCAGGCGCTGGCGCATCCGGTGTCGGTGGGCGGCAGCGGCTCGAGCGTGTTCGGAACGGATGCCGCCCGCCGCGTCAGCGTCGAGTGGGCGGCCTGGGCGAACGGCGTGGCCGTGCGCGAGCTCGACTTCCACGACACGTTCCTCGCGGCCGAGTACTCGCACCCGGGCGACAACATCCCGCCCGTCGTCGCCGTGGCACAGCACCTGGCCACCGAGCGCGGCCTGACCGGCAACGACGTCGTGCGTGGTATCGCGACAGGGTACGAGATCCAGATCGATCTGGCTCGGGCCATCAGCCTGCACGCCCACAAGATCGACCACGTCGCCCACCTCGGACCGTCGGCTGCGGCAGGGATCGGAACGCTGCTGGGCCTCGACGCCGAGACGATCTTCCAGGCCATCGGCCAGGCGCTGCACACGACGACGGCGACACGGCAGTCGCGCAAGGGCGAGATCTCCAGCTGGAAGGCGTTCGCTCCCGCGTTCGCCGGCAAGATGGCCATCGAATCCGTCGACCGGGCCATGCGCGGCGAGACCAGTCCGACGCCGATCTACGAGGGCGAGGACGGCGTGATCGCCTGGCTGCTCGACGGACCGGACGCCGTCTACGAGGTGACGCTGCCCGATCTCGGCGAGCAGAAGAGCGCCATCCTCGACTCGTTCACGAAGGAGCACTCTGCCGAGTACCAGGCGCAGGCCTGGATCGATCTGGCCCGCAAGCTGCACAACGACTACCCGATCATCTTCGACGACCCCGAGCGCGTCGAGTCGATCGTGCTGCACACCTCGCACCACACGCACTTCGTAATCGGGTCGGGCGCGAACGACCCGCAGAAGTACGACCCGAACGCGTCGCGGGAGACGCTCGACCACTCCATTCCGTACATCTTCACGGTGGCATTGCAGGACGGCGCGTGGGATCACGTCGCCTCGTACGCACCAGAGCGCGCGAACCGCGCGGACACCGTGGCGTTGTGGCGCAAGGTCTCCACGCAGGAAGACGAGGAGTGGACGCGCCGCTACCACTCACTCGACCCGAAGCAGCAGGCGTTCGGCGGGCGCGTCGAGATCCGCTTCACCGACGGCTCGCAGATCGTCGAGGAGATCGCGGTGGCGGATGCCCACCCGCAGGGCGCGCGCCCGTTCGGTCGCGACGACTACGTGAACAAGTTCCGCACGCTCGCGGCCGACGCGTTGGAGGCATCCGAGATCGACCGGTTCCTGGATGTCGCACAGCGGCTCCCCGAGCTCACCCCCGAGGAACTGCCGGGGCTGAGTTTCACCGCACGCCACGGCCTGCTCGCCTCGGTCGACAGCCCCCGCGGGTTGTTCTGACACCCGCGTCGGATGACAGACTGAACCGGAGCGAAGGAGCACCATGAGCGAGGAAACCCCCGAGATCCACAAGGGTCTTGCCGGCGTCGTCGTCGACACGACGGCCATCTCGAGCGTCAACCCGGCCACGAACTCCCTTCTCTACCGGGGATATCCGGTGCAGGAACTCGCCGCGAAGTGCTCGTTCGAAGAGGTGGCGTACCTGCTCTGGCACGGCGAGCTGCCGGGTGACGACGACCTGGAGGCGTTCGAGGCGCAGGAGCGCGCGCAACGCGCCCTCGCGCCGAACGTGAGGCGTGCGATCGACGACATTCCGACATCCGCTCACCCCATGGATGTGCTGCGCACGGCCGTCAGCGTTGTGGGCGCCGACGACCCGGACGGCGCGTTCGGCCAGCTCGACGACCCGTTCGATGCGGTCTACCCGAAGGCGCTGCGGCTCATGGCGCAGCTGCCGGCCATCGTCGCGTACGACCAGCGTCGTCGCCGCGGCCTGCCGCTCGTCGAGCCGCACGACGAGCTCGACTATTCGAGCAACTTCCTCTACATGACCTTCGGCGAGGTGCCCGATCCGGTGGTCGTCGACGCCTTCCGCGTCTCGCTCATCCTCTACGCGGAGCACTCCTTCAACGCGTCCACGTTCACGGCGCGCGTCATCGCCTCGACTCTGTCCGACGTGTACAGCGCGATCACCGGAGCGATCGGCGCTCTCAAGGGACCGTTGCACGGCGGCGCCAACGAGGCGGTCATGGTGGCATTCGGCGAGATCGGATCGGCCGACAAGGCCGAGGCCTGGCTCGACGACGCCCTGGCGAAGAAGCGCAAGATCATGGGCTTCGGCCACCGCGTGTATAAGAACGGTGACTCGCGCGTGCCGACGATGAAGGCGTCACTCGACAAGCTCGTCGAGTACTACGACCGGCCCGAGGTGCTCGACCTGTACGAGACGCTCGAGGCGGCGATGGATGCCCGCAAGGGCATCAAGCCCAACGTGGACTACACGAGTGGCCCGGCCTACAGCCTCATGGGCTTCGACACCGAGACGTTCACGCCGATCTTCGCGGCGTCTCGCGTCACCGGATGGACGGCGCACGTGATCGAGCAGCTCACGTCGAACTCGCTGATCCGTCCGCTGTCGCAGTACGACGGGGTGCCGGAGCGTCACCTCTCGTAGCTCTCTCCGGGATACGGCGGCACTCGGCGCCTGCTTGTTGTCGGATGCAGACACGCGAGTGGGCGCACGTCACGCGGCGCGCATAACGTGTCGGCATGCACATGCTCCTGCGCACGATCCTGCACGCCTGGATCTCCCGCTTCGGCAAGCGGATCGGCCACTACGACGTGGCGCACACCAGATTCCGGGTGCTGCCGACGGATCTGGACATCCTCAAGCACATGAACAACGGCGTGTACCTGTCGATCTTCGACATCGGACGCTTCGACATGCTGCGACGCAACGGGGTGTGGCAGATCTTCGCCGATCGTGGCTGGTACCCGGTGGTGGCATCTGAGACGATCACGTTCCGCAAGTCCCTGCAGCTGTGGCAGCGGTTCGAGGTGGAGTCGCGCATCATCGGCTTCGACGACAAGGCCGCATACGTGCAGCACCGGGCGGTGGTGGACGGCGAGATCTACGCAGAGGCGTTCATCAAGGCGAGGTTCCTGAAGCGCGCAGGCGGCACCGTCGGGATCGAGGAGATGCTGGACGCCGTGGGGCCCGCACCCGCGGCGCTCGAGCTGCCCGAGTGGCTGGTGCGCTGGGGAGACGACGTGCGGCTGCCCTCGACCCGCGATGCGGCGCCGAGCGTGTGGGAGTGAGTCACTCCACGGTCGCGAAGCTCTGGATGCCCGCCACGCGCAGCAGGTCGAGTCGCGCGGCATCCTCCGATCCCGGCTCGGCGGTGTAGAGGATCACACGAAGGTCGACCGCAGGAACGTGCAGCACGTCGCAGTCGAGCGTGATCGGCCCGACCACCGGATGCTCCACCGTCTTGCGGCTCGCCGCGCGGGGAACCAGCTCGTATCGCTCCCAGAGCGTGGCGAAGCGGTCGCTTCGGTCGACAAGGTCGCGCACGAGGGTGGCCAGCAGATCGTCCCGCGGGTACTGCAGCACCGCGCGGTGCAGGTCGGAGACCATCTCGCGTTCGAACTCCGACGCCGATTCCGGATCGTGTCGCGTTCGAGAGTCGCCTGCGACGAAGTGCCGCCACGCCACGTTCCGCTCGCGCACGGGCCTCGCACTGGGGTCGCCCTGGAGGGCAGTCCACAACTCGTTCCAGAGCAGCGGATCCCAGGCCGCGGTGAAGACGCAGACCGGGGTGTCGGCGAGGCGGTCGAGCATGCGCTGGATCCCCGGGGTCACCGTTCGCGGAACGATCCCTGCGCTCGGTGCGGCCGAGCCGGCGAGCAGGTACAGGGCGTCGCGTTCCTCGTCGCGCAGCCGCAGTGCTCTCGCCAGCGATTCCACGACCTGGGGAGACGGATTCTCGGCGCGCCCCTGCTCCAGCCGCACGAGGTAGTCGACGGAGACGCCGGCGAGGGCAGCGAGTTCCTCTCGTCGCAGACCGGGCACTCGGCGCTCGCCGCCGGCGGGAAGCCCGGCCGCGGAAGGCGTCACGCGGTCACGCCACGCGCGGAGTGCGGTGGCGAGCTCGTGTCGGCGGCCGGTGTCGGTCATCCCTCCATTGTGTTCGCGTTTCCGTTCGTGCGAGTGGTACCGCCATTCCTACCGTCGCAGCGGGCCTGGCCGGCGTGAGGTCGCGAGGCGAGCCTGGGGTCATGACAACGACATTGATCACGGGATCGAACAAGGGACTGGGCCGCGAGACGGCGCGGCGGCTGCTGGCGGCGGGACACGACGTCTACATCAGCGCGAGGGACGGGGCTGCCGGCCGTGCCGCCGCCGAGGAGCTCGGGGCACGGTTCGTGCAGCTGGACGTAATGGACGACGCATCCGTTGAGGCAGCGGCCGCGCGCATCAAGGCGGAGGGTGGCCGGTTGGATGTGCTCGTCAACAACGCGGGCATACCGGGCGGATTCGTGCAGCCGCGAGACCTCACCGGCGACGACGTCGACCACGTGCTGCAGACGAATGCGGTGGGGATGGTGCGGGTCACGCACGCGTTCCTTCCGCTGCTTGCCGAGTCGGAGCATCCGGTGATCGTCAACGTCGCGAGCGGGCTCGGCTCGTTCGGGCTGATCACCGATCCCGACAATCCGCACTACTCGTACCCGACCATCGCGTACTCCATGTCGAAGGCCGCCGTCACCATGTACACGGTGCAGCTGGGCAAGGTGCTCCCGAACGTGAAGGTCAACGCCGTCGATCCCGGCTACACGGCGACGGATCTCAACGGTTTTCGCGGTGAGCAGACCGTGGAGGAGGGCGCTGAGCCGATCGTGCGCATGGCCTTGATCGGCGCGGACGGTCCGACGTGCACGTTCCAGGGGAGGCAGGGCGAGCTGCCTTGGTAAGGCCGCGTCGGCAAGGCTGTGTCGGCACGGACACGTAGCCTGAGACGCGTGACCACGATCGTCGATCCACCGAAGGATGCCCGCCCTCGTGCGGCAATCGCGGGCGGTTCGGCGATCGACGCGGTTCCACTGCGCTGCGAGTACCGGCCTGCCCAGCCGATCGACCTGCGCGGCACGCTCGGCATCCTCGGCCGCGGCACCTACGACCAGACGACGATCTGGGATGACGCAGGCGTGTGGCGCACGTTCCGCACCCCGCACGGGCCGGCCACATTGCGTCTGGTGCAGCGGCACGACGGAGTGGATGCGGCCTCCTGGGGACCGGGATCCGAGTGGGCGATCGCGGGCGTGCCTGAGCTGCTGGGCTCCGGCGACGACTGGGACGCGCTCGACGTGGGCAGGCATCCGTTTCTGGTAGAGGTGCGGCGGCGCCACCCGGGGATGCGGCTGGCGCGCACTCGCCGCGTGATCGAGGCGCTCGTGCCCGCGATCATCGAGCAGAAGGTCACGAGCCTCGAGGCGTATCGGGAGTGGGCGCGGCTCGTGCGCTGGTTCGGCGAGGTCGCGCCGGGCGTGGCCGAGGGCGTGGCGCCCCGCGAGCTGCGCGTGTGCCCGTCGGCGCACACGCTGCGGCACGTCCCGTCATGGGAGTGGCACAGGCTCGGCGTCGACCCGACGCGATCGCGAACCGCGGTGCTCGCGTGCCGCGTCGCGGAAGCCCTGGAGCGAACCATCGACGACACCGGGGCGGATGCCGCAGCCAAGCTGCGCACCATCCCCGGCGTCGGAGTGTGGACGGCCGCCGAGACGCTGCAACGATCGCACGGCGACCCCGACCAGATCAGTGTCGGCGACTACCATCTGGCGTCCATCGTCGGCTACGCGCTGACGGGCTCGAAGACCGACGACGACGGGATGCTCGAACTGCTGCACCCGTGGGCCGGACAGCGGCAGCGCGTGGTGCGGCTGATCCTCGCGTCGGGCCGCAGGCAGGAGCGGCGCGGGCCACGCGCCACGATCATGGACCACCGGTGGCGGTGACTGCGGCTACGAAGTGGCTGGCTCGGCTTCTCGTCCACGGCCCGGCTCACACCAGGTGCGGGTCGTTCTTCCAGGCCGGCATCGTGGACATGTATGCGCGCGTCGCCTGTTCGACCTCGGCGCGACTCTGCTCCGGATGCGAGCGCTGCTGCCAGGCCGTCATCCGCTCGAAGCGCTCGTCGAAGCTCTGCAGGTTGCCGTCGGCATCCCGCCTGGATGGCTCGTCCTGTGTCACGCGATCAGCGTCGCGCCGACCGAATGCATCGTCAATCCCGATGGATCGGATTCCGGGCGAATCGGGCCGCGCGTGTGCGGCTGAAGTCCGTCAGTCCGGGTCCGACGGGTCGATCGGCTCGTGGTGGTCGCGGTTGACGATGCCGCGCTTCCAATAGCCCTGCACGTCGAGCTGGTCGGGGTGCAGCCCGGCATCGTGCTTGAGGTACCGCCGTACCGGCACGAGAGTGGATGCCTCGCTCGCCGCCCACACGTAAGCATCCGGTCCGAGGTCCAGCGATCGCACCGCCTCGTCGAGCTGGCCGGGGCCATCCTCGCGGTACAGCCACTCCACGGATGCCCGCTTCAGCTGCTCCGCGCTGAGGTACGGCTCCACCTCCTCGTCGGCGACGTCGAGAAGTGCGGTGATGCGGGTGGACGCCGGCAGCAGGTCGAGCCACCGGGTGAACGCCGGCAGGGCGGTCTCGTCGGCGATCAGCACGGCTTCCGCGACGTCCCGCGGTGCCATTCGCGAGCCGCGCGGGCCGGCGACGGCGATCTCGTCCCCGGGATGCGCCGCGGCAGCCCATGCGGAGGCGGGGCCACCGCCCGCGGGATCCGTGGGGTTGCCGCGTGCGGCATCCGGTGCGTGCAGCACGAAGTCGATGTCGAGCTCTGCTGCGCCGAACGGGGCCGGACGGAACTGGCGAGGCGTGTAGTCGCGGGAGATGATCACGCCGTTGGTCGGACGGTGCAGGCCGTCGGCGCGCAGCTCGGGGATGGTCAGGGTTCCGGTGGTCGGATCGGGGAAGAACACTTTGACGTGATCCGTCGGGCCGGGCGCCGAGAAGTCCTCGAGCGCGTCGCCGATGAGCGTGACCCGCACCATCGACGGCGTCAGCTGGTCGACGTGCGAGACGGTCAGAAGTCGGATCGCCATGTCGTGGCGCAGGTGATCGCGTGTGGCCATGTCTCGACGGTACGCCCGTGGAAAACCGACCGCTGAGACCACTCCACGCCCAGCGCGCAAATGTGCAGCGACCGCGGCCGGCCCTCATGAGGGTAGGACGGTCGGTACTAGGGTGGGCGGGTGCCCGCCGGGAAAACCCCACCTGAGGCGCACGGCTCGCCGTCGAGCAACGCCCGACACCACCGCGAATCAGGCGGCGCGCTGTGGCGCGTGCGTTCCCGCGCTCAGATCGGACTGCTGGCGGCGATGGCCGGAACGATCGCGATCGTCGCCGCACTCGTGGGCGTGATCGTGGGCGTGGCGGCGCAGGGACCGGTCGCGTCCGTGCGCAGCACGCTCGCGGCGGGGCCGGAGTCGTCCGTCTCGCGCACGGCTTCGTGGACGTGGAGCGCGGGCGACGAGCATCCGTCCACTTCCGACGTGCGGGCGGCGCTGCACAAGGAGTTCGCCGGGCTGCCGGTCTTCGTGCGTGGCAACGAAGGCGCGGCGCTCTCCGCGCGCTGGACAGTGACGCCGGACGCCTCGCGCATCCGTCCCGACCAGCTTGCGTCGGTGCGCCGCGCTGAGTCCCGGCTCGGCGACATCGTGAGCGGTCTGCCGGGCATGAGTGACACGAGCGTTTCCGTCTCCGGAGGTGGCACGGAGGCGCTTGCCCGCATGGAGCAGGCGAACGATGCTCTCTCCGCGGTACTCCCGGTGCCGGCATCCGTGCTGGCCGTCGCGGGCGTGATCGCCCTCTCGCTCCTGGCTGGACTACTGGTGGATGCCCGCGACAACGAGACGCGCCTGCTGCGTGCCCGCGGTGCCTCGGTTCGTGCCATTGTGCTGGCCGATGGCGTCGAGATCGTCGTCTCCGCCGTCGTGGGTTGCCTCCTTGGAGCGGCCGCGGCGGTCGTCACGCTCGCGCTCACCGTGGGCATACCGGGCACCGCAGCCCTGGCGCTGCCGGGCATCGGCGTGCTGATCGCGTCCGTCGCGGTGGTCCTCGCCTTCTCCGCGCTCGCGGCGGAGCGGGCATCCGGTGAGGCGCGGCAGCTCTCCGGGCGTACTCGGCTCGGCATCTCCGCCGGCGCGACCCTGGTGCTGCTGGCCATGGCGGCCATTTCGATGTGGCGGTTCGTACAGGGGCAGGCATCCGCAGGCGAGGTGGACCCCGTCGCGGTGATCGCTCCCGCCGCCGTTCTGTGCGCGCTGGCCACGTTCGCGGTGATCTTCTTCGCGCCAGTCTCGACCGCGATAGAGACCGGCGTGTCGCGGTCGCCGGGCGTCGCATCGCTGCCGATGCGCCTGGTCTCGCGGCACGCAGCCGTGTTCGCAGCCCCGGTCGCCCTGCTCACTCTGGCCGTCGCCGTCTCGACGTTCGCCAGCGGATACCAGGCGACTTGGGCTTCATTCCTCTCCGCCTCGTCCCGCCTCGTCGTAGGCGGGGATGCCCGCCTCGACCTCGACGCGCCTCAGTTCGCCGGCGGTGCATCCGATGCTGTGCCGCTGAAGCAGATCGCCGGCGTACACGGAGTGAGCGTCGCGGCACCCGCGATGACCATTCCGTCGCAGATCGGGCCTTTGCCGGTCGACCTGGTCGGCGTGCGCGCGACCGAACTGCAGGCGCTGAGCACGGCGCCGGATGCGATGTTCGACGCGAACGCCGTCGCCTTCGACCTGACGCGGTCGCGCCAATGCCCTATCGCGGACGGCGGATGCTCGGTCCCCGGTTCCGGCCATCGATCCGGAGGCGATGAAGTCGTGGACGTGTCCGACTTCGGCATCGTCGTCCCGGTCGGCGCGAAGCAGGTCACGCTCACGGTGCGCGCCGGCGCCTCCGAGGCGACCACCTCGCACATCACGGCGTGGCTGACAGCGCCGAGCGGCGAGGCCATCCCGGTGTCCGCCGACGACGTGCCGGTGTCCAGGGTCGCGACGGCAGAAGCATCCGCTCCCCAGCAGAGGGTGCAGTTGGCGATCCCGGATGGCGTCTGGACGATCTCCGCGTTCGACCTCGCCGTCGACCTGCCGCCCGCTGCCGATTCGTACACGCCCGTCTCACTGCGGAACATCCGGGTCGCGATCGAGTCCGCCTCGGCAGGCGGAACGCGCCTGACGATGCCTCGCACGGGCTGGCGGTTGCAGGACGGTGTGTACGACAACGGCGACGGCGTCGCAACGAACGGGCGCGCCAGCGACCTCGGATTCGACGGCAACGTCGCGTCCAGCACGGCGACATCGGTGCGCGCACGGCTTGCACCCCAGTTGCGATCGCTCACCGTGCCGGTCGCGATCAGCACAGCGACGGCAGCGCAGACCGGCCTCAAGGTCGGCAGCACCACGTCGATCGATCTGCCGCAGGGTTCGCTGCAGGCCCGTGTCGCCGCGGTCACCCCGCAGGTGCCCGGCACCGACACGGCGACTGCGGCGCTCGTCGATCTGCCGACGCTCACCGCCGTCATGCTGCGCACCTCGCAGGATCTGCCGGCGGTCGACACGGTCTTCGTCGTGGCGCAGAAGGATGCCCGCCTCGCCACAGCCGCACTGCATCGAGCCGCCGGATCCGGTTCCGTCGCGACCCCCGACGTGGCCCTTCCGACGAGGTTCATCGGCCCGGTGGTGCTCGCTCTCGAACTCGGCGCATACGGATGCTGTGCGCTCGCCGTCGTGGCACTCGCCGCGAGCCTCGCCGCGCTCTGGCGCAGACGCCGCAGCGAGACGGTCATCCTGCGCGCCATCGGATTCCGGCCGCAGGTGCAGGCGACGACACGCGCCGCGGAGGCGGCGCTCGCGATCGTCTACGCACTGATGTGCGGCGTGACGGCGGGCATCGTGGTGACCCTCGTCGCCGGCAACGCGCTGGCCAGACGTTCGGTCCCGGGTGCTCCGCCGGCGCTGCCCGTGGTGGGCACCTTCGACGTGGACTGGCTGGTCGGGTGCCTCGTCGTTCTGCTGATCGTGCTGGGGCTCGTCGTGGTGCGCTACGCCGTCGCACTGTACCGAAGCGCCGTTCGCGCCGTTCCGGGAAGGACGACGACGTGAACGCAGTTCCAGCGCACCGCAAAGGTGCGAGTGAGCGCGACAGCCGTCACGAAAGCGCCGCTGCATTGTTGCTGCGTCCGATGAAGGCGTTCCGCTCGGGATTCGTCGCGCTCGGCATCGTGGTGCTGCTCGCCACCGCCGGTGTGGTCGCGTGGCCGGCGGCGACCAGCGCCCTCGTGACGGCGGATGCCCGCGACCGGCTCGCACAGGCATCCGTCGTCGACCGCGACCTCACCGGCACCGTGGCCGTGCAGTTCGTCCCAGGGGGAGAGAGCCTGGACTCCACTGCCGGCTCGTTGATGACCGGCCTGCCGGACGCGCTCGACAAGGCGCGTAGCACCATGCAGCCGGCGCTGCGCTCCATCACCCGTCCCGGCCGGTTCGTCGCGCGCTCGGACGGCATTGCCAGAGCGAACACACCGCCAGGCCTTCCCATTCAGCGCGTCGCGACGGATCCCCCACGATCGGCGCTCGGTCTCTCGATCGAGGCGGACCCCTGGTTGCACTCCGACGCGGTACTGGCCCACGGACATTGGCCGACGGGCGGGCTCGACGGCCGCACGCTCGATGTGGCCATCGCGGGGGCCACCGCTAAGCGACTCAAGTGGAGCATCGGCACGACACGCACCGTCGATCTCAACATCGGCGCCGTGAACTCCTCGCCGCTGCTGAGCCAGGCGGCCGGCACCGACCAGGCATTCGCTCTGAAGTTCCGGCTTGTCGGAACAGTGACACCACGCAACGCCTCCGACGACTACTGGGCGCTCGACCCCGTGCGGTCGACGCTGGGCGTCGGTGTGTCGTCCGACGATTCGAAGACGACCTTGTATCACGGCGTCGTCTGGATGGATCCGGATGCCTGGCCGCAGCTGGCCATGGGCTTCGGATCCCCGTACGTGTACGCCTGGTACGGCGTGAAGCCGTCCGAGGTCGACGTGGCGTCGCTGCCCGGGATCGCGGCCGCCGCGACGAGCTTCCTGGCGCAGCCGATCGAGACCGGAGCGGGCATCACGGCGCGGCCGCTGCGCATGACCAGCCGGCTCCCCGACATCGCGCAATCGATCACGGCGCGCGAGGGTCCGGTGCCGACACTTCTTGCGATCGTGGCGATCGGGCCGCTCGGTGCGGCCGTCGCCGTGCTGTTCGTCGGAGCCCGCCTGATGACCTCGCGTCGTGCCCGCGAGCTGCAGCTGGTGCGGGCGAGGGGCGGCTCCGAGCGGCGCGTGCGCGGAACGCTGGCCCTGCAGACCGCTCTCGTCACGGTGCCGGCAGCGATCGTGGGTGGAGTCGGGGCGATGCTCGCGACCGCCCGCGTGTTCGACGCGGTGGGGGCATCCGCCGTGCTTCTGATCGCCGCATGCGCCATCGTGCCGCCGTGCGCAGTCGCGATCACGGCGTCGCCGGAGAGCACGGCCAAGCGGCGACCCGTGACGGCGTTGATCGCCGAGCTTTTCGTGCTCGCCCTGGCGTGCGCTTCATGCGTTCTGCTGCTGCAGCGCGGTGCGACGACCGCCACCGACCCGACGAGCATCGATCCGCTGCTCGTGGCCACGCCGCTGCTGCTCGTGTTCGCGGTCTGCGTGCTCGTGCTGCGCGTGTACCCCGGCCTCTTGCGGCTGATCGGCCGGGTCGCGCGCTCATCGAGGGGTGCGGTCTCCCCGGTCGGCTGGGCGGCCGCGTCGCGCGGCGGGGCCGGACGCCGCTGGCCCCTGTTCGCGATGCTCACCGGTGTGGCGGTGGCCGTGTTCGCCAGCACCACATTCACCACGCTCGTCACGAGCGCCCGGGCGGATGCCGTCGCCCGGGTCGGCGCCGACGTCACCGTGAACGGACGGCTCACCGACGCGCAGCTCGACGCCCTGCGCGCCATCGACGGCGTCACCACGGTCGCCCCGCTGCGCCTCGTCGGCTACGCGAGCACGTCCGGAGGCGAGAACGTCGCCGCCTACCTGGTGGATGCTCGCGCCATCGCGATTGCGCAGACCAACGTCGCGGACGGGCAGCGGTTGTTCCCGGCGACCTCTTCCGGCAGGAACGGCTCGACGCCTGTCGTCGTGGGCGGGCTGCCGGGGTCGGCCCCTGCGGCGAGCCTCACGTTCGATGACGGCCGCACCACGATGCCTGTGCACGTCGTGCATCGTGCGAAGGACATGGATGCCCCGTTCCTCACCGACGAGACCTGGGCGCTCGTCGACCAGACGCACGTGCCGGCATCGCTGCGCGAGGAATCCGCGGCGATGTTCGCGATGATCGGCGTGCGCGCCGGAGTCGATACGGCGAAGGTCGCGGCCGCGGCGCAGGCAGTGGCGGGCAGGGGTGCCCGCGTGGATTCCGTGCAAGCGGAGCGGATGCGTCAGGGGCGGGGACCGCTGCTGGCGGGCATCCAGAGCCTGATGCTCGCCGGAACCGTGCTCGCGCTGTTCATGGCGGTGGGAGCGCTGCTGCTCACGCTCGCGATGGCGCGGGGGCAGCGCATCAAGTTGCTGGCCGTGCTGCGCACACTCGGCTTCGACAGGACGCAGTCGGCCGCGCTGGTGGCGTGGGAGGTCGTGCCGCTCGCGGTCACGGCCATCGTGGCCGGTGTGCTCACCGGCATCGGTCTGTCGTGGCTCGTGGTGGCCGCCGTCGACCTGCGAGCCGTCACGGGCGCGCTCGCAAGGCCGGAGCTGGCGCTCTCCCCGGGCACCGTCGGCCTCGTCGTGGCGCTCTTCGCCCTGGGAACCGCTGCCGCACTGGCATTCGCAGTGGTGGCGGCGCGGCGTTCCGATCCGGCGAGAACGCTTCGTGCGGCAGAGGAGGAATTGTGAACGACACCGATACCGCCATCAGCTGCTCCGACCTGGTGCGCATCTACTCCGGCGAGGGAGTGGAGGTGCAGGCGTTGCAGGGGCTGAACCTGCAGGTCTCGCGCGGGGAGCTCGTGGCCATCATCGGCGCATCCGGATCCGGCAAGTCGACGCTGCTGGGCATCCTCTCCGGACTCGACAAACCCACCGCGGGGAAGGCGAGCGTCGCGGGTCGCGACCTCTTGTCGCTCACGCGCAAGCAGCGTCTGGAGTACCGCAGGCACGTGGTCGGATTCATCTGGCAGCAGACCGAACGCAACCTGCTGCCCTATCTGACAGCGCGCGAGAACGTGATGATGGCGATGAGTCTGGCGGGGACCCCCTCGCGGCAGAGTCGATCGGCCGAACTGCTCGACGTGCTCGAGATCGGCCGGCTGGCCGACCGGGTGCCCGCGCAGCTCTCCGGCGGTGAGCAGCAGCGGGTGGCCATCGCGGTCAGCCTCGCGAATGAGCCACAGGTGCTGCTCGCCGATGAGCCGACGGGAGAACTCGACGACGCCACGAGCGCCGAAGTGCTGGAGGTGATGCGCACCGTCAACCGCGAACTCGGAGTGACGACGCTCATCGTCACCCACGATCCGGCCGTGTCGGAGCACGTGCGCCGCACAGTGCTCATCCGCGACGGCCGTACGTCGACCGAGGTGTTCCGCAGCCACGGCGACGCGGGCGAGCACTCGGTGGCGGAGGAGTTCACCGTGATCGACCGCTCCGGCAGGCTGCAGCTTCCCGCGGAGTACGTGTCGCGACTGCAATTGCGCGACCGAGTGCGGCTCGAGCTGGAGACGACGCACGTGCGCGTCTCGCCCGCCCAGCGGCCCGCGACCGATGCGGCCGTTGCGCCGGCATCGCCCGGTTCGTCGCTCCCTCCCGTGCCTCCGGTCGAGTCCGTGCCTCCGACCGTACCGCCGGCCTCGCCGGTCGAAACCGACCCCACCCCCATCGCCGAGGAGGAGATCCGGTGACAGACACCTTGACCGAGGCACAGGCATCCGTCGCCCCGATCCTGCGTGCTCACGCACTGACCAGGGTGTTCGGTGGAGGAGCGACGCGGGTGGAGGCGTGCGCCGGAGTGGATGTCGAGGTGCGGCCGGGCGAGCTGCTCGTGATCAAGGGGCGGTCCGGTTCGGGCAAGACGACTCTGCTGAACATGCTGGCGGCCGTGGACCGGCCGACCAGCGGGTCGGTATGGCTCGGCGACGCGGAGCTGAGTGCGGCGAGCGAGGACGAGCTCGTGCGCATCCGGCGCGACCGGATCGGATTCGTGTTCCAGGGCTTCGGGCTCATCCCCGTGCTCTCGGCTGCCGAGAACGTCGAGTTGCCTCTACGGTTGCTGGGCGTTTCTGCAACGGAACGGGAGGAGCGCGTCGCCCGCGCGCTGGAGGATGTCGACCTCACCCAGCACGCGGCGCAGCGGCCCCCGGAGATGTCCGGCGGGCAGCAGCAGCGGGTCGGAATCGCCAGGGCGATCATCTCGGAGCCCCAGGTGCTGTTCGCGGATGAGCCGACCGGGCAGCTCGACAGCATCACGGCCGGCGCGATCATGGAGTTGCTCGTCACGCTGGTGCATGACCGTGGAACGGCAGCCGTCGTCACCACGCACGACCCGGTGCTGGTCGCGCGCGCCGACCGCGTGCTGGAGCTGCACGACGGACGCGTGGTGAGTGAGACGGTCGCGGGCGGATAAGCAGCGGTCGTGGGCGTGCGACATTGCGGAAGCGTCTGATCCGGGTCGAGAACACCTTGAACGACCTTCACCCTCGACGGGATGGTTCCGGAACGCCGGAGCGATTGCCCGAACCCCCTGTTTGCGGTATCGGATGGTCGCTTTGCGGTATCGGATGGTCGCTGTGCGGTATCGGATGGTCGCCGCTGGTGGACCGCTCTCCGTCGGTTGCTGCAGTGGTGGTAGGCCGCGTGTCGGCCCCCTGCCGATCGCATCTGATCCGGCAGGTCTTTCCGTCCACAGGTGCCCGTTCGGTCGGGTTATCCACAGGTGAAACTCCTGGTCAGGAGTCGGTTCGGAATGTCGGTGGGTGCTGCTTGACTCCTCGGTATGAACAACTCGAACGCACCGGTCGCCGAACCTGCGGCGGCACTGTCGGATGCGTTCGTCGCGCTCACGGCGGCGCTGGATGACGTGCTGCCCGCGACGGGTGTGCACGGTCTCGGTGATGAGGTGCTGTTGACG
>NZ_BAAGWY010000010.1:0-147315 GCF_054780115.1 Humibacter ginsengiterrae
CCCACAACCTCCTCAAACTCCGAGCAGCCACCCCCGCCTGACCGGGCAAGCCGGCACCCTCCAGCCAGACGCCGAACGCTACCAAATCCCGCACCCCCACCGCCCAGAAGATTCACGCGACAGCCTGTGCTCTGCAAATTCCATCACCTCAACCTGCACAACAACCACTGGCGCATTCGCCGAAACGGCACCGACTACGAACTGATACCCCCGCCCGAGACGGGCGCGGCGCCGATACCCCTGCACCCGAAAAACACCACCCGGGAACACGTACGCCAACGAACCGGATAAGGCTTCGTGCGCGGGCGTCGCCCGCAGCATCAGGAACGGGCAGCGGCGCGCACGAGCGGGCAGGCGTGCGGCACGGCGGACCACCTTGGACCACGCCGGCCGCGCCGCCAGGCGAATGGGCCCGCCCCCGGACCACCCCGGAACGACGCCGGCCGCGCCACCGGACGAACGGGCCCGCCCCCGGACCACCCCGGAACGACGCCGGCCGCGCCACCGGACGAACGGGCCCGCCCCCGGACCACCCCGACCGCGCCGCTGGACGAACGGGCCCGCCGGAACCACGCCGGCCCCGCCACAGGACCAACCGGCCTGCCCCCGGAACCACGCCTGCCACGCCACCGCACCAACCGGCCCGCCCCCGGAACCACGCCTGCCACGCCACCGCACCAACCGCCCACCCCGAACCACCCGACCGCGCCACCGGACGAACGGGCGCGCCCCCGAACCACCCCGACCACGCCACCAGGCCAACCGGCGCGCCACCGGACCACCCGACCACGCCACCGATCAACCGCCCGTGCCAGCGACAACGCGAGTCCCGTCGGCCGTACCGCCACGTCGCGTCAGCCGCATCGCGCTATCGCAGTCCATGCACCGACGTATTTTGCGACGCGCATGCACCGGTCTCTAGAGTCGCAACATGAGCGCTCGTACTCCACGTGGATCACGACTGGCCGGATTCGGGCACTACCAGCCCAAACGAATCCTCACCAACGAAGAGCTCGCGCAAACCGTCGACACGAGCGACGAATGGATCCGCACACGTACGGGCATCCGTGAGCGACACATCGCCGACAGCTCGGAGACCGTCGCGAGCATGGCCACCGAAGCGGCCCGCATGGCACTAGAGGATGCCGGCCTCGACTCGGTCTCACTCATCGTTCTCGCCTCCACGACACTCGTCGACCGCACACCGTTCACAGCGGCTCGCGTGGCAGACGCGCTCGGCATGCCCGGCCCCGCCGTCATCGACATCAACACCGCGTGCTCCGGATTCGAGCACGCCGTCGCCATCGCCGACCTGGCGATCAGCTCGGGCTCCGCAGAGAGCGCGCTGGTCATCGGCGCCGAGCGACTGTCGGACGTGACGGACTGGAGCGACCGGCGCACCTGCATCCTCACCGCTGACGGCGCGGGCGCGGCAGTGCTGGTCGCCTCCGACGAGCCCAAAGTGTCACCAGTGGTGTGGGGCTCGGTGCCGGGCATGACGAACGCCGTCGTGATCGACGGGGATCCGCAGGTGTTCTCGCAAGACGGGCAGGGCATCATGCGCTGGGCACTCACGAAGGCCGCATCCCACGTGCGGCGTGCACTGGAAGTCGCTGGCGTGACCATCGACGACATCGACGTCGTCGCGTTCCACCAGGCCAACCTGCGCCTCATCGAGCCACTCGCGAAGGCGGTCGGCGCGACGGGCAAGCAGATCGTGATCCACGACATCGAGGAGTCCGGCAACACGTCGGCGGCCAGCGTACCGCTCGGACTTTCCAAGGCGTGGCACCGCGGCGAACTCCCGCGTGGTGGCCGAGCTCTGCTGTTCGGTTTCGGCGGCGGGTTCGCCTTCGCCGGCCAGGTGGTCACGCTGCCTGAGTAGCCCGGGTCGGCGAGGGGCTCCAGCACGGCGGGTGCGCGGGGCCCGGTCTCAGAGTCGCGCGGCTTTCGCGAGCAGGAACTCGCGCTCCCGCTCGTTCCCGGCGAGCGCAGCAGCCGCCCGCAACTCGGACCCCGCCTCGTCGGTGCGGCCCAGCCGTGCGAGCAACTCACCGCGCACACTCGGCAACAGGTGCGACCCGCGGAGCGCGCCCTGCTCTGCCAGGCGGTCGACGATCTGCAGCGCAGTCGCCGGACCCGTCGCCATCGCGACGGCGGCGGCCCTGTTCAATTCGACGACCGGGTTCGGCGCGAGCCGGCCGAGTGCCTCGTACAGCAGCACGATGCGGGCCCAGTCGGTCTGGTCCGCGCTCGGAGCGATCGCATGGCACTCCGCGATCGCGGCCTGCAGCGCGTAGGGGCCTCGTCCGCGACCGAGCGCGTCGACCCGGGCGAGCGCCGCTCGCCCACGAGTGATCTGGGCCCGGTTCCAGCGGGTCCGGTCCTGCTCGACCAGCGGGATGGGGGTGCCGTCCGAATGCGTACGTGCCCCGAACCGCGCCCCCTGGAGCTCCATCAGCGCGACGAGGCCGTGCACCTCCGGCTCCCGCGGCAGAAGCCCGGCGACCATGCGGCCGAGGCGAAGCGCCTCATTCGCCAGATCAGCGCGCATCCACTCGCTTCCGGATGTCGCCGCATATCCTTCGGTGAACACCAGATACACGACGCTCAGCACTCCATCGAGACGCGCCTTCCACTCCGAAGGATCCGGCGTCTCGAACGGCACACGGGCCTCCGCGATCGTCTTCTTCGCCCGCACGATGCGCTGCTGAACGGTCGCAACCGGCACGAAGTACATGCGCGCGATCTCCTCCGTGCTCAGGCCCGCGACGATGCGGAGCGTGAGCGCCACCTGCGCCTCGCGCGAGAGCACCGGGTGGCAGGCCGTGAAGACGAGCCGCAGCACGTCGTCGTCGATCGGCTCCCAGACATCCTCGGATGCCGTCTCAAGCGTCGCCGCAATCGCACGATAGCGGTCGTCGCGTCGTTCTCCGCGACGCCACTGGTCGATCGCACGACGCTTGGCCACCGCCGTGAGCCAAGCGCCGGGGTTGTCGGGAACGCCGTCCCGCGGCCACTGCTGCAGCGCCTGGACGAGTGCTTCCTGTGCGAGATCCTCGGCGAGGCCGACGTCGCCGGTCACCTTGGCGAGCGTGGCGACGATGCGTGCGCTCTCGATACGCCAGACGGCGTCGACCCTCGCCGGGATCTTGTTCATGGCTGCCCCTACGTCGCGCTCGTCAGGCGTTCTCGGCCGCCGCGCGCCACTCGGCTTCCTTCTGGAGGTACTCGTTGTCGGCGAAGTCGGCGAAGTCGCTCTCGCCGGTCACCCTGCGCACCTCGAGCTTCGAGCCGGGACCGAGCGGGCAACGGCTCGCCCACTCGGCGGCCTCCTCTTTGGAGTTCACCTGGAGGATCCAGAACCCGTTGAACAGCTCGTGCGTCTCCCCGTACGGGCCGTCTGTCACCGCCGGCGGCGTGCTGGAGAAGTCGACCACGAACCCGGTCGTGTCGACGTCGTCCGACAGTCCCTCGCCGGCCAGCAGCACGCCGGCCTTGACGAGCTTCTCGTTGTATTGCCCCATCCTGGTGATGACCTCGTTGAAGTCCATCTCCTCGTACGCCTCCTTGGCGGCGTCGGTGGCTCGCATGATCAGCATGTACTTCATGGTTGTCTCCTCGTTCGTCGTGGGATGCGCTTGCACCCTCTTACTATCGCGTCGCCTCTCGCGCACGGAAGTCGACATGGGTCGCGAACTTCTTCGCGGCGGATGCTCGGCTCGACGCCCCATATTCTTGAAGGCATGTCCAAAGTCCTCGCATCCCTTCCCGTCGGCGAACGCGTCGGCATCGCGTTCTCCGGTGGCCTCGACACGTCCGTCGCCGTCGCGTGGATGCGTGAGAAGGGTGCGATCCCCTGCACCTACACTGCCGACCTCGGTCAGCCGGACGAGCCGGATGTCGAAGCCGTTCCCGGTCGCGCGGCACAGTACGGGGCTGAGCTCTCCCGGCTCGTCGACTGCAAGCTCCCTCTGGTCGAGGAGGGACTCGTCGCACTGCAGTGCGGCGCGTTCCACATCCGCTCCGGCGGCAAGACGTACTTCAACACCACCCCGCTCGGGCGGGCCGTCACCGGCACACTGCTGGTGCGCGCGATGCTCGAGGACGGCGTCGAGATCTGGGGCGACGGATCCACCTACAAGGGCAACGACATCGAGCGGTTCTACCGCTACGGCCTCATGGCGAACCCGCGTCTGCGCATCTACAAGCCGTGGCTCGACCGCGACTTCGTCTCCGAACTCGGTGGACGCAAGGAGATGAGCGAGTGGCTGCAGGCGCGTGATCTGCCGTATCGGGCATCCGTCGAGAAGGCGTACTCGACCGACGCGAACATCTGGGGCGCAACGCACGAGGCGAAGCTGCTCGAGCAGCTCGACACCCCGATGACCATCGTGGAGCCGATCATGGGGGTCGCGTTCTGGCGTGACGACGTGCAGATCGCCGCAGAGGATGTTCGGGTGCGGTTCGAGCAGGGACGCCCGGTCGCGCTGAACGGCGTCGAATACGACGACCCGGTCGCTCTCGTGCTGGAGGCGAACACCATCGGCGGACGACACGGGCTCGGCATGAGCGACCAGATCGAGAACCGCATCATCGAGGCGAAGAGCCGCGGAATCTATGAGGCGCCGGGTATGGCGCTCCTGCACATCGCCTACGAGCGCCTGCTCAACGCGATCCACAACGAAGACACCGTCGCGAACTACCACAACGAGGGCCGCCGGCTCGGCCGGCTGATGTACGAGGGCCGCTGGTTCGATCCGCAGTCGCTCATGCTGCGGGAGAGCATCCAGCGCTGGGTCGGCTCGGCAGTGACCGGCGAGGTAACGCTGCGGTTGCGGCGTGGCGACGACTACTCGATCCTCGACACCAGCGGGCCGGCGCTGAGCTACCACCCCGACAAGCTGTCGATGGAGCGGGTGGGGGATGCCGCGTTCGAGCCGGAGGACCGCATCGGCCAACTCACGATGCGCAACCTCGACATCGCCGACTCCCGTGCCCGGCTCGAGCAGTACTCGGCGTCCGGCGTGATCAGCGGCGCGACCGCGCTGCTGGTCGGCGACCTCGGCGCGGGCGAGGCGGGCGAGATCAGCGCAGGCCCGGGCGAATCGACCGAGCAGGCCGAAGTGGACGCCGCGAACGAGGCGGCCGCGTTCGATCTCGGCGCGGACTGACACTCAAGCCGCGGCGCAGGTCCTCGGCTCAGGCGGCGGGGGTGCCGGTGTCGTCGTTACGACGCTGCTCCAGAGCGGCGCGACGACGCTTGTCCTCCTCGATCTCCCGTTCGAGATCGGCCAGCTGCTGCTCGGTCGAGCGTCCGTCGCGGGATGGCACCGGTTGCACGGTGACTGTCGCCGTGCCCATCGGGGCGGACATCCGTGGCGCGGATGCCTGCGGCCGGCGCCGGGGCATCCGGATCGGTCGCGAAGCGCCCTCGTACGATCGTCCCAGCGCGAACCACAGCACGATTCCGATCAGCGGGATGAAGATGATCAGCAGGATCCACACGATCTTGTGCATGTACTTCACCCGGCTGTCGTCGATGCGGATGGCGTCGATCAGGGCGACGACCATCAGCAGCAGGATGACGATGGAGAGCACGGACATACGTTCACAATAATTCGCAGGCGTCGCCTGGTGGGTCCGAGGTTGCTGCTCACCGCGAGACTGCACACTCGCCCCGAGACAGCGGGTAAACCCCACGCTCTCGGGGCGGGCATGCACTCTCGCCGTCACGGGCGGGCGTGCGGTCGCCTTGGATCAGAACAGGCTCGCGCGCAGCGACTGCACACGGCGCAGCGCCTGCTTGAAGTGACCGGGGTTCAGCGTGCCGTCGCCGGCGGCCGTGGTGATCGAGTCGAGGGCATCCTGTCCCTGACTCATGTCGCGGGCAGAGCACAGCAGCAGGTCCATTCCTGCCTCTGCGGCGAGCAGCGAGCGGGCACCGGTGTCTCCGAACGCATCCAGGGCGCCGGCCTCGAGGGCATCCGTGATCGTCACACCGCCGAATCCGAGGCGTCCGCGCAGCTCGCCCTGCACGATCGTGGTCGACAGGCCGGCCGGATACGTCGCGTCGATCGCGGGGTAGATCGCCCACGAGGTCATCACGAGCTGCACTCCCGCCGCGATCGCGGGGGAGAACGCGAACTCGTCGACTCCGCGCAGCTCGCTCAGCGGCTGGGTGAGAGTGACCGGCCCGAGGTCGGTGTTCTGCGCCTGGGTCGCGGCGCCCAGTCCTGGGAAGTGCTTCGCCGTCGCTGCCACGCCCGCGCCCTGCTGGGCGGTGACCATGTCGGCCCCCAGGCGGCCGGCGAGCACCGGATCCGAGCTGTACGAACGCTGCCACTGGTCGTCGAAGTCGCCCGGAGTGCGGAACACGTCGAGCACCGGGGCGAGGTTGAGGTTCATGCCCACGTTGCGGAGCGCGGCAGCCGCGCCCGCTCCCGCTGCGGTGGCTGCGGCATCCGGGTCCGGCTGCAGACCGATCTGCTTCTCGGACAGGATCGGCTGCTGTCCACGCAGCCTGCGGATGTAGCCACCCTCCTGGTCGGTCATGAACAGCAGCGGCTCCTTGACCGGAGAGGATGCCTGCGCCGCGCGCAGGTCGGCGACCACGCCGGCGATCTGGGTGAGGTCTGTAGCGATGTTCTCGCCGAAGAAGATCACGCCGCCCACCTCGCCTGCGGCGATCGCGTCGAAGAGGGACTGCGGAGGGGTGAGGCCTGGATACGAGTAGATGACGCGCTGGCCGGCCTGCTGGCGCAGCGACAGTTTCGCCCACCACGGCGGAGTGGCGGATGCCGGAAGGGCTGCGGCTCCGAGGCCGGCTCCGGCGAGGGCGATTCCCGCGACCGCTCCGACCCCAGCGGTGAGCACCGCCCGGCGGGACATACCGGGTCCGCGGGAGAACGCGGCGCCGGTGGCGGGGGACTGAGGGGCGTTGTCCGGCTCGGACGATGAGTGATTCATGCTTGCTCCTTCAACGACCCGCAACATTGCGGGTACCCCTGACGAGATTTCTCCCCTCCCATCCGGGTGTCAAGGAGTTTTGGCAGGAATTTTCGCGTAGTCACAAATTCTTGGCGATGATTTTCACGCGCGGGTCCCCGGCCGCTCGGCATCCTCTCGGTGCGGCTGCCTCCGCAGGAGATAGAGCCCTTCAGCACGCGTATTCCAGGTGAGCCGGACACGCCGGGTCGAGCGCTCCGCGGAGGCCAGTAACGGTACCGATTCGCCGGCCGCATCCTCCACGGTGAAGGTGGACAGCGCGTCGGAGGGCACCTCGACCACGAGTGGCCCGGCATTCAACGTGAGGATTCCGGCCTCCACAAGCGCATGATCCTCCCACCTCAAGCGCGTGCAACTCCCTCCCGGAAAGTGCAGCCCAGACACCTCGCCGCTGCTCCAGTCCAGCGGGAGAGCTCGGAGCAGTGCGACACCAGCGCTCGTGCCAGAGACGAGTGCTTCCGCGATTCCCGCCGTGGCACCCAGGTTGCCGTCGATCTGGAAGAGCGAGCCCTCCGGCCGACTGTCGTCGGGGTGCAGGTCGAGCAACGACGGAGAAGCCAGCTCGTGGATGAGCTTGTCGATGGCGACGCCGACCAGCTCGCGGTCGCCGAGTCGTGCCGCCAGGCACAGCACCCATGCTTGGCTCCACCCCGTGTACCCGCCGCCTGCCGCGAGTCGGTCGCGCAGTGCGACACGTGCTGCGTTCAGGACCTCGGGTTCGTTCCCTGCGCTTATCCGCTCGCCCGGGAAGACCCCGAAGAGGTGAGAGAGGTGGCGGTGGCCGGGCTCCTCCGAGATCCGCTCGTCTGCCCATTCGAGCAGTTGGCCGTGGCTTCCGATGCCCGGAGATGCGAGCCGTTCGAGAGCGGCCGTTGCACGGCCGATGAGTGCTGCATCGTTCGACACCCGGACGACGCGCGTCAGCACCTCGTGCGCCAGCTCCTGGTCCATCGTCGTGCCTGCGGAGATCGCGGCACGCGCACCGTGCTCGGAGATGAACGAATGCTCCGGCGACGTGGAGGGGCTGATGACGAGATTCCCGTCGTCATCGGGCACGAGCATGTCGAGCACGAACTCTGCCGATGCGGTGAGGATGTCATCGAGCAGGTCATCCGCGTCCCGTGCCCCGAACGCCCGGTGCTCCCAGACCGCCGCGGAGAGCCACAGCAGAGCCGATGGCCAGTTCGACCACTGCGGGTCTCCCGGCACCGCTTCGGCGAACCGCCAGAGGTCGGAGTTGTGGTGTGCTGCAGCGCCGCGCGCCCCATAGATCCCCCTCGCGATGCGCCGTCCCCGGCTCGCGAGTTCGGCGATGAAGGAGAGGAGAGGCTCGACGGTCTCGGGGAGTCCCAGTCGTTCGGCGCCCCAGTAGTTCATCTCGAGATTGATGTTCGTGGTGTAGTTGCAGCTCCATCCGGGCCGCCGGTCGACGTTCCAGATTCCCTGCAGGTTCGCCGCCTGCGTGCTGGGGCGAGAACACGAGATGAGAAGGTAGCGGCCGAAGTCGAAGTACAGCACTTCGCGATCTACTCGCTGCTGATCCTGCTCACGACCGGTGTCGGCGGCCACCTGGAGTCGCACGCGATCGAACAGCCGCCGATAGTCGGTCACGTGCTCGGCCAGCATGCTCTCCGTCGTCCGGTGGGATGCCGCTTCGACTCGGGCGCGCGCGACGGCCGCGAGCGCGACGGTATCGGCGGAGGGCCGTTGGTCGAATCCGCGGAACCCTGTTTCGACGGAGACGATCAGCCTGCATCCGCCGTCGGGGTCCGCCATGGACATCGCAACGAGCGCGAAGCCCATGCCGGCGTCGACCAGCCCAGCGTCGTCCGGCTCGTCCGTCGCGTAGACGATCGGCGAGTCGTCCGTCACGTAGTTCGGGAGGATGTGGGCCGGGACACGTCCCACAGCGGTCAGGATCGTCCCCTCCCCGGTGGACTCCAGCTGCTCTCTCACGTCCGGGTGTTCGCTGGTGAACACGGGAGCGGTCGGCACCACGTCACCCGTGGCGTGCATGACGAAGACTCCGGCCGGTGCGCTGCAGAACGAGAGAACCGTGATCTCGGCTCCGGCGTCGGCATAGGTGACCGTCGCCGTGGCGGTGCCGACATCGAGCCTGCGTTCGTAGTGCTCAGTGCCGCGGTAGCTGCCGCCGTAACTGCTGCCGGAACCAGAGCCAGGACCGGAAGCCGCGGCTGAGCCGGGAAACGGGCCGGAGCGGCGCCGCGATGAGTACTCCCACTCGATCGCCCCGACGGGTTGATACGACTGGCAGAAGCGATCGCCCTGGAGGGACCGACCCAGCTCATTCGCCAGCGTGAAGTCGCGTAGAGCGATCGCGCTGCGGAGGGATGCCATGGTCGCCGTATCGGCGACTCTGGCGGATGACAGGTCAGGACCACCGGACCAGAGTGTGTCGGCGTTGAAGTCGATCCGCTCGGTACCGGTTCTGCCGTGAACGCTGGCACCCAGCCAGCCGTTTCCGAGCAGGAATGCCTCGAGGAAGCTTGCAGCCGGGCGGTCCAGCACGAGCTGCCTGCGAGGTCTCGGATCGTGTTCGGGGTGTGGCACAGTGCTCCTCATCGTGCTTGTCGTCAGGGCAGGCTCACGCTGCCGGGACGGATGCCGTGCACCGCCTCAAGAATGCCGCCGGGTGGACTCGCGCTCCACGATCGCGAAATCCACCTCACGATAGACCGGAGGACGGTCAGGGTTTGCGATCCGGTCCATCAAGGTGTCCACGGCGAGCGCAGCAACGCTGCGCCTGCCCGCATCGACGGAGCTGAGGCTCGGTGTCGCGTAGACGTCATCGGAGAGATCGTCGAATCCGATGACCGCGACGTCGTCCGGTATGTCGAGCCCCGCCGCATTCAACTCGTGCAGTGCGCCCAGCGCAAGCAGATCGGTGACAGCGAACACGGCGTCGAATGGCGTACCCGCTTTGATCAGGGACCTGATGGCGGCCACGCCGTCCTCGCGACCCCACACGCCGACCGGCAGCTCCAGGGAGGGATCGTGCGGGATGCCGTGGGCAGCCAGCGCCTGCCGGTACCCCTGAGTGCGGAGTGCTGAGGTTCCCATGGTCACGCCGCCCGGGGAAGTGGTACCGATCAGAGCGATTCTGCGTCGTCCCAAGCCGATCAGATACTCCGTCGCGGCGGCAGCAGCCTCCACGTTCTTCATCGTGACGTGGTCGACGCTCGGCGAGAACACGTTCTCGCCGAGCACGACCACAGGTCGCTGGGTCACGAATTGGTCGGCATCCTCCGATGTCAGCGCTATCGGGTCGATGATCAGCCCGTCGGTGATCTGCCGTCGGCTGCCTTGGAGCGCGTCGATCTCGAGCTCGCGTGACAAGTTCGTCTGTTCGGTCAGGACGATGATTCCGCGGGCCCGCGCCGTGTCGATGATCTCCGACGTCAACTCGGCGAAGTATCCCTGCGTGAGGGCTGGAACGGCAAGCCCGATGAGATTGCTCCGGCCGAGACGAAGGCTCCGTGCCGAGTAGTTCGGCCGGTAGTTCAGCTCCTCGATCGCCGCCTCGACCTTGGACCGCGTGGTGTCGCTGATGTACTGGTAGCCGTTGACGACGTTCGAGACCGTGCGGAAGGAGACTCCAGCCAGACGAGCGACATCACGTAACGTGGCTGCCACTTTCCTCCTCTGCAGGGTGTTCGGCCATCGGAGCGATCAAGGCCCGGGCGGAGAATGCGTGGGTCTCATCCCTTGAAGGCCCCGTCCATGATCCCAGCAACCAGTCTGCGTCCAACGAAGAAGAAGACCAACAGCAGCGGGATCGTGGCGAGAAACGACCCCGTCATCGCCAACCCCAGGTTGACCGTGTAGCTCTTCTGGAGCGCCTGGATGGCGATCTGCACCGTGTAGTTCTCCGGTGATTTCAGCACGATGAAGGGCCACAGGAAGTCGTTCCAGCTGGCAACGAAGCCGAGCAACCCGAGCACGAAGGCCGCCGGCCTGACGATCGGGAAGGCGATGCGCCAGAAGATCTGCCAGCTGCTTGCGCCGTCGATCCGTGCAGCACCCATGAGCTCGTCGTCCATGGTGCTGGCGAGGTGCTGGCGCATCCAGAAGATGCCGAAGGCGCTGGCGAGCGCCGGGAAGATCACGCCCTGGAGGCTGTCCACCCAATTGAACGAGCTGATGATCATGTACTGCGGGATGATCGAAAGCTGCGCCGGCACCGTCATCGTCAGCAAGACGGTCACGAACAAGGCGTTGCGGCCGCGGAACTGGAGCTTGGCGAAGGCGAACCCCGCGAGCGCGCAGAGCACGGCCTGTCCGCACGCGACCACCCCGGCGATGATGACGCTGTTCAGGATCGACTGCGCGAACGGCACGGTCGAGAAGACGACCCCGACCATGTGCGCGAAGTTGCCACCGGGTATGACACGCGGTGGCATCTGGCTGGCCGCCGCCGAATTCGTCGAGGCGACCACGAACATCCAATACAGAGGGAAGATGCTTCCGGCCGCGGCAAGGAGCAGGATTCCGTACACCCACCAGCTGACCTTGCCGATGCGTCCGCGGCGCCCGCGCACGCGATCGCGTCGACCCGAATCCGGCGTCGCGGGCGAAACGTCTGCCGCCGCCGTCAGTTCTGCCGTCGTCCCGGTCATGAGCGGGATCCCTTCATGCGCGTGGAGAGTGCGAAGTTGATGGCTGCGATGACGACGACCATGATGAACAGGGCGACGCCGATGGCGGCGCCGTACCCGAACTTGTAGTCGCCGAACGCCTGCTCGTAGAGATACAGAGTGAGCGTCTGACACTGTCGGCCCGCTCCGCACGTGAGCCCGCCCGTTGAATTCACCAGCAGAGGCTCGGTGAAGATCTGCAGACCGCCGATGGTCGACGTGATGATGGTGAAGATGATGATCGGGCGCAGCGACGGAATCGTAATCGATGTGAATTGTCGCCATCCGCTCGCCCCATCGACGGACGCTGCTTCGTACATCTCTTTCGGGATCGACTGCAGGCCGGCCAGGTAGAGCAGAGTCGTGTAGCCGGACCAGCGCCAGATCACCATGACCGCGATGACGAACTGGCTCGATAACTGACCCGCCAGCCAGTTCACAGGGCTGCCGCCGATCAAGGTCAGAACCCAGTTGATCAATCCGTAGTGGGTGTCGAAGAGCTGGGCGAACACGATCGCCGTTGCAGCGACGGATGTGATGTAGGGCACCAGCAGCGACATCCGGAAGAAGTTCGCGAACCGCAGTCGTGCGAAATGCAGAAGGTGGGCGAGTCCCAGGGCGATGATCAGTTGCGGCACCGTCGACATGATCCAGATCGACAGGGTGTTGCCCGCGGCGTTCCAGAACCGTGGGTCGGAGAAGAGCGTCGTGAAGTTCTCGAATCCGATAAAGGTCTTCGTGCCGATCGGATTCCAGTCGAACAGCGAGATCACGAACGTGAACGCCATCGGGAAGAGTCCGAAGACGGCGAACAGAAGGAAGAACGGCGCGACGTAGACGTAAGGCGCGGAGCGCTCGAAAACGCTCTCTCGGATACGTGAGCGCGGCCGGAGGCGGCGAGTGGCGGTGACAGTCATGGTGATGTCTCGCGGTCGGATGCCGCGGCGAGATCTGACCCCGCCGCGGCGTTCCGCACCTTTCCTACTTGGCGACGTCCTGCTTGATCGCCGAGAGCGCGCTCGACCAGGCTTGAGCCGAGGAGATCTTCTTGTTCTCGACATTGATGATCGTGTTCAAGAAGTCCGTGCCGATCTGCCCGGAATCAGGGCCGACGTAGAACGACTTCATGTTCGCGACTGCCTCGGTGAAGATCTTGCCCGTCGGGGCATCCGAGAAGAACGGATCCGTCGACCCGAGCAGCTTCGGGTTGGTGTAGTTGGCGGTAGTCGTGGGAAGCGAACCGCTCGTCAAGAAGTGCTGCAGCTGAGACTCGGGCGACTGCGACGTCTTGATGTAGTTCCATGCTGCCTGCGGATGGGCGGCTCGCTTCGGGATGGCGAGATAGCTTCCGCCCCAGTTGCCCGATCCGCCGGGGATCTTCGCGATCGCCCAGTCTCCCTTGGTGGCCGGCGCATCCGTCTTCAACGTCCCGAGCATCCAGGACGGGGTGGCAACGGTCGCGAATGCACCCTTCTGGAGACCAGCGGCCCAGCCTGTGGAGAATGACGTCAGATTGGCGGTGATGCCGTCATCCACCGCCTGAAGCGCTGTGTCGAATGCCGATTTCACCTGGGAGTTCGTGTAGTCGAGCTTGCGTGTGTGGTTGTTGTAGAACTGTTCGGATCCCTGGCCGATCTCCTGGTAGAAGATCGAGGTCTCGGCGTTGTCCACGAAGGGTTTCCCCGTCTTCGCCGTGTACTCCTTGCCCACCTTGAGGAAGTCCTGCCACGTCGGCATGAGCGCGCCGACCTGGTCGGGGTCGGTGGGCAGCCCCGCTGCCGCGAACAGGCTCTTGCGATACGACAGTGCGAGGCCGCCGACATCCGTCGGCACTCCCAGAACCTGCCCACCTGCGGCGACGGACTGGGAGAAGATCGCTGGCGCGTAGTCGGGCTTGAGCTTCTTCGCACCCAAGGTGTTGAGATCGACGAAGTTGTCGGGATTCTCGACGAACTTCGGCAGGTCGGCTGCCTGGATCAGCACGAGGTCCGGCACCTTGCCACCGGCCAGGGCCGTGGTCAGCGCCTGCGCCGTATCTGTGGAACTGCCCACCTCGGTCAGCTTGATGTGGACGCCGGGGTGCGCCTTCTCATAGGCCTGGACGTCCGCCTTCGCGTTGATCCCGGTGAACGACCAGAACGTGAAGTCCTTGCTCGCCGACGACGATCCGGACCCTCCAGACGAGCATCCCACTAGGGACGCGACGATTGCCGTTGTCACGACAGCTGCGGCTGCCAGACGGGTTCTGCTTCTCACAACAATTCCTCTCCAGTGCGGAATCACGAGACGGCTCGGCCACTTCGCTGAGCCCATGCAGCGAGTTCATGCGGTCTCACTGCCGACGTCGCGGTCTGTGCGCATCCACCAGGCGTGCAACGTTGCAGGAAAGATAAACACGGGGGAGGATGCGCGCGCAAGAGATCCGGACAAGATTTCTGCAACGTTGCAGCACTGACCCGATCGCGCTTAGGCTGGCGAGCCGTAGCGCGCACCGCGAGCACCGCACACCGTAGGGTGTTGCCGCGACCTGAGCGCCGAGACCCACCGATCGGAGACCTATGCATTCCCCCACGCGCGCCGTGATCGAGCTCGACATCCCCGGCGCGACGATCAGCCGGCACTTGTACGGGCATTTCGCGGAGCACCTCGGACGGTGCATCTACGACGGGTTCTGGGTCGGCGACGACTCGGACATCCCCAACACCGGCGGCATTCGCACCGACATCGTCGATGCGCTGCGCGACCTGCGGATCCCCAACCTGCGCTGGCCGGGAGGATGCTTCGCCGATGAGTACCACTGGCGCGACGGGGTCGGACCGCGGGAGCAACGTCCGCGAATGGTGAACTCGCACTGGGGCGATGTCGTGGAGAACAACCACTTCGGCACGCATGAATTCATGGCGTTATGCGAGCTTCTCGGCGCAGCACCGTACGTCAATGGCAACGTCGGGTCCGGCACAGTGCAGGAGATGAGCGAGTGGGTGGAATACCTCACCCGCGGCGACGATTCACCGATGGCAGCACTGCGCCGCAGCAACGGTCGCGACGAACCATGGAAGGTTCCGTTCTGGGGCATCGGCAACGAGCCGTGGGGTTGCGGCGGCAACATGCGGGCGGAGGCCTACGCCGACCTGGCGAGGCAGTACTCGACGTATCTGCGCAACCATGCCGACAATCGCCTCTACAGGATCGCCGCCGGCGCAGACGCTGAGGCGTACTTCTGGACGAAAGCGCTGATGGAGGCGGCGAAGGGGCCCTCTGGCGGGCATCCATTCGAGGCCATTTCGCTGCACTACTACACCGTGCCGGGCGGCAACTGGCGGGGTCGCGGCACCGCAACAGGCTTCGATGCCGACGGCTACTACTCCACAATGGTGCGCGCCGCCCGGGTCGAGGAGGTCATCTCCCGGCACTCGGCGATCATGGACGTCGAGGATCCGGCGCGGAACATCGGCCTGGTGCTGGATGAATGGGGCACCTGGTGGGACGTCGAACCCGGAACGAACCCGGGCTTCCTCTACCAGCAGAACACCATGCGCGACGCTCTCGTAGCGACCGTGCACTTCGACGCGTTCCACCGTCATGCGGACCGTCTGGCCATGGCCAACATCGCGCAGACCGTGAACGTGCTGCAATCCGTCGTGCTAACCGATCCGCAGACCAACCAGCTCATTCTCACGCCGACCTATCACGCCTTCGCGATGAACGTCGGCCACCACGATGCGCAGGCGCTGCCCACGCATCTTTCGGGCGTCCCCGTCCACGACGTGGATGGAGTCGAGTTGTCCACGGTGTCCGCGTCGGCATCGACGAAGGACGACAAGGCTCTGGTCTCGGTCACGAACCTCGCCGCAGAGGACTCCGCCACGGTGGTCCTCGACCTGCGTGGCCGCACGGTCACCGATGTGCGCGGCCGGATCCTCACCTCGGACGAGCTCAACGCGCACAACACAGCGACGGCCCCAGAAGCGGTGACCGTGCGGGACTTCCACGTTGCGCGAACCCAGGACGCGTTCGGGCACGGGCTCCAGCTCGATATGCCGCCCCATTCGTACGTGACTGTGGAGCTGGACCTCGTCTGACCGGTCGCGCGCCAGCACGTGCGCGCGACCGGCCTTCTCTACTTGCTCGCGGAGGTACTGATCACGCGATGACGAACGTCGTCACGCTCTGCGGGGGCAGCGAGGCGACGAAATCGGTGCCGCGGCCTGCCACGTCCGGCTGCTGCTCCAGGTTGCGCGTGGCATCCGTCATCCACGACTTCACAGCCTTCACGACGTGTCCATGCACGGCTATGGGTTGGGTCGCCGTGTTTGTCGTCGTGTTGACGGCGACGATGACGAGGCCGCCGTCTTCGCTGGCGTACGCGGAGGTCAGCACTCCCGCCTGGGCCTCCTTCGGCGCCTCGATGCGAGTGAATCCGGGCCGGACGAACTTCGTGAAGTGCGCGAGCATGTAGCCGCGCTTGCTGATCGTGCCGTCCTCGAGGATCGGCCCGTAGCTGCGGCGGATGTACCACCACACGTACGCCTGGAACTGGGCGTCGACCATCGCGTGGTGCACGTGCTCGGCCACCTCCAATGCTTCCGGCCAGAGGTTCGCCGAGCTCGAGCTGTTCGGGTAGTACACCTCCGTCATCCAGAGCTCCTTGCCCGCACCCTTCTCTTCGAACAGCGGGTACGGGAAGTCTGCATACGGTGTGCCGTAGAGGTGTGCCCCGAGAATGCCGAGGTTCGCGAGCGCGGCCGGGTCGTCGAGGATCGGATCGGACTGCGACTTGACGTACTGGAAGGACTCAGGAGCGATGACCCGCGTATCGATCGATCCCGCATAGTCGCGCAGGAAGCGTGTCATCTCCGCCGGCGTCCACCAGGTCCAGTCGTAGGCGTAGTCCGGCTCGTTCTGCACCGAGATGCCGTAGAGCTGAACGCCGTTGTCGCGATAGAAGTGCACGAAGTCGTTCAGGTGCTGCGCGTACGCGCCGTAGGCGTCGTAGCGCAAGCGCCTGGACTGGGCGGGAGGCGTGTAGGCCGCGACCATCAGCTCGTCGAGTGACGGCCCGCCATCGCCCGACGTCGCGACCACCACGCTCCACTGGCCCGGCGTCATGGGCACCTGGATCGAGTGCCATTCCCAGTCGCCGTTCGACGTCGCCGGAAACAGCTCGTTCTGCGCGACCAGAGTGCCCGCGACCGTGATGTCGAGGTGCGTGTCGCGTCCTGGCGAGCAGTAGCGGAAAGCGAGGTTCTTCGTTCCCTTCGAGCCGACGAAGACGCCGTCGAACTGCACGCTTGCCCCGGTGCTCGCGTCGAAGTCCACGTATCCCGTGCCCTCGAAGCCCGAGACGGCCGACGCGACATGAGCGTTGACCAGACTGCCGGCCTCTGCCTGATATTTGCTGCCCTGAGGGACCACGTCGCGCTCGAAGAGCTCGATCAGATCCGCTGGCGGATTCCACGGCGACGCGAAGACGAGGGCTCCCTTGCTCGCGGCAGTCTGAGCAGTCGCCAGATCGAGGCCCCAGTCCGCGCGGTCTTCGGGGACCGGGATTCTCAGAACGGTCAGCCCGAGGTCGTCCTGGCCGTTGCCGAATGCCGTGTTCCGCTGCGAGGGCGTGAGGTCGCCGATCCACGCGGTGTGGTTCATCCCTCCGAATCCACGGATGACCTGGTGCTGCTCGTGCGGGTCGACCAGGAACGCCCGGGGATCGGCCGCGGCTGCGGGGGCGCCCGGGAGTTCGGCAAGTCCGATCGCGACCGGAATTGCCGCGATGCCGCCCGCCACGAACGTGCGGCGGGTGATGGGGGTGCTGAATGGCTTCGTCGCCATCGATCTTCTCCTTTGAATGATGAGCTGTGCTGTGGTTCAGGGGTGCAGGATCTCCAGTCGAGCCGGCGTTGCTGCCGTGTGGTGCCGCCTGTCAGCCCTGTCAGTGCGCCCCGGCATTCCACACGGTGAGGTGTCCGCACATGCCCCAGCGCTCTGGGCCGTCGGGACGTACCGAGCGGATGCCACTGAGCCCCAGCTGCCCTGGGTCACCGGCGGCGAGGGATGAGAGCTGCCGTGCGGTGGCATCCAAGCCGGCGCCGGGTCCCGTTGCGACGATCTGCTCCCAGAACGCGACCCGGGGCGCAACGAGCGCCGCAGCGGCGGTGTAGAGGTCGCGGAGCGCGCCGTCGAAGTCGTCCGCAGCGCGATCGCGCAGCTGAGCGAAGCCCTCCAGCGCGAGGTCGCGGCGGGCCCGTGCTGCGGCAGCCATCGTCTCCTGGTCGCCGTGCGCGGGCAGCGTCGCATGCTCGCGGTACCGCGCCGGGTCGCGCAGAACCTCGAGCGGGAACGTGAGCACGGCATCCCCGGCCTCGGGTAGGCCCGCGTTCGACATCAGCGTGAGGATGTCGAGTGCTCCGTCGGCGTTGATGAGCCGGTGCACGGTGCCCGGCGTGAACCAGACCACGGCGCCCGGCTCCAGGGTTGTGCGCTGCAGCCCCTGGGAGCTCAGTGTCTCGACCGCGCCGTGGCCGCCGAGCACGACGTATCCCTCGGTGGATGCGGTGTGCAGGTGCGGCGACCCGCCACGCAGTCCGTCGGACGCCTCCCAGTCGTAGACCCGCAGGCGCGAGATTCCGATCCCCCCTGGCAGGCCCCTGGACAGAGCGGCGGCCCACTCGGCGGCCTCCTGCCCCGATCCATCCGGGTGCCCGGATGCCGCGCCCTGGGCATCCGTCATCGCAGCTCCGGCCCGTTCACGAACGGTGCAGCACCTACCGGCTCTGAGAAGACCGCATCGAACGCGGGCTTCGGCTGCAGTGATTCGTCGAGCACGTGCGCAGCGCCGAAGCCGGCGAACGTGTCGGGAATCCAGGAGTGCGCGTCGCTCAGCCCCCACAGCACGAAAGCCGTGCACCCAGGGACCGCCCGCGCGGCGTCGAACATGGACCGATAGCCGTCGGCCTGCGCGGCCAGCTGCTCGCCTGAGGGATGCCCGGACTCGGCCACGGGCATCCGCACGTCCACCTCGGTCAGCGCGACCTCGAGCCCGAGGTCGGCGAACCGCTGCAGGTTCTCGCGCATGGTGCTCGGCGGGTCGCCGACGATGCGGTGGCCCTGCACCCCGAAGCCATGCACCGGCACGCCATCGGCCAGCAGCCGCTGCACCAGTTCGTAGTAGGCGTCGCTCTTCGGGCAGAGGTCTTCGACGTTGTAGTCGTTCAGGTACAGCCGTGCGGACGCATCCGCTTCGTGCGCCCAGTGGAACGCGTCGGCGATGTAGTCGATGCCCATCGCCTCGAACCACGGCGACGTGCGCGGCTGGGCGTCGTCATCCAGTGCCTCGTTCACGACATCCCACTGTTCGATACGCCCGCGATAGCGTCCGGCGACCGTGCGGATGTGATCGCGCAGGATGCCTTCCCGCTCGGCTTCGGGCGTCTCCGCGACCCAGTCTGCGAGCTGGCTGTGCCACGCGAGAGTGTGGCCGCGAACCGCCAAGCCGTGCGATTCGGCGAACTCCATCACGCGGTCGGCCGTACCGAAGTCGTATGTCTCCCGGTCGGGTCGCAGCGGACTGAACTTCAGCGCGTTCTCGGGCGTGACCAGGTCGAAGAGCCGGGCGACTGTGCTGCTGTACGCGTCGTCGTCGAGCGCGCGTGCGTCGACGGCACAGCCCAGGCGGAGGGTGCGGCGCCGCAGTGTGCCCATGCCCGCAGGGTCGGGCTCGGTCACCACGCCATCGCTCGTCACGCGACCGCCTCCTCGGCGGTGCCGTCGCGATCGACGCGAGCGGAAGCGCTCCTGCCCGCCTCTTCTGCCCACGGTGCGCCGCTTCCGGCCATGCTGCGATAGAACGGCGACGCCACGTCGAGCTCCCCCGAGTCGATGCGTGCACCCGTGAACGCCGACGCGTAGATGCCGGCGATGAGCTCCAGCGTGTTGCGGGCATCCTCGAGCCGCACCGGCAGAGGCTCATCGCGTTCGATCGCGGCGATGATCGCGGCGAACTGGGCCGAGTGTCCGCTGCCGAATCCTGCGGGGCCCTGAGCCCAGGCATCCGCGACCGCATCCTCGTGACCGGGCGCCGGCGTGATGGTCCAGGAGTCGTCCGAATACCCGTACAGGTGCTCGAGCTCGACCGTGGCGTACTCGAAGTCGAAACGCAGATAGCTCGTCTCCCGGGGCGAGAGCAGGCTGTTCACGACGCTCGCCACCGCACCGTTCTGCAGTGTCACGATCGCGTGCGAGACATCCTCGGTGATCACCGGCCGCGCCTGCCTCGCGGCGACCGCGACCACCTGCGACCACGGGCCGAGGATGGAGAGCATGGTGTCCATCTGGTGGATGCCGTGCCCCATCGTCGGGCCGCCGCCTTCGACATCCCACTTGCCGCGCCACGGAACGTCGAAGTAGGAGTCGGGTCGGTACCAGAGCGTGTCGCACACCGCGGTGAGCGGGCGCCCCAAGGCGCCGTCGGCCACGCGGTCGCGCAACCACAGCGCCCTCGCCCCGAACCGGTGCTGGGACACTGTCGCGAACCAGGCGCCCCCTTCGCGCTCCGCCTCCGCGATCTCGTCGAGCTCCGCCAGCGACAGCGCCGGCGGCTTCTCGCTGAGCACGTGGATGCCTCGCCGCAGCGCCGCGATCGCCTGCTCCTTGTGCAGGCCGGGCGGGGAGCACAGGTGCACGATGTCGAGGTCGGCGGCTTCGAGCATCTCGTCCAGGGTCGTCGTGCCGATGGGCACGTCCCACGCACGCTGATACTCGCGCACCCGGTCTGCGTCGATGTCGCACGCGGCGACGATTCGCGCTCGCCCTTCCAGCCGCTGCACGCCCTCCGCGTGCACGCGGGCGATGCCGCCGGTGCCCACGACGCCGATGCGGAGCGGGCTCTCGGTGGTGATCCGTCGCCTGGTCGGCGCGTTGCCGGGTGCAGAAGCGGTGTTCTCGCCGGTTGTCATCTCAGCGCACCTCCGCCAGCTCGGCCGCGTCGGCGCCTCGTGGGTTCGTCGCATCGGCACCAGCCTGCGCGCGGGCACGACCGTCCGCCCGCCCGACGGCAGCCGCCAGCTCCGCCATCCGTGAGGCATCCGATTCCCCGTCTGCGATCACCACCGCGTGGTGCAGCTCGATCGTCTCGGCCACGTCGACCACCCGTACCCGGTCGAAGAACGGCGCGGGGTTGATGCAGGCGAACGGTTCGGAGCGCACGAACCACTTCGTGTCGAGGTCCTGATCGGGAGTGCGGTCGACGAACACCACAGTGGACGAGCCGTCGACGTCGTCGTGCCGGCCGCAGAACCCTGCCCACTCGCCGCGGGTTCCGCGAAC
Source organism: Humibacter ginsengiterrae (assembly GCF_054780115.1). Lineage (NCBI taxonomy): Bacteria > Bacillati > Actinomycetota > Actinomycetes > Micrococcales > Microbacteriaceae > Humibacter > Humibacter ginsengiterrae. The sequence goes on from NZ_BAAGWY010000010.1 coordinate 20,985, forward strand.
GTCTTCGCCGGTCACGCCGTTCGACGCGATGAGCGCTCCGCCGGTGAACGAACGCGGACCGCGCCAGAACAGACCGCCGTAGCCGGCGTTCTCCCTGCCTTCGGTGGTGGGCGATCCCATCTCGATCGGCGCGCCGGACACATTCGTGAGCACGCTGAGCCAGCCGAGCACCCAGGCATCCTGCTCCGGCACGAGTGTCGCGGTGAGCGTTCGCGTCTCGGTGAAGACCGCTGCTCCCACCGGGGAACCGTCACTGGGCTGCCGGTGCCAGACGAGAGCGTGCTTGAACACGGCGTGGTCTTCGCCGACAGCGGTCTCGAGAACCTCGTCGTGATCCTGCGAACCGTTGTTCTTCAGATCCGCGTACCAGCCGACCTTGCGCGTGTAGGTGGCGCCTCCCCAGAAGTTGTCAGGGCCGACGTTGGGCAGTGCCATGGTGATCCCCTTGTGCCACACGTGATCCCACGGGCGGAACACCGACACCAGGCGCCCGCTCGGCGTTCGCAACGGATGCACGTACGGACGCGGAGACTCGAACTGGGCTTCCGTCGGCGCGTAGACGTAGCGCATGAGTTCGACGGATGTTCCGGCGCCTACGGCTTCCGAAACGACACGGAACTCCCGGTCGACATCGTGTACGACGCCCAGCGATCGCGGTGATTTCGCGCTCATGACGGGTATTGGCCTTCCCTAGAATCATCGTTGATCGGAGTCGGACGACGCCCAGTCCGCAACTTTTTCGATAGATTATCGGAACGGCAGCCTACGGCGGCTCATGTCCGTCGTCAAGAATGGGCTCGAACGAAACGTGTTCGAGCCGGCCAACGAGGTACTGCCGGGGCCCGCGCACGCCGAGCCTCGTCAAGGAGGAAGTTCATATGGCCGGATCGAAGAGCACGTTGGCCGACGTCGCCGCCCACGCCGGGGTCTCCATTCCCACGGTGTCGAAGGTGCTCAACGGCAAGGCCGATGTGGCTGCGGCCACGCGCGACAAGGTGTTCGCGGCGCTCGAGGCAACCGGATACCAGAGCAGACGCGGCATCTCCAACGCCTCCGGCGCTGTCGAGTTCCTGATCGAGGGCGCGGACTCGGCATGGGCCATCGAGCTCATCAAGGGCGCAGAGCGCGAGTCTGCCGCGCGCGAGGTCGCCATGATCATCACGAGCTCCGTGCACGAGAACTTCTCCCTCGATCGCTGGATCGAGGCCATCAGAACACGGCGCTCGGCCGGTGTGATCGCCGCGCTGCCCAGCCGTGGGAACGAGATACTCCAGGCGCTCTCGACCTTGACGATCCCGGTGGTCCTCGTGGATCCGCCACACGCGGAGAAGTGGCAGTTCCCCGCGATCCGCGCCACCAACTGGTCAGGTGGTTACGAGGCGACGAACCGGCTCGTAGAGCTGGGGCACCGCCGGATCGGCCTGCTGGCAGGGCGAGGCGATCTCGACAATGCCCTTGAGCGGCAGGAGGGCTACGCCGCGGCTCTGCGGCGGGCAGGCATCCCCTACCGGCACGAACTCGTGGTCGAGGCCGAGTTTCTGATCAGCGACGGCCACCGTGCGGGCGGGGAACTGCTCGATCTCAAGGAGCGTCCTACCGCCATCTTCGCCAGCTCCGACCAGCAAGCGGCGGGGTTGTACGAGGCGGCCAGGGAGCGGGACATCCGCATTCCCTCCGAGCTGTCGGTGATCGGATTCGACGACACGGTGCTGAGCAAGCATCTCGCGCCCGCGCTCACCACGATCCACCAACCCCTGGCGCAAATGGCCGCGGAAGCGGTGCGCCTGGTGCAGGAATCGGGCGCGGGCGTGCGCGGAGCGCAGCGCCTCGAGCTTCCGACGTTTCTCGTGGAGCGGGGAAGCGCGGTGCCATTCGACTCCGACGCGGCACCGCGAAAGGCCGGGAAGCGGGCGCGCGCCACGCGCTGAACATCTCGATGGCAAACGGATGCCGCGGTTTGCCATCATCCAGCGGGACGAGGCCGATGCGCCTGTAATGCGGTACGACGTGCGCACTTCCGCGTGATTACGCGGTCTTGCCGGTGCTCACGGATGCGTCGCTGCTTTCGTTCGAACGGCCCCCGCACCCGTACTGGGGGCACGGCAAGCGCTTACCGGTTGACACCGCGAACGATCCTGGGTTAGCTTCACTTTCGATATCCGATCGAAACGACTTTCGGTAACTGAACCGAAACGATCACGGTCCGGAAGCGATCCAGTTCGGAATACCACAGTGCGGTGGCGCAGTCCCCTCATCGCACGAGTGACGAGAAGGGACGATGCGCATGACCAGCACCATGGTGACGCCACGCGCGGACACCGCTGCCGAGCCAGCGCCGAAAGCGCGCCGGCAACGTCGACGCACCCCGTGGTGGCGCAACTGGCAGCTCTACTCGCTGCTCGTGCTGCCCGTGATCTGGTTCGTGGTGTTCCGCTACGTGCCGATGGCCGGCAACATCATCGCGTTCCGCAACTACGTGCCGGGCGGGAACATCTTCGGCGAAGGCTGGGTCGGTTTCGACAACTTCACGATGTTCCTCTCGGACCCGTCGTTCTGGCAGGTCTTCCGCAACACGATCATGCTCGGCGGTCTCACCCTGATCTTCGGGTTCCCGGTGCCGCTCATCCTCGCTCTGCTCCTGAACGAGGTGCGCAACCGGGGATTCAAGAGGTTCGTGCAGACCACGACCTACCTGCCGCACTTCCTCTCGATCGTCATCGTCGCCGGCATGATCATGCAGCTCACCTCGGCGACCGGATCGATCAATCAGCTGCTGAGCGTGTTCGGCATGCACAAGATCGAGTTCCTTCAAGACCCTGCCTGGTTCCCCGCCATCTACGTGATCAGCGAGATCTGGCAGACCGCCGGCTGGGGCACCATCCTCTACCTCGCCGCTCTCACGACGATCGACGAGAGCCTCTACGAGGCGGCTCGCATCGACGGAGCCAGCCGCATCCGGCAGATCTGGCACGTGACGCTGCCGGGCATCCGTCCCACGATCATCACGCTGCTCATCCTCAACATCGGCAGCTTCATGGCCGTCGGCTTCGAGAAGATCCTGCTGCTCTACAACCCGGCGATCTACAACACCGCCGACGTCATCTCCACCTATCTGTACCGCGTCGGCATCCAGTCCGGGAGCTTCAGCTATGCCGCAGCCATCGGCATCTTCGAGGCCGTGATCGGGCTCATCCTCGTCGTCTCCGCCAACTTCATCTCCCGTCGCCTGATCGGAGCGAGCCTGTGGTGATCAACAACCCGGTCCCCGTGATCGACAACGCAAGCGCGAAGGACGGCGTGTCCGACGCGACCGTAGCACTCACCCTCGGTTCGCGGACGCCGAGCAGAAGAGGCTCTCGCCTGCACGTGACCCGCGGGCAGCGCATCTTCGGCTGGGTCAACGCGGTGATCCTGCTGCTCGCGGTCGCTGTGACGCTGTACCCGTTCCTCAACGTGATCGCGGAGTCGTTCAGCAGCGAGAAGTACATCCAGTTCGGCCAGGTCACCGTCTGGCCGCTCGGGTTCAATCTCGACACCTACAAGGTGGTCGCCAGCGACAAGATGTTCTGGATCAACTACGGCAACACGGTGCTGTACACCGTCGTCGCGACGGCCATCTCGATGGTGCTGAGCACGATATTCGCCTACGCGGTCTCCAAGCCCGAGCTGAAGGGCCGCAAGTTCTTCATCGGCCTCGCCGTCGTGACGATGTTCTTCTCCGGCGGACTCATCCCGAACTACGTGCTGGTCAACGGGCTGCACATGACGAACACGATCTGGGCGGTCGTGATCCCGAACGCGATCAGCGTCTACAACCTGCTGATCATGAAGTCGTTCTTCGAGAACATGCCTCGCGAGCTGGAGGAGGCCGCGGAGATCGACGGCCTCAGCACCTACGGCACGCTGTGGCGCATCGTTCTGCCGCTCTCCAAGGCGGTGCTCGCCACGATGATCCTGTTCTACGCGGTCACGAACTGGAACTCGTGGTTCCAGGCGTTCCTCTACCTGGACCACTCGAACCTGTTCCCGGTGACGATCTACCTGCGCAACCTCATCGCAGGGGCGAGCAGCGCACAGACATCCGGGGCCAACGCGGCCGGCGACCTCACGCAGATCAACGCGAACATCAAGGCCGTGACCATGGTGCTCAGCGTGCTGCCGATCCTCTGCGTCTACCCGTTCATCCAGCGCTACTTCATCTCGGGCGTGATGCTCGGCTCCGTCAAGGGCTGATCGACGGATGCCAGGTGCAGGCATCCCTCGTCCGCGATCCTCTCGTTCCACCACACACCCACATCCCCAATCTGGAGGTTCACAGCCATGACCACCGAACTCTCACGGCGCAACGTGCTTGCGCTCGGCCTGGCGGGCATCACCGTCGGGCTGCTCGCCGGATGCACGTCGAGCGACGGCTCGTCGTCGTCGGGCAAAGACCCGTTCACCGGTAAGACCAAGGGCGCGATGAAGTCGCTCGGCGTGAACGAGCAGTTCAAGGCGACGACGCCTCTGACCGTCTCGCTGCTCTTCGACGACAACCCCTCGTACCCGGAGAAGTCCTCGTGGGAGCTGTGGAAGGACATCACCGACAAGACGAACGTGACGTTCAACCCGACGATCGTGCCGTACGCCGACTACAACACGAAGCGGTCGCTGCTGATCAACTCCGGCAACGCGCCCGACGTCATCGCCAAGACCTATCCGGGCTCCGAGACCCAGTTCGTGGGCGGTGGCGCCATCATCGCCGCGAGCGACTACACGCAGTACATGCCCAACTTCACCGACAAGGTGAAGAAGTGGAAGCTCGAGCCCGACCTCGCCACGATCCGCCAGGCAGACGGTAAGTACTACGTGTTCCCCGGCCTCCACGAGACGTTGTTCGTCGACTACACCATCGGCGCCCGTACCGACATCCTCGAGGCGGACGGCATCGACACGCCGACCTCATGGGATGAGCTGCACTCGGCGCTGAAGAAGGTCAAGCAGAAGCATCCGGAGATCCAGTACCCGTTCTCCGACCGCTGGCTCGGGGCCAGCACGCTCAACCTCGCGGCCGCGACGTGGGGAACGATGGCGGGCCCGAACTGGGGCATCGGCAACGGCCTGCTCTTCGACCCGAAGAAGCAGAAGTTCTCGTTCGCGCCGGCATCCGATCAGTTCAAGGATCTGCTCAAGTACTTCGCCTCGCTGGTCAGCGAAGGGCTGATGGATCCGGAGAGCTTCACGCAGAGCGACGATCAGGCGCTGGCGAAGTTCAACACGGGCAAGTCCTATTTCATCAACGTGAACGCACAGACGCTCGTGCTCTCTCGAACGGCCATGGAGCAGAACCTCGGCGCCGGAAAGTTCAAGATCGCCAAGCTGCCGTCCCCTGCGGGCCCCCTGGGCAAGGTCATCACCGGCTCGCGGCTCGAGAACGGCATCATGGTGTCGACGGATGCCACCAAGAAGTCCGACTTCAAGGCGCTTCTGCAGTTCATCGACTGGCTCTGGTACTCCGACGACGCACAGGTGTTCCTCAAGTGGGGCATCGAAGGAAAGACCTACGAGGTCAAGAACGGCAAATACGAGCTGCTCCCGGGCTACAAGCTCTCCGCCTACGGATTCGGCGACCCGAATGCGAAGACCGACATCCGCAACGACATGGGCTTCTCCTGCGGCAACTTCATGTATGGCGGCACGACTAAGATCGTCGACTCCACGATGCCCCCGGAGGAGCTCGCCTGGCAGAAGGTCATGTCGACGTACAAGCAGATCCCGCCGTCGCCGGGCGTTCCCTACACACCGACACAGCTTCAGCAGGCCACCCTGCAGCAGACCGCGCTGATCGACACCGCGAACACCGCGACGCTGAACTTCATTCTCGGCAAGCAGGGCTTCGACCAGTGGGACTCGTACGTCTCCTCGTTGAAGAGCAAGGGCATGCAGACCTACGTCGACAACGCGAACCGCTATTACGCAGCGGTGCAGAAGAAGATCGGCTGAGCTCATGTGGCAGGGCGCGGAACCAGCGGGGAGCACGACGACGCAGCGCGACGTCTTCGGCAAGCCGTGGTTCCGCGCCATGCACGCGCTTTATGGGCTGCTCGGCACGACGGCCGCGTTCGGCATCGCGACCCTGCCATTCAGCGCTGCAGTGTTCTTCTCGCCGCTGGTTCCGATCGGCGGCCAGTTCCTGCTCCTCATCGGAGGGTTCTCCATCGGGCCGGCCTGGGTCGCCGCCCTCTACACGATGCGCGGTTACACCGAGAGTCGCGACATCGAGCCCTTCCGTCTCTTTCTCCGCGGGTATCGCCTGGGATGGCGGCAGTCGCTTTTGTTCTGGGCACCGTACTTCGCTCTGCTCTTCGTGCTCGCGTTCGACCTCACCTCGGGCCTGCCGGCCCCCGTCTCGTGGCTGCTCATCGCGCTCGGCGCCGCCGCCGTGCTCTGGGGCAGCACCGTGCTCGTGATCGTCGCGTTCTTCTCGTTCCGCCTGCGCGACGTGATGCGCCTGGCGGTGTACGCGCTGACCCGCAACCCGCGCTGGCTTCTCTCCGCCGCGGCTCTGACGGCCGCCGTCGGTGGACTCGTGTACCTGGGGAGCGACGTGGCTGCAGGCATCCTGGTCGCACCGTTCGCTCTTTTGACCGTGTTCGCTTCACGCCCGCTCGTGCGGCGTCTGACCGAGGAGTTCACCTCGTGACGCTCGACCACCCGATCGACCCGCAACACAGTCGCGCCCGGATGGACGGCCTACGCGCCCGGCTCGGCGGGTTCGCGTTCGGCGGCGACTACAACCCCGAGCAGTGGGACCCCTCGATCTGGCGTGAGGATGTCGAGCTCATGCGGCGGGCGGGCGTCAACCTCGTGACGCTCGGCGTGTTCGCCTGGGCGTCGCTGGAGCCGGAACCCGGCGTGTTCACGTTCGAATGGATGGACGAGGTGATGGACCTGCTGCACTCGGCGAGCATCGCCGTCGACCTGGCCACTCCCACGATGGCACCACCGGTCTGGCTGTCGAAGCAGTTCCCGGAGACGCTGCCGGTCATGGCCGACGGCGAGACGTTCGGCTTCGGCAACCGGCTGCACTACGACCCGTCGTCGCCGGTGTACCGGGAGCGGGCCGCGATCATCACTCGGGCGCTTGCGGAGCGCTACTCGGGGCATCCAGCGCTGGCGATGTGGCACATCAGCAACGAGTACGGCCCGACCGCCTACAACGAGCAGAGCTCGGTCGCGTTCCGCGCCTGGCTGCAGCGGCGCTACGGGTCGCTGGATGCCCTGAACGACGCCTGGTACACCCGGTTCTGGAGTCAGCGGTATGCATCGTGGGATCAGGTGGATGTTCCGGCCGTCCCACGCTCGTGGATGAACCCTGCCAGGCAGCTGGACTTCAAACGGTTCGTCTCGGATGCCCTGCTCGAGTGCTTCGTCGCGGAGCGCGACATCGTGCGCTCGTTCCGGGACGACATCCCGATCGTCACCAACTTCATGCGCTTCTACCGCAACGCCGACTACTGGGCCTGGGCGAAGCAGGAAGACGCGGTCGCCCTCGACATCTACCCGAACCCTGGCGAGGCCGATTCCTGGGTCGCCGCCGCGTTCAACTTCGACCTGATGCGCTCGCTCAAGGGCGAGCCGTGGGTGCTGATGGAACAGGCGGCTAGCGCCGTCTCGCAGTGGAAGGTGAACAACGTGAAGCGGCCGGGGCTGATGCGCACCGGCTCGTTCCAGGCCATCGCGCACGGATCGGACACCGTGTTGTACTTCCAATGGCGCGCCAGTCGCGGTGGCCACGAACGCTTCCACTCGGCGATGCTGCCGCACTCCGGAACGGCATCCCGCACCTGGGGCGAGGTCGAGCGCCTCGGCAACGAGCTGCCATCGATCAAGGATGCCCTCGGATCCGGCTCGCACGCCGACATCGCGGTGCTCTTCGACTGGGATGCATGGTGGGCGCTCACCGAGACGCACGGTCTGCCGCGCAACGACTTCGACTACCCGCAGCTCGTGCTGGATCACTACCGGCCGCTGCTCGAGGCGCATCACGCGGTGGATGTCGTCTCGTTCGACTCCGACTTCTCCGACTACCGGATGATCGTGGTTCCGAACGCCTACCTCGTCACGGATCGCTTCGTCTCGGCGCTCACGCGCTATGTCGCGGCTGGGGGTGTCGTGGTGTGCTCGTTCTTCTCCGGAGTGGTCGACGAGAACAACAACGTGCGGCAACCCGCGTATCCGGGCGGGTTGCGCGAGCTGATCGGCGGATACATCGACGAGTACTGGCCAGCTCGGGACGGTGAGTCGTTCGGCGTACGCTTCGGGGACCCCGGCTTCGTGACCACCGCCGACTGGTGGCAGGACAGCCTGCACGCGGAATCCGCGTCGGTGCGCGCGGTGTACACGACGGGCTTGCTCGAGGGGCGCCCCGCGGTTGTCGAAAACGCGGTGGGCGCCGGACGCGTCGTCTACATCGGAACGCGGCTGGAGGCATCCGCGCTTGCCCGTCTGCTGAACGACGAGGCGGCAGCGGCGGGCATCCGATCGCTCGTGCCGGATGCACCGGCCGACGTCGAGGTCACGGTGCGGGAGTCGGCGGATGCCCGGTTCCTGTTCGCGCTTAACCACTCGGAGACGGATGCCGCGACTGTGTCGCTGCCGTTCGCGGGCCGCGACCTGCTCACAGACACCGACGTCGCCGAGGCGATCACGCTGGCCCCGCTCTGCGTCGCGGTGGTGCGATCTGCGCGCTGACCCCCTGGCGCACCCTCATCGGCAAGAACCCGCACTCTCGCGAGAACGAACGCGCACCCAGGGTGCGCGTTCGTGGCCGTAGGCTTTCGCGCATGAGCGAGCCGGTGCGACGCGTGCACGTCGAGCAGTTGCTGCCGCGCAACCAGTTCCTGGTGACGGAGCCGGTGGCGGCATCCGCTCTGCGCGAGCGGCGCTGGGTGGACGGCGAGCTCGGTCTCACCGAGGAGTGGCTCGTGTTCGCCTCGGGCGACCCGCACGACGCCCCCGACTTCGCGCTGCTCGACGGCGATGTGGAGACAGAGGTCACCACATCGGGCGGCGTTGCCATCATCACGATCACGATCTCCCGCGCCCCGTATCGCTACCGTGCGGATTCCGACAGCATGGCGTCTTTCGTCGCGGCGCTGCGACGGCTGCGGGCCGAACCGCCGAGCGGCACACGCGTCTGGCACGCGGATGCCGGCGACGAGACACGGAAGTAACCAGAGCGCGACCGCGCTTCGGCCCATCGTGATCCTTCGAGATCGGAAGGAAGCGGCATCGAACCCGGGCCGCACAAGCAACGCCGCCTCGGCGTCAAGGTAACGCTTCGGTAACGGCTACGAATCGAGCCTTGTCTCGACCATTCTTTTAATGGTTACTCTAATGCGCAGATTATCTGGCAGCGCGGCCGGACATACGAGCCTCGAAGCGCCGGCCAGCAGAATACGAAAGGCGCATTCGATGGATTTGACGAGACGATCCGCACTCAAGGCGGGAGCACTTGGGCTCGGCGCGATGGGCGCCATGGCACTCGCCGGTTGCTCGGACTCCGGCAGCGGCGGCAGCGGCAGCGGCAGCTCAGGCAAGGCCAACCTCACGATGGTGGTCTGGGGTGGTGACGCCGACAAGAAGGCGTACCAGACGCGTATCGACCTGTTCCACAAGGCGAATCCCGGCATCCACGTCGATCTGCAATTGATCCCTGCCGCGCAGTATCCGCAGAAGGTGCAGACGATGATCTCCGGCGGCACCGGCCCAGACATCATGCAGGTCGCCGAGGACGTCAACACATATTCGTCCAAGTCACAGTTGATCCCACTCGACCAGTACGTGAAGAGTGCGGGTTTCACACTCCGCCAACGTTTCGGTTCGATCGGCGACATCTACAGCTATCAGGGCAAGGTGTACGCGATCCCGGACCGCTCCGGGGCGATGATCACGTTCTACAACAAAGACCTCTTCAAGAAGGCAGGCGTTGCGTATCCCACGGCCTCCTGGAACTGGACCGACGCCGAGAACGCCATGGAAAAACTCACCGTCGCCGGAAAGCAGTGGGGTTGGGCGGGAGCCGGCTGGTGGCCCCAGTGGTGGAGCCTCGTCTACCAGAACGGTGGGCGCATCATCGACAGCAAGGGCAAGCCGGCGATCAACTCGTCGGCCGCTGTCGACGCGTTGCAATGGATCAACGACCTCACCTGGAACAAGCACTACATCCCAACGGCCGCGGAATACGCGGACATGGGCCCCAACACCGGCGGCGACCAGGCCTTCCTGGCAGGCAAGGTCGCCATGAATACAACCGGGTTCTGGGACATCGGCATGCTCCTCAAGTCAGACTTCGAGTGGGACATCGCCCCGTTCTGGCACGGCAAAGAGAAGGCGGTGTCCGCCTTCGGATCCGGGCTGGCCATCACTCGCAACTGCAAGAGTCCCGACGCGGCCTTCAAGGCGATCAGCTTCCTCACCGATGCCAAGGCGCAGAAGGTGATTATCGACCAAGGCGAGGACGTACCGGCCAATCTCGCCGTGCAGAAGTCCGATACTCTGCTTCACCCGAGCTGGGAGTCGCGCGGAATCGACATGGGCGTGTTCGCGCAGTCGTCGAGCATGATCTATCGCCCGCCGTTCATCTCCCAATGGAACGAGATGCAGAACGTGTTCACCAGCACCATGACGGACTGGTGGAACAAGGGCGGCGACACCCGCACCATGCTAGACGCGACGCAGAAGCAGCTCGAGTCCGTCATCAGCGGTAGCTAAGGGCTGTCGTGGCAATCGGTCTCGATGGGGCCTTCCGTGCGGCGCGATCGATCGGGTCGCGCCGCTTGCGTGCGGGAACTCCCCCACGCAAACTCTCGAAGCGACAGAAGAAGGAAGCTCTCTACTTCTGGCTCTTCATCTCCCCCTGGGTTATCGGATTCCTCGTGTTCCTGTTCGGCCCGATGCTCGCGTCCATCTATTTCTCGCTGACGAACTGGGACTCGTTCACGGCTCCGCAATTCGTCGGGCTTGCCAACTATGCGAAGGCACTTACCAACGACCCGGTCTTCTGGAAGGCGCTCTGGAACACGTTCTACTACGCCGTCTTCTCTATTCCACTCGGCCTGTTCATCGGGCTCTGGCTCGCGAACCTCCTCAATAAGCGGGTTCGGGGACGCAAGGTGTTCCGAGCCCTTATCTACCTGCCGACGCTCGTGCCCCTGGTCGCGACCTCCATGGTGTTCAAGATGGTCCTCGCCCCGTCTGGTGTGCTCAATCAGGGCCTCAAGCTCTTCGGGATCCAGGGACCCCAGTGGCTGCTCGACCCGGTTTGGGTGAAGCCGGCGCTCATCGTGATGTCGGTATGGGGTGCAGGTGGTGCAACCGTGCTCCTGCTGTCCGCGATGAACGGGATCCCTCGCGACTTCTACGAAGCTGCGGAGATCGACGGCGCCGGACCGATCCGGCAGTTCTGGTCGATCACTTTTCCCCAGATCACGCCGGTGATCTTCTTCAACCTGGTGATCGGGTTGATCGGAGCATTTCAGGTTTTCGGTCAGGTATACATCCTCACCGCGGGCGGCCCTGACAACGCCAGCATCACGATGGTCCCTCTTTTGTTTCAGCAGGCGTTCACCTTCTACCACTTCGGCTACGCGTCCGCCATCGCCTGGCTCTTGTTCCTCATCATCATCGGTGTGACCGCCATCGCGTTCGCAACGTCGCGGAAGTGGGTCTTTTACGAAACGGAGATCCGCTGATGAGCGCAACCGCTGTCATCGAAGCGAAAACGCTTGATGCCGAAACCCGATCTCGCCGATTGACGTTACGGGCGTTCAAAGCCACGCCCGGAACATACGCGGCACTCCTGATTGTTTCAGCGATATTCCTCGTGCCTTGCGTGCTCATGGTGTCCATCGCTCTGTCGAGCGACCTGACAAGCGCGAAGAACCAGTTCACGATCCTTCCCCACGAATGGAATTGGGGAAATTTCGCCCACGTGTTCAACATGGGACTCCCGGTCGGCCGGTTCGTTCTGAATTCCGCGATCATTGCCTCGCTGTCCGCTGTCGGACAGGTACTCTCGTCGTCCCTGGTCGGGTACGCATTCGCACGGTTGCGGGCGCCGGGCAAGAACGTCATGTTCATCATCGTCATCGCGACGATGATGATCCCGAGCCAGATCACGATGATCCCTCAGTTCATCCTGTTCAAGGATCTCGGATGGGTGAATACGTTCCTCCCGTTGATCGTGCCCAACTTCTTCACGAACGCGTTCAATGTCTTCCTCGTCCGCCAGTTCGTCTCCCGCATGACGAATGAGATCGACGAGGCTGCACAGGTCGACGGGCTCGGGTACTTCGGGATCTACCGTCGCATGATCTTGCCGCTGCTCTGGCCGGTGCTGGCGGCGATAGCCATCTTCACGCTGACCGCATCCTGGGGTGACTTCATGGGCCCGCTGATCTACCTCAACAACGTCAACCAGATGCCACTGTCGCTCGGCGTGCAGTACATGGCTTCCACCAGCAACGCGCTCCAGTTGCCCCCGTGGAACCTGGTTATGGTCGGTTCGATCATGCTGACCGTGCCCATGATCGTGATCTACTATCTCGGCCAGCGGTATCTCTACGAGATGAACATCTCCGGCGGCAGCTCGGGAGTCAAATGAGTCGCCCACCCGTGCGCCTGACGCGTTCGGGACTTGTGATCGACGGCCGTGAAGAGGTGCTGCTCTGCGCTTCCCTCTTCTCGTTCCGCATCCCCAGACCCCAATGGCGATCGCGGCTCGAGAAGGTGCGGGACAGCGGATACCGCGCGATCGATCTCTACATTCCCTGGAACCATCACGAACGATCGCCCGGCGTCTGGGACTTCGCCGGGGACCGCGACGTCGGAGCTTTCATCGACCTCGCTCATGAAGTCGGATTGCTCGTCATTGCGCGCCCAGGTCCGTACATCTGCTCCGAATGGGACGGAGGCGGGCTTCCCGCATGGCTTGCCCTCGACCGGGGCTTGCGCCTTCGCCAGTTCGAGCCGAGGTATCTCGCACACGTGGAAGAGTGGTTCGCCCACGTGATGCCATTGATCGCACTGCGCCAGTACGGTGCGGGCGGGCCGGTCGTCGCCGTTCAGCTGGAAAACGAACTCGACTTCTTCGATTGCGACGATCGAGGCCGATACGTCGGCGCGTTACGAGACCTCGCGTTGAGCTCTGGAATCAGAGTGCCTCTCATCGCGTGTGCCGGGCAAGGCGATCTCCACGGCGCAACCGGTCACGCCGAGGATGTCATCCCCACGGTGAACTTCTACCCGAACGACATGTCCCCGTTCGTGGAGTCGGAGGCAAGACACTACTCAGCCGCACTCGAAGACCGTGGTCTACCGCTCCTCGTCACCGAGACCAATCGCCGGCACGCCACGTTGCGGAGGCTGCTGGTGAGCGGGGCGAAGCTGCTGGCCCCGTACTTGCAGGCATCCGGATTCAACCACGGCTTCACGCCATCGGTCGGCAACTGGGGAAATCCCGGCGGATTCATGAGCCACGACTACGATTTCGGCGGCCTTCTCTCGCCCGTCGGCGAGGAGCGAGCCGAGGTGGCGGATGCGCGGATCCTCGCGGCGCTCGTGCGCACCCTCGGTGAGAGCCTCGCCGCCGGAAGGACGCGGGCGGCCGACCGGACCTACTCGATCGACTCCGCCACGAGCTCCGCTCCCTCGCTGATAGCCCTGAACGGCGGCGGGGAGTTGATCGGCATACCGAATCTCACCCACGTTCCGGCAGAGGTGACGCTTCCCGCACGGTCCGGCGTTCCCGAGGTGGCATTCACCGTTCCTGCCGAAGGCTGTGCACTCGTACTGCGCGAGCTCCCTTTGCATCCCTACGGGATCGATGCCTTCCTAGCACTCGCCACTGCCGACCTCATCGCCGCGGACGAGCACGGACTGGAGTTCGTCTCCAAGACCGACGCGGTGATCGCGCTGCGGCCGGGTCCCGCCATGCAGCAGACGTCCCCTGATGATGACGCTGACGTCTCGGTGGAGCAACGTGGTGCCATCGTCCTTCTGAGGTTCCGGACACCGTCGATCAACAGGCCGATGCGCATCGCAATCGGGGACTGGACGATCACGATGAGACACTTCGACGATTACGGCCCGGCTTCGATCGATGACCGCGTGGAGTCGATTCTGACCGACGTGCGGGAGGTCACGGCGGTCATCCAAGGCAGCGTGTCGTCGCACGTGCTTCCGCCTTCTGCGGAGGAGCTGGCGGTCTATCGCGGACGTGTTCGCTACGCGGCCGCACTCGAAAACGTCGAAGAACTCCTCGTTGCGGGCGCGGGCGACCTCGTCGATCTGTCCCTCGATGGCCGAGCGGCAGTGAGCCTCGCCGGGTTCGGGGCGACCGCTCGATTGGCCACGGCCGGCGCAAGAAGAGTCGACGCGACCGCGGAGATATGGGGCCATCCGAATTTCGACGACGCCCGTCTGCCCGCGCTCCGGCTCGGCTCTCTCAGAGGGCTGGGTAGCGTGTGGTCCATCGTCGGGTCAACAGACGTGAGCTCCCTGTGGCGGGTCCAGGGCCATTGGGCCGACGACCTCGCGCCTCTTCGCGAGCTCGGGGGCTGGAGCAGTACCCGGCTCGGCGATCCGGTCACCTACCGGCGAGCACTTCCCATAGACGGGACGAGAGAGCACGCGCTGCACCTCGGGCTCGCATCCGGATCGGTGAACGTGATGGTCGACGGCTCGCGGCGCACCGTCTCGGCTGACGATCCCTGGCTCTTTCTCGCGGCGGGCCAGGGGCGAACCGTCAGTGTGACCGGTCCGCATACCCCCGGATTGCTGAACGGAGCGCAACTGCTCTCGCTCGAGCGCGTGACGGGCTGGCGCGCAGAGGCTCAGAACGACGATGCGCTGATCGACGGCGTTCTCGGCCCAGCCGCCACCACGGATCCACGACGACCCGATATCACCCTTCCCGCATCACTCTCGCCTGGTGAGGAACTGCTGTTCGAAGTCTCGGTTCCTCCTGGCGGGCTCTCGATCCGCTTCACCGGACACCAGGTCCGGGCAAGCGCCTTCGCAGCCGGGCGCTTGCTGGGACGTGTCTGGCTCGACGACCCTCAGGCACCCCCGTTCACGGGGGGCGATGGGGGCAGAATCTGGCTCCCCGCATGTTGGAACGCCGGTAGCATTCGAGTCATCGTGTTTGCGACTCCCGGCGCGCGCACACCGGAGTTCGGAGGGATCGTCGCGACACCGGTTGGGGAATGAAAGTGGCGAAACGCAAGACGACCTCGCGAGACATCCGAAGCGATTCGCGGCGAGTTCTGCTCCACGCTCTCCTCGATGCCCGGCAGACGACTCGCGCCGAACTCGCCCAGAACACAGACCTCAGCCAGGCCACCGTCGCCACGATTGTCGGAGAACTGCTAGCCGAAGGCATCATCGTGGAGGCCGGCACGTCGACCGGGACCGTCGGCCGCCCTACGATGACCCTTCAGATCAATCCGGATCGCGGCCGAATTGTGGGTATCGACGAGGCGGAGACATATGTTCGCGCCGTCGTGTTCGATGCGTCGCTGACTCCGATCGGCAGCTTCGAAGTCCCCCGCGATGAACACGAGCTGAGCCCCGCTTACGTGGCAGAAGGGATCGGCACCGCCTTCGATCGAGCCCTGGAGACGACACAGACGAAGCGTGATTCGATACTCGGTGTCGGAATCACCCTTCCTGGACTCGTGCAACGGTCGGAGGACGGGGCACCCCTCGTCGTCCGCCGGCGCGACTACGACGACGAGATGATCCGGCTGCTTCGGGATCGGCTCGGGTCGGCGCTCATCGTGGATAACCCGCTCAAGGCGGTAGCGTCCGCAGAACTCTGGTTCGGTGCCGGCCGGGATGCGTCCAGCATGGTCGTCCTGAACCTCGGGACCGGCGTAGGGGCCGGGATCGTGCTCGACGGGCGGGTCGTCCGCGGCTTCACGAATAGCGCCGGTGAATGGGGCCACACCCGCCTCGTTCTCGACGGCCGACGCTGCCGATGCGGTCGCCGCGGATGCGTAGAGGCGTACATCGGCGGCTATGGCCTGCAGGAGACACTGAGAGAGATCGACCCGGTACACCCTCTTGCGGCCGTCCCGCTGCAACGAGACTTCATCGGCGGCCTGGCTCAAGCGTTCCAGGAGTCCGAGCCGGCCGTGGTCGAGACACTGCGCCGTACCGGGCGATACCTGGGTGCGGCGATCGCTGATCTGGTCGCGATCATCAACCCGGAGCGCGTGGTCCTCACCGGGTGGATCGCATGGGCACTGGGCGATGTGATCGCGGATCCGGCGCGGGACCATCTCCTCGAATTCGCTCCGGATGGCTCCGCCGATGGAGTTGCGCTCGGTATCTCTTCAGTGCGTGGGAACCCCGCAGCGCTCGGCATTGCGACAACGGTGTTCGAGCGATTCCTAGGGGATATCGGCCTGCTTACCGCCGCCTGAGACGCAGCGATCCTTGATTCCTCTTCGAAGTCGCCCTCGGTGCACGGTTCGGGAGTCATCGCCGAAAGCGTAACGTCGAGGGGTGACGTCGAAGCTTGCCGAGATTGCGCAGCCACGCGGCACGGTCGGCGGCGCACGGTACGCGGCGCTTGTGGTCGCCGGGCTGGTGTGCCAGGAGGTCGGGGCATCCATCGCGGTGCTGCTGTTCCCGCAGGTCGGTTCGCTCGGAATGGTGTTTCTGCGGGTGCTGTTCTCGGCCGCGATCCTGCTGCCGATCGCGCGGCCACGATTGCGCGGCATCCGCCTCGGCTCCTGGATGACCGTGGCCGCCTTCGGCCTTGTGCTGGCACTGATGAACGCGCTGTTCTACCTGTCGCTCGACCGCATTCCACTCGGCGCCGCTGTCACCATCGAGGTGCTCGGACCGCTCGTGCTGTCGGTGGTGGCCGCGCGTAAGGCTTTCGCGTGGCTGTGGGCGGGACTTGCCGCGATCGGCGTGGTGTTGCTCGGCGACGGCAGCTTCGGCCACCTCGACTTCATCGGTGTTCTGCTCGCGGCTGCTGCCGGCACGTCGTGGGCGTTCTACATCCTGCTGTCGCGCCAGACCGGGCGACGGTTCGGTGGGCTCGACGGACTGGCGATCGCGATGACGATCGGCGCCCTCGCGTCTGCACCGTTCGGGATCGTCTCGGCCGGATCCGCACTGCTGCGGCCGGAGGTGCTGCTGCTCGGCGCGGCGGTGGCGCTGCTGTCATCAACGATTCCGTACGGGCTCGAACTCCTGGCCCTGCGGCACCTGCACGCCTCGACGTTCGCCACGCTGATGAGCCTCGCGCCCGCGACGGCGGCGTTGGCCGGGCTGGTGTTGCTCGGGCAGCGGTTCACTTGGGTCGGAGTGGTCGCCGTGCTGCTCGTGATCGGCGCGAGCATCGGCGCCGTGTGGTCCGCGAGGCTGAGTGCGCCGGGGCGCTGGAGCTGAGGCCGCGCGGCAACAGCTTGGCTGCCGTTGCCGCGCCGATCCCTCAGCTCAGGGTCCAACTTTGGTTCGAACCGCCGTTGCAGTACCACACGTCCACCGCTGTCCCATTTCCGGTTCCGGCGCCAGCGGCATCCAGGCACAGGCTGGAGTCTGCGCCGCTCGTGATCGTGCCGTCCGTGTTGATCTTCCACTGCTGCACCGTCGCGCCCGTGCAGTTCGCGATGATGACCGACGCGCCGGCCGAGGCGATCGTGCCATCGGTGCCGAGCTGCATGCACATGCTGCCGTAGATCGTCAGCTCGCCCTTGGCGTCGGCGTTCCATGACTGGTTGCCGCCGCCGTTGCAGTCCCACAAGTCCAGGGCGGTCCCCGGCGTCGTGCTGAAACCGGGAACGTCCACGCAACGCCCGGACGCTGCGCCGACGATCTGCTTGCCGGGAGGGGCTGCCGGCTGGTCGTTCACCGGCTCGCGGTCGCCGATGCCCCAGCCCCACTGCAGCTGGGCGACACCGCTTGCGCTGTTGTTCGCGAGCGTGCCGTCGGGCTGGAGGGACTCGATTGAGTACGAGTCTCCTGCACGCAGGCCCGGCCAGTACACGATCCCCATGTGATGGCTGCGGGCGAAGTCGGTCAGCGCCGCGAAGTACGACGTGTACACGTTGCCGTTGTGAGCCCCGTAGTTGAGCCCGATCGTCATCGGGGCGCCGGCCTCGTCGATGATGGTGCGGTTCGAGTACTTTCCGACGCGCGGCGCGAGGTTCGCCGTCCAGTCGCTCTCCGTGGTGGAGGAGGCCCAGAATCCGTAGAAGTGCAGCGACAGCAGCGTCCCGGCCAGCTGCGGGGCCGCCCCGACGCCGGTCACGTCGTCGTTGTAGCCCGTGCCGCTGATGACCACGCGGTCGCGCGGGATATAGCGGTGATCACTGAGCCAGGTGCTGGTGATCCCGACCCATTGCTGCAGCGTGTAGCCGAACGGTTCGTTCATCGGCTCGAAGTAGACGCGCGAGTCACCGGCGTAGGTGCGTGCGACCGTGTTCCACATCGTGTTCCACGCCGCAGTGTCATCGATCTTGCCGTCCTTGGCGGAATCGGACTCCCAGTAGCTCACGATGACCTTGAAACCGGAATCCGTCGCAGCGTCGATGGTCGCCCGGTACGAATTCCACCAGGTCGTCCCGACGCTGGCCGGGTTGATCGGCAGGCGCACGGTGTTCGCACCGAGGTTCTGACGGAAACCCTGCAGTACCTTCATCGACTCGGCGTAGACCTGCTGGTAGTCGTCCGACGTCGACAGGCCGGTCGGGACGACCGCGTCGCTGGCGTAGTTGTCCCTCGGGTCAGCCCAGTTCACGCCGCGGAACTGCGCGGTGCCGTAGCTCGGTGAAGGATGAGGCTGCACCGAATGCGGGAGTGCCGGATCCGCCGAGGCGGGGGCTGCACTTGCAAGGAGTGCCAGCACCACGGCGAACACGACGGCACTGAAGCCGAGGGCCGCGCGACCGCGGCGGAATGTTAGCGTAAACATTTTGGTCAAAATGTGATCCTCATCGATCTCGCTGGAAGGGGGTGTGAATCAGGCAGGCCACTGAGGCTGCAAATGGTAACGCTGCCATCCCTGTGCTGCTCTGTCAACACAGCGATAAGAGGACCGCGCCGCGCAGGCCCGTGTCACCCTGGCTTCTTCGGGATCCACAGCCGCCCGGGCGCGAGCGTTACGGCGACACCGTCGCGTCGTGCGCGTCGCGGTGGTGCAGCGGTACGGTGACCGCGGCGACGTTCGCGATCGACTCGGTGCCGGCATCCAGATACCCGTACGTCTGGATGTGATCCAGATACTTCTGGGCGAACTCGTCGACGTTCGTGAACTTCGCCCACGCACTCGACATGGGGTTGTCGTTCCAGTCGGAGTGCAGGATCGGCGTGTGGCCGGTCACCGGCAACTCGTCTTTGTTCGGGTCGCCGTCGACCGCGAGCGGGATGGCACCGAACGACGGCGAGCGCGGGTCGATGCGCGAGATGCGCCCCCACCTCGCTTCGGTGTCGCCGGTCGCTTCGCCCGCGTAGACATGCTTGGCGTGCAGCTGGCGCGCCGAGCCGACGCTCTGCTCGATGCCCGCGGAGCCCAGCATCACGAAGGAGTACACGCCGAGGCCTTTCGCCGCGAGGGCATCCGCCGCGGTCGTCGTGCCGTACGAGTGCGCGACGACGTTGAGCGTCACCTTGTCGCGAGCCTTCTTGCCCCGGGTCGCCCAGAACCCCTCGAGCGCCTCGACCAGGTTCTGCGCCCCGATGTGCGCGTACTGGCCGAGCGCCGCATCGATGCCGGGTGGCGGCGTGACGTAGCCGATCCACGCGACGGTCGCCCGCTGCTTCGTCGCGCCCGCTTCGCCCTGCGCGTCGTAGAGATTCTGCGCACCCTCCGCCCAGAGCTGCATGTCGTCGCTGTACGTGCCCATGCCTGGCACGGTGAACGAGACGATGCTCGCCTTGTCAGGGTTACCGATCGCGATGGCGGCGAGCGGCTTCGGGTCGTTCGTGAGGTCGACCAGGTAGCGGCGCGGCTTGTGGACCTTCAACGCAGCCTTGACGGCGAGCAGGCACCTCAGTTTCTGCTGCGCGACGGCATTCGACGGATGCCTCTTCACGGCACGCTTCGTCGACGCGATGAGCGATGCCAGCCACGCGCGGTTCGCGACGTCGCGCGACGCGTAGTCGACACCCTCCATCCCACCGATGAGCGACGGCAGGGTCTCGGCGAGGTCGTGGCGCAGGTCCTTGGGAAAGTCGCGCCACGCGGCGGCATTCGCCTCGGGGTGAAGGTTGAGCAGCCCGACCGCGGCGTCCGGGTGCTTCTCGAGGTAGGCATCCTGTTTGCCCGATGACATCGCGTCGAGGAACGCATACCGCGAGGTCGCGACCGGGCTCTGCTGCAGCGGCGCGACGGTGATGCCGACGACGCCGATCACGACGAGCGCGACGACCGACGCTGCACGCCCCCACCGCATCGCTAATCCCCCAGAATCACGGATGCTTGCCCACAGCACGCTAACAGTTGCCGGCCGCTTTCACCCGGAGACCCGGGAGCCGTCGAGAAGCGGCGCGAACGTCACACGTCGCAGAGATTGCCACCCGGTGTTGCGGCGTAGGGTGGCATCCATGCCTGAACCCATCGCCTACACAGCGCTCCAGAAGGGCGCTCACGTGACCACATCCGCCGGCGAGGAGCTCGGCACCGTGGAGCACGTGCTGCAGGATGCCTCGCTCGACCTCTTCGACGGCCTCGCCGTGCGCACTCACCACGGGCTGCGGTTCGTGGATGCGAATCAGGTCACCTCGATCACGACCGACGGGGTCGCGACGTCGATCGACGCGTCGGAGGTGGCGGGGCTTCCCGCACCCGAGGGCGACGCGGTGCTGGAGGCCGACCCGGAGCAGTACCAGGGCGAGGGCCTGACCGCATGGTGGGGTCGCACGTTCAAGCGGTCGCACTGGCTGCGCGACAAGGAGTGAGCGAGCCCGATCTCGCTGCGGAGGCTGTGGGCGGTGTGCGTCGCGAGCCCGATCTCGCGCGGTTCCTCGCCGCACTGGATGCCGTCGCCGCCCAGACACCGGACGATGCGGAGTTCCTGTACGACGCCGGCACCCCGCACGGTGCGCTCCGGCGGCGGAACCTGCTGCGGTACCTCGGCCTGATGGCGGAGGTGGGACCGCAGATCCTGCTCCTCGGCGAGGCGCCAGGGCACCGCGGCATGACCGTGAGCGGCGTTCCGTTCACCAGCGTGCGCGAGGTGCACACCCGTCCAGGCCTGATCAGCGGACGACCCGAGGGTGACGGGCTCGAACTGCCGGAGCATCCGGGTGCCCCCTGGGAGGCGTCATCGCGGGTGGTCTGGGCCGCGTTGAAATCGTGGCGCGGACCGCTGCCGCTGCTGTGGTCGGTCTATCCGAACCATCCGTTCGTGGCGGGCGAGCGGCGCACCAACCGTGCGCCGCGTTCGCCCGAGGTGCGCGCGGGAGCGCCGGTCGGACTCGAGCTCGCGCGGGCGTTCGGCGTGCGCACGATCGCGGCGGTCGGGCGCAAGGCGCAGGGTGCGCTGGAGGCCGCGGGCATCGCGGCACCGGCGTTGCGTCATCCGGCGCAGGGTGGAGCGGCGTTGTTCACCAGGCAGCTGGCAGAGTTGAACGAGCGGATGCTCGCGGGCACCCTCGAAGCGACCCCGCTGCCCGAGCCGTGAGCTTGCGTTGCGGACAGGACCGAGATCTCGTTTGACTGACAGAAACTGCTGATGCGTTGCTCTGGAACGACATTCTTCGTCAGTGAAACGCGATCTCGATGGGTAGCCCACGCGGCCTGCCGGTCGAGCGGGATGCGGGAGAGCGAATGAGCGGGAGTGCAAACGACGGCACCGCTCCATGCCCGTGCGGCAGTGGCGAGACATACGACGAGTGCTGCGGATGCCTGCACCGCGGCGACTCGATCGCGTCCGCTCCGGAGACGCTGATGCGGTCGCGCTACTCGGCGTTCGCGGTGGGTGACGTGGAGTATCTGCTGGCGACGTGGCATCCGTCGACCCGTCCCGCCTCGCTCGATCTCGACCCCGCCATGGAGTGGCGGCGGCTGGACATCCTCGACACCGATACCGACGGCGAAAGAGGCGAGGTGGAGTTCCGCGCGTTCTGGCGCATCCTGCCCGCGCCCGGACGCGCCCGCGACGGCGGTGTGCTGCACGAGCGCAGCCGCTTCGTGCGCGAGCACGGCCGCTGGTATTACCTGGACGGCGACGTCGCGGGCTGAGCCGCAGCGAGCCACCCGGGTATTGCCGAACCACCCCGAAATCTGGGCAGATTTCCGGGTGGCTCGACGTTTTCCGGGTGGCTCGACGACGGCCGCACACGCGCGGCCGGGCTGCAGATCACTCCGCGAGGATCAGGTACAGCGCCTTGCGCAGCTCATCGATCTTCTCGGCGGCCTGCTTGCGCTGCTCGTCGGTCGCGGCGAACCGGTATTGATGCACCACGCCCATGAGCTTGCCGACGGCCTCGTGCAGCGCGGCGCCTGAGGCGCTCAGCCCGGGCGCCGCCTGCCATGCCGTGTCGAGCTCCGACTGGTGCTCTGCGACGTAGGCCTTGCCTGCATCCGTCAGCGCGTAGTCGGTGCGACGGCCGTCACCGGTCGCCTCCACCAGCTCCTCGTCGACCAGCTGCTGCAGCGTGGGGTACACCGAGCCGGGGCTCGGCTTCCAGAGGCCGTCGGTCTTCTCGGCGATGGCCTTGATCAGCGCGTAGCCGTTCTTGGGCTCCTCGGCGAGCAGGCTCAGGATGGCCGCACGGATGTCTCCGCGGGACGCACGCTTGCGCCCTCGTCCGCCGAACGCGGCGAACGCGGCCGGATCGAACCCGCGGGGGTCGAACGTGGGGCCGAAGCCGCGGCGTCCGTAGCCGAAGCCGCGTGGGCCGAAGCCCGGGAGGCCTTCGGGACCGCCGTGATGCTCGTCGTGGTGCCCATGCGGGGCGCTGCCGGCGTTCGCTTCGTGCTCGAAGCCGGGCTCGCCGCGGCCAGCACCATGGTGGGCCGAGCCGTGTCCGTCCGCGGCATCGTGGTGATGCCGGCGAGGTGCGCCTGTGCAGGGGTCCCCGCCGAAGGACGGGCGTGCCGGGTGGTCGTGGTGGCGACGGTGTTCGTCGCCGTGGAAGTAGTCGTTTCTCATAGCGAATCTCCTAACGTGACTATCTAAGACACGTCAACGATATATCGCTAAGAACTATTCCGCAAGAACTCCACTCCGGTCCGCGTCGGCCGGCCGACCCTCGGCGGCGTCTGATCCTTGACTCTGCTCCTGAGCTTCAGCTCTGCTCCTGTGCTCTAGCTCTGCTCTTGAGCCCAGGCCGCCACGCGGGCTGCGCTCTCCTCGAACGACAGGTCTTCGACGCGGGTCATCACTGCCCACCGCACCCCGAACGGGTCGAGGATCGACGAGTACCTGTCGCCGGTGACGAACGTTGCCGGCTGTTCCCGGACTGTCGCGCCGGCGGATGCCGCGGCATCCGTCACCGCGTCGCAGTCGGTCACGTAGACGGCGAGCGAGTACGGGCGGCGCTCGGGGTCGTCGAGGGCGACGAGTCCGACGGACTCGAGCGGGTCGCTCAGTGTGAGCATGCCGTTCCCGAAGTCGACGACGGCGTGCGCGATGCCGTCGCCGCCGGGGAACCGGGTGACGTCGAGCACGCGGGCACCGAAGACGTCGCGGTAGAAGGCGAGCGCCTCGGCGGCGTCGCGAACGACGATGTGGGGCGTGATCGAGGTGGATCCGTGCGGCATCCCGTTGGTCGTGTGCGCGCCGTTCGCTGCCGTGACGCGCTCAGTCGTGGTGTTCTCACTCATGCGTTCGACGCTACGCATCGGCAGTCGGTGCCGTCTTGTACTTTTGCGACATCGAGCGACGAGCATGACGGGGAAGACGATGGCGGATGCCGCACCGCGCTCGCGCGGGCACCTCAACCCGGGCAACCCGCGCGCCGTGTTCGACCGGTTCACGCTGCCTTCGGCACTGGACGAGCTCGTGCGGCATGTCTGGGTGGTGCGCTGGGACGTTCCCAAGGGCGAGACGGTCGACCAGCGCGTGCTGACGTACCCGGCGTTCAACGTGGTCGTCGAGGGTGCGGCTCGGGATGCCGTGACGGGCGGCCTGTTCCCGCCGACCGGACGGGTGAGCGTTCGCCGCCTCGAAGGCCGCGGCTGGGCGGTCGGCGTGCTGCTGCGACCGAGCGCTGGACGCATCCTGCTCGATGGGCACGGTGTGCTGCCACGGGCCGTGCCGGCCGAGGGCGTCCCACTCGACGACGCCCCGGTCGAGCGGATCGCGGATGCCATGGCACAGCGGTCGCACGAGCCGCTCGTCCAGGCGCTGACAAACTGGCTGCTCCCGTACGCCGACCGCGTGGGCGAGCGCGACCGCCTCGTCGACGAGGCGTGCCGTCTGGCAGAGATGGAGGCATCCATCAACCGTGCCTCGGAACTGGCAGCGTGCCTCGAGGTCGCACCCCGCACGTTGGAGCGCACGGTGCGGGAGTACCTCGGGCTCGGTCCCAAGTGGCTCATCGAATGCCGACGGTTGCAGGCCGCAGCGGTCACGCTCTACCAGGAGCCGGAGACCGACCTCAGCGCGCTCGCGGCGCAGCTCGGGTACGCGGACTACGCTCACTTCTCCCGCCGCTACAGCACCGTGCTCGGCGAGACCCCGAACGCCACCCGCCGCGCGGGGAGCGCCGGGAAATGACGGGAGCTCATCACGAATTCCCACGACGATGTCGGATCACGTCGGTCGCGTTCGTAGCACTGGTGAGACCGCCCACTAGGGGCGGTGCCGAGGCAAAGGAAGCGTGACCATGAAGCTGACGACCATGACCCAGATCTCCATCGACGGCGTGATCCAGAACAACGGAGCACCGACCCGCGACCACCCGAACGGGTTCGAGCGCGGCGGGTGGGCGTTCGGCAAGGGAGACGACGACACCAGGGCGTTCATCACGAAGACCTACCAGAACGCCGAGGCCTTTCTCTTCGGCAGGCGCACGTACGAGCTGTTCGCCGGCTCGTGGGGATCCGATAAGAGCATGCGCGCGCATCCGATCGGGGTGGCGCTGAATGGGACGCCGAAGTACGTCGCCTCCACCACTCTGTCGGCGCCGCAGTGGGCGAACACCACCGTGCTCGGCGGCGATCTCGCTGCGGCGATCGAAGAGTTGAAGGCCGCTCCGGGCGGCGAGCTGCAGGTGCACGGAAGCGGCGCCCTCATCCGATGGCTGCTGGCGAACGAGCTGGTCGACGAGATGACCATGATCGTGATCCCGGTGATCGTCGGCCTGGGTGCACGGCTGTTCCCGGAGTCCGGTCCGGATCTCGCGCTCGAGCTGCTCGAGTCCCGCATCGACTCGAAGGGCGTGGCGATCCAGCGCTACCGGCCGGCGGGCCGCCCGCAGTACGCAACGGTGTGACACTTCACGAAGGAGATGATCTTCAGATGCAGTACTTGGTATCCGTGATCGACAACAAGGCCGACCCGGGCAGCACCGACAGGCGTCCCGCCATCAGCAAGTTCAACGAACGACTGATCGCCGAGGGCCACTGGGTCTTCGCGGGCGGGCTCGCGAGCCCTGACGCCGCGACCGTCATCGACAACCGGGGCGAGCATCCGGTCGTCAGCGACGGGCCGTTCATCGAGTCGAAGGAGTACCTCGCCGGCGTCTGGGTCTGGGAGGCACCGGACCTGGATGTGGCGCTGGCGCTCGCGACCGAGGCGTCGAGGGTCTGCGATCGCAAGATCGAGGTGCGGCCGTTCCAGTGAGCGACGCCGCGGAGGCGATCACGCTGGCCCACCGGGAGGAGTGGGCGCGCGTGGTCGCATCCCTCGCGAGACGTTTCGGTGACCTGGACATCGCCGAGGACGCCGCGGCCGAGGCGTTCGCGACCGCTGTCGAACGGTGGCCGGCGCACGGCGTGCCGCCGAACCCCGGCGCGTGGTTGACCACGACAGCCGTGCGTAAGGCGATCGATCGCATCCGCCGCGAGAACAAGCGCGATGACAAGCAGAGGGAGGCATGGATGCTCCACGACGAGCCGCCTGAGCCTCTCGGCGTCATCGACGACGACCGGCTCCGGCTGATCTTCACGTGCTGCCACCCGGCACTCGCGATGGAGGCACGAGTCGCGCTCACCCTGCGCATGGTCGGGGGTCTGACCATGCCGGAGATCGCGCGAGCCTTTCTGGTGCAGGAGAGCACCATGGGGCAGCGGATCACCCGAGCTAAGGCCAAGATCAAGGCGGCCGGCATCCCCTACCGGGTGCCGAAGGCCGAGGACCTGCCCGCGCGGATGTCCGGCGTCCTCACCGTGCTCTACCTCGTCTTCAACGAGGGTTACCTGGCGACCGGTCCGGACACCGATCCGGTGCGCCGCGAACTGACCGACGAGGCGATCCGACTGACCCGGATGCTTCACGACCTCGTTCCGCGCGACGGCGAGGTGGCCGGCTTGCTCGCCCTGATGATCCTCACGGAGGCGCGGCGCGATGCGCGGGTCTCCACCGATGGGCAGCTGGTCAGCCTCGACGAACAGGATCGCGATGCGTGGGATGCGACGCTGCTCGCGGAAGGACATCGGTTGGTCCGCGACCGGCTCGCCGCCGGCGAGGCACCTGGGCGCTTTCAGATACTGGCAGCGATCAACGCCGTGCACACCTCCGCCGCGGCCTTCGCGAAGACCGACTGGTCACAGGTGGTCGCGCTCTACGACCACCTCGTTCGTCTCGATCCGTCGCCGATCGTCGCCCTCAACCGGGCCATCGCACTCGCCGAACTCGACGGGCCCGAGGCCGGACTGGCCTCGATCGAACGCCTCGACGACGCACTGGCCGGATACCACGCCTATCATGCCGCCCGAGCGGACCTGTTGCGACGGCTGGGACGCATGCAGGAGTCGCGCGACGCGTACGACCGCGCCATCGCACTGGCCGGCAACACGGCTGAGATCGCCGAACTCATCCGCCGGCGAGACCGGGTGCGAAGCGGTCAGCCCTGAAGCTCGGCGAGCACCGCCGCGAGCCGGCGCTGCCTGGTCTCGTCGGTCTTGGCCGACGTCACGGCCAACACCAAGCGCTTCTGGTTGCTGGGCGACAGCGCGGCGAACCGTGCGGCGGCATCCGGATGCTCGTCGAGCGCGGCACGCAGCTCCTGCGGCACCTCGACGGTGCGCGGAGCGTCGTCGCGCTCGACCGTCACGGTGAGCAGCTGCCCGGCCTCGAGGCCCGCTTTGCCACGGATCTCCGCGCTCACCGGGATCTTCGCCAGCCCGTTCATGCGCGAGATCGTGCTCGGGTACGTGACCGATCCGATGGTGACGGCGACCGGGATGCGACCTCCGCCGCCGAGCTCTTCGATCACCGCCTCGGGCACCGTGATACCGGTGGCCGTCTTGCCGTCCAACGAGAGCTCCGCCTCGAACGTCGTCATCAACACTCCTTCGCGCGTCAGTCTTCGCCTTGTCAGCCGCCGAGCAGCGTCGCGGCCTTCGCGTCGAGGAAGTCGACGTGCACGTGGTTGCAGGTGTCGTCGATCTGTTTGAAGTGGCTGAGCGAGAGACCCGAACGACAGTTCACCTGCCCGACCGTGGAATCCGTCGGCACCACGGCGTCGAGATCTTCGATCAGATTGATCGAGTCGGGGTCGCCGCCCGTGAGTGCGTGCCCGTTCAGGCGGAAGAAGTCGACGGCGTGCCCACCGCCGTCCGCGTAGTGCGCTGACGCGGTGCCCGCACCCTCGATCTGGCCGGTGCAGTGCCGGTTGATGTCGCTCACTCCGACGGTGTTGAACTTGGTGAGCGCAAACGCGATGGCTTGCAGCACGCGATAGTCGATGCCGCACCCCGGGACGGCTTTGCCGGCGGCGAGATAGCGGATCTCGAAGATGTGGTCGGGCGTGCTTCCGGTGAGCCGGCCCTGGGCCACCGCCGTCATCAGCTGCTGAGCGACGGCCTGCACCTCTGGGGCGACGACGGTTCCCAGCGTGGAATCGAGCGCCGTCGACATCGTGTGCGCGGCGAAGTCGTTGCGGTCGATCAGGCCGCTCTGCACGGCTCCGACTGCGAGCGTCTGCGTCTTGCCGGTGCTGGGGTCGAACCAGGTGGGCCGCTCGAACTGGGCGTAGGCCGGCACCGCCGTCGTCGCCACGAGTCCAGCGGCGGCGAGCATGATCAGCGCCTTGCTCAGCATGCGGGAAAGGGGCGAGCGACGCTTCGTCGCAGTGGCCTTCGCCGGCTTCGACCTGGCCGGCTTCGCACCCGTGGCCTTCGCCGGCTTCGGAGTGGTGCGAACGCTACGCCGGGTCGGGGCGACGGATGCCTGCGCCTCTGCGCCCGGTCCGGGCAGGGTGATGGGCACTGGTGCCGAGTCCGTCGACCTGGCCAGCTCCTCGGGGCGCAGCCGGACGCGTCCGGTCTGGGTCGACACAGGGACGACATCCACGTGGTGCACGCGGCCGGCATCAGGGGAGCGACGGGAATCGTCGAGGCGGGCATCCGTCTCGCGCACGTCGACCTGCGTCGCCTGGGCTGCGGCGCTGCGCGGCTGTGCTGTCTGGGTTTCGGCGCTACGCGCCTGGGCCTCCTCGAACGCCCGGCGCTCCCGGCGGCTGAGGAACACCTGCGTCCCTGGTTCTCCCGACCCTGCACTGGGCGCGCTCGACTCCGAGCCGGGCCCGGTCGCTGGGCGAACGGGGAGAACGGGATCTGTCACGAGGGCGGGGTCTTCGGGGCTAGCGGGAACCGCCGCGAGGCTCACGGCGGCTTTACTGGGGCACTTCTGGGGCACCGCGCCGAACGGCACAGCGTCCCCATGTTATCCACCTGTTATCTGGATGTCACCTGGCCGTCGACTTCTTCTGTAGCACTGCCGGGATGCGGCGGGGACAGTCACACGGGCAACGCGAGCCGCTTACGACGCAGTCGTTCCCGCTCGCGCTCGTTGTCGCAGAGCGCGATGGCCTCGTCGTAGGCGAGTGCGGCATCCTCGAGGCGTCCGAGCCGGCCGAGCATGTCGGCCCGCGCCGCCTGCAGGTACGGGTAGCGCACGAGTTGCGGTTCGATGGCGAGTTCGTCCAGCAGCGGCATGGCCGCGAAAGGGCCCTGCGCGAAGCCGATCGCGATCGCTCGGTTCAGTTCGACGACGGGCGATGGCCACAGGTCGCGTAGCCGGTCGTACAGCAGGGCGATGCGCTGCCAGTCCGTCTGATCCCAGCTCGGGCTGCAGTCGTGCACGGCAGCGATCGCGGCCAGCAGGGTGAAGCGGCCAGGGTCGCGGGCATCCGTCGCCACGGAGAGTTGGTCGAGGCCGCGTTCGATGTAGTGCGGATCCCATCGGTCGCGGTCCTGCTCCTCGAGCAGGAGTTCCTCGCCCGAATCATCCGTTCGCGCCGGTCGGCGCGCCTCCGTCAGGTAGATCAGGGCGAGCAGCCCGGCAACGTCCGCATCGCGGGGGAGCAGCAGGCGCAGCAGCTCGGCCAGCTCGATGCCGCGCTCGCTGAGCTCGCGGCGCACGAGCTCCGCTCCGGCGGGCGCTGTGTGGCCGGTGGCATACACGAGGTGCACAACGTCGAGCACGCCGTCGATGCGCTCGCGGATGTCCGCCTCGCCCGGCACGCGGTACGGGATGCCCGCCTGGGCGATCTTGCGTTTCGCCCGGGTGATCCGCGCGGCCATCGTGGGCTCGGACACGAGGAACGCGCGCGCCACCTCCGGAGTGCTCAGGCCGCAGACCATGCGCAGCGTGAGCGCGACGCGAGAGTCGAACGCGAGCGCGGGGTGGCAGCAGGTGAAGATCAGCCGCAGGCGGTCATCCGCGACGGGCGAGGCATCCGGCTCGTCGGCGACGGGCGCACCGGATGCCGCAGCCCGCTGATCGGGTTCGGCCAGCTTGGGCAGGGCGCGGCGCGAGACATCCGCACGGCGCAGCAGATCGAGGGCGCGACGCTTCGCCGCCGTCGTGAGCCAGGCACCGGGATTCGACGGGATGCCCCGCTCGGGCCAGGTTTCGAGGGCGCGGGCGTAGGCATCCTGAACCGCTTCTTCCGCATCGTCGAGATCGCCCGTGACGCGCACGGTGGCCGCCAGCACGAACGCCCATTCGCGGCGGTGCGCATCCGCGACCGCCGCGGCAACAGCAGCCGAGGATGCCACGCTCGCTGGGACGTTCGTGCCGGCGCGATCCATGTCAGCTCCGCATGGCGACCGGCCGCACCTCGACGCCGCCGTTCACGACAGGAACCTCCTTCGCCAGAGCGATCGCCTCGTCGAGGTCGGCGACGTCGACGATCCAGTAACCGCCGAGCACCTCCTTGCTCTCGACGAAGACGCCGTCGGTGACGGTGACGGCACCCGAGGAGTCGCGGCGCACCGAGGTTGCCGTGTCGCGTCCGGTCAGGCCCGCGCCGCTGAGCAGGCGGTCGGCGTTGCGCTGCATGAATTCCTGGAACGGCGAGCTCACGTCCGCACCGACGTCGCTCGGCATCTGGGACTCGTCGGTGTGCACCAGCAGAATGTATTCGGCCATGGCCTCATCCTTGTCTTCTCGCGTGATCCGCGACAGGGCATCCGTCGCGGTCGCCCGGGATCCGGGCTCATTCATACCGACGCGGACCTTCCCGCGAAATCGACAGCATCCGTCGATCTCGGCGCGGCATCCCGTCGATCTCGATGCACCGTCCCTTATCGCGAACTGAGCCGTTCAAGTCGCGAAGATGGCCCTTATCGAGGCGTCATAAGGGCCATCTTCGCGACGTGAACTGGGGTGGGACCGAGTCGTCAGGCCTCGGCCGCCTCCAGCACCTGCTCGGCACGCTCGGGACTGCCCTCGCCGAGGCCGCGGACGATGGCGCGGCGGGGGGCCAGCCACAGCACGATCCCGACCGCGAGCACGATGATCTCGGTCACCGTGAGCGCCCAGATGATGCCGGTCAGGCCGAACCAGAGGTTCGCGAGGATCACGATCGGAATGAACAGCACACCCTGCGCCATCGAGATGACGATCGCGGCCGTCGAGCGAGCCGTCGCCTGGAACAGCGACGTGAGCAGCCCGGTGAAGCCGTTGCCGATCATCGCCACGAGTTGCGCGGTGAGGATCGTCACGCCGATCGCGAGCAGCGAGTGGTCGGAGGAGAAGATCGAGAACACCTGATCGCGGAACAGGAACACGACCGAGGCGAAGACCACGGCGATGCCGCCGATTGCGACAGCGGATGCCCGCACCGCGGACGACAGGCGGCTCCGGTCGCCCTTGCCGTAGGAGTACGCCAGCAGCGGGAGCACACCGATCGTGATGCCCATGATGAGGAATTCGGGCACCTGGGCGATGCGCACCGCGACACCCATCGCCGCCAGGGGCCCGTCCCCGTACGCCACGGCAAGGTTGTTGAGCACGAGGCTCGTGACGATGAGGAATCCGCTCTGCAGCAGCTCCCCCATCCCGACGCCGAAGACCGGCTTCAGCACGCTCGCCCGCAGCGTGAACCACCGGGGTGCCAGGCTGACGTGCTCGCTGTTCCGCTGCAGCCAGGCGGCGTAGTAGGCGACGCTGACCAGGTTCGAGAGCCCGATCGCCAGCGCGGCGCCCGCGACGCCCCAGTGAAGCACCAGGATGAACAGCACGTCGAACACGAGGTTGGCGATCGTCGAGGCGATGAGGCCGATCATCGACTGCCGCGCCGCGCCCTCGGCGCGTACGAGCTGCTCCAGGCAGAAGCCTGCAGCGAGCACGGGCACGAACGCGAGCATGACGGCGACGTAGGCGCTCGTCGCGGGCGCGGCGGCGGCATCCGCTCCGAGAAGTCCCACGAGCGGATGCAGCAGAAGCAGTCCGATGCCGCCGAGCACGGCGCCGGTGATGACGGATGCCCACACCGCGAACGAGGAGACGTGCTTGATCTCGTTTGCTTGCGCGGCATCGTTCTCCGCAGCACCGAGGAGCCGGGAGATGAGGGCGCCGCCGCCGACGCCGAACACGCCGCCGACGGCCATGACGAGACCGAGCAGCGGGGTGCCGAACGTGATCGCGGCCAGAAGCGTGGAGTCGTGCAGCGAGCCGATGAATCCGGCGCTGATGACGTTGTAGACGGCGCCGACGACCATCGCGGCGGCCATGGGTACGCAGAGGTGCACGAGGGCGCGCACGATCGGCGCGGCGGAGAGGTACCAGCGGTCGGTATGCGGTGTCGCCGCACCTGTGGCGGTGTTCTCGGCAGTGGGGAGGTTCGTGGTGCTCATGATCGTGCTCCTTTCGGGCATGACGAGATGGCGCCGTCGCACCGAGGTGCGCCGGGCACGGAGAAGTGGATTCAGGCATCCGCGGGCGGCATGTGGCCCGACGGATACGTGATTTCAGGGAGTCGGTTCGGGAAGGTCGTCAGCGAGTGGGTGCGGGAAGCGCGGCCGTGACCTTGGTCAGCAGCGCTTCGAGCTGTTTTCGCTCGGCGGCTGTGAGTGGCGCCAGAATGACCTCGTCTGCCGCGACCATCGCCTCTTCGAATCCGGAGACCAGTTCGGCGCCGGCCGGCGTGGCGTAGATGCGCTTGCTGCGGTCGTCCCCGGCCTCCGAGCGTCGTTCAATGAGCTCACGGCGTTCGAGTCCCTGCAGAAGACTCGACACACTCGCGGCGCTGGTGCGCGTCACCTTGGCGATCTCGCGCTGGATCGGTCCAGGCTGGTCCACGAGGTAGCCGAGCACGAACCCCTGCTCGAAGCTGAGCCCGCGCTCGCGCACCCAGTGTTCCGCGGCCTTGCGCTGCGCCCAGCCGATCTGACGCAGCAGCTGGAGACCGGTCGCCTCTCGAGGCGCGCGTTCGCTCATGTTCGATACTCTAATAGTTAGATCCCTAACTGTCAACTGGTCGAACCGTGTCGGTCGCATCCGCGCCGGCTGACGGCCGCATCCCTCACTCCAGGAGGGCCCGGATGTCGTCGGCCGACAACGCGGACGAGAACGCGCCGTCGTCGTCGAGCACGGCGTCGAAGAGCTCACCCTTCTTGCGGGCCAGCCGCATCACCTTCTCCTCGATCGTGTCGGAGGCCACCATGCGGTACACCATCACCTGCTTCGTCTGCCCGATGCGGTGCGTGCGGTCGATGGCCTGCGCCTCGGCGGCGGGGTTCCACCACGGGTCGAGCAGGAACACGTAGTCCGCCTCGGTGAGCGTGAGACCGAATCCGCCCGCTTTCAGGCTGATCAGGAACACCGGGTCGTCGCCCTCGCGGAATCCGCGGATCACATCCGCCCGCCGCCTCGTCGACCCGTCGAGATACGAGTGACGGATGCCCGCCGCATCCAGTCGCGCCGCCACCTTCGCGAGATACGACGTGAACTGGCTGAACACCAGCGCTCGGTGCCCTTCGGCGAGCACGTCGCTCAGCTGATCGAGCAGCGCGTCGAGCTTTGTGGAGGGCACGCCCTCGTTCGCGGGATCGATGAGCGAGGCATCCACCGCAAGCATGCGCAGTAGGGTGATCGAGCGGTACACGATGAAGCGCTGACGGTTCAGGTCGTCGAGCAGCCCGAGCACCTTCTGCCGTTCGCGCTGCAGCCACGTGTCGTACAGTGCCCGGTGCTTCGGGGCGAGCGGGATGCTCAGCACCTGCTCCTGCTTCTCGGGCAGCTCGGGCGCCACGACGTCTTTGGTGCGCCGCAGCATGAGCGGACGGATGCGCCGCCGCAGCCGCTCCAGACGCGCGCGGCCGTGTGCCTCGTCGGTTCCGTGCACCGGGCTCGCGGCAGCAGCGATCGGCTTCACGTACTCCTCGACGAACCGGCGGCGCGACGGGAACAGCCCGGGCGCCACGATCTGGAACATCGCCCACAGCTCGAGCAGGTTGTTCTCCAGAGGCGTTCCGGTGACGGCAAGGCGGAACGGGGCATCCAGCTCCGTGGCGAGCCGATGGGTCTGCGACGCGTGGTTCTTCACGAACTGGGCCTCATCGAGCACGAGACCCGCCCACTTCTGCGCGGTGAACTCGTCGTGATCCAGGCGGAACACGGTGTACGTCGTGAGCACGATGCCTGCGCCGGCGATCGCATCCTGCAGCGAGGTGTGCTCCTTGCGCCGTGTCGCGGTGACGGATGCCACACGCAGCCCGGGCGTGAACCTCGCCGCCTCACTCGCCCAGTTCGCGACCACCGACGCGGGCGCCACCACGAGGAAGGGCGCATCCGCACCCTCCTCGTGAGCCCTCTGGATCAACGCCAGCGTCTGCAGCGTCTTGCCCAGTCCCATGTCGTCGGCGAGCACTCCGCCGAGGCCGTGCTCCCGGAGGAACACGAGCCAGTCATACCCCGCACGCTGGTACGGACGCAGTTCGGCGTTCAGCCCGGCCGGCAGGGGAGCGCGGTGCACCACCGGCTCGGACTCCGCGCCGCTCGAAGACGCATCGGTGTCGGCACCCGCGGCGCCGGCAGGTGTTGCCAGCAGCCCGACCACCGTCGTCCGCCACTCGACCGCGGGCTGCGACTGGTCGGCGAGGTCTTCGAAGTCCTCCCAGAGCGACGCCTGGTAGCGGCTGATGCGCGGTCCGGTCTCCCACTCCGCGAGTCCTTCCGCCTCGACCAGGAGGTCTTTGAGCCGATCGAAGACGGGCTGGTTCAGCGAGAGGTAGCTGTGGTCGACGAGCAGCAGCTTTTTCTTGCCCGTGGCCAGCGCACGGAACAACGGCAGGAACGGGATCTGCCTGCCCTGCACGGTGACGAGCACGCCGAGGTCGAACCAGTCGCGCTGGTCGGTGGGCACGGTCGTCACCGTCAGCTCGGGCCGGTCCGTCAGCTCCCGGTAGTCGACGCGGTCGCCCACGATGTCGACGCGAAGACCCGGATCGGATAGGTGCTCGGCGTTCGGCGGGTCGTCCGCTGCAGTCGACGCGTCCGGCCCGGTGGCCGACGAATCCGGTGCCGCGCCAGACGCCAGCGTCTCGAGCGCCGGAAGCACGTGGGCCACCCACTCTGCGGCGTCCACGCCCGACATCGTGCGGTCGTCGAGCAGTCGGCCGTCCACGACAGCGATGGGAGCCGCCTCCGTCACCGCCGCGAGCACCCCGGCCTCCGCATCGAGGTCGCGCCGGCCGCGATCGGACGCCCCGGCAGCCACCCCGAATCGGGTCACCTCGCCGCCGAACCGGTACTCCCACGACCAGCCGAGGGACACGGTCTGCCTCGCGCGGAACTCGACGGTGAGCACGAGCATCGGCGGGCTGAGCTCGGGGAGCCGGATGCCCGCATCCGCTGCGCGCACCTCCACAGACCGCGCCAGTTGCGGATACGCCTCGCGCTCGAACTCCGCCACTTCGTCCGCCGGCACCTGGATCGCGCCGCGACGAAGCGCGGAGAGTACGGCGCCGGAGATCGGACGGTCCGTCGGCGCGAGCGTGACCACGGGGCCGGCCTCGACGCCGGCATCGGGTGACGGCCACTCCAGCACCGTGACGCCGTGGTCGCCGATTGCACGCACGGCAGATGGCTCCACTGCGGAGCCATCGACGAGGATGCGCGGCACGAGCGCCAGCCCGCCGTCGTGTTCTGCTGCATCGACCACGACGTGCGCCCGTTCGGCGAGCACCACCGAGCCGTTCTTGTTGCCGGCGACGACCGGGATGCCGCGCTCGCGGGCATCCGCTAACAAGCGCCAGAGGAGGGGGCTGGAGAACTCGGCGAGGTCGAGCCTGCCGTTCTCGACCTGGAAGTAGCGGCCGGGCGCGGCGCGCGCGAGCGTCTCGAACTCGAGGAACCAGCGCACCTGCGCCGGGTCGTATCCGAGCTCGTGGGTGCGGTACTGCAGCGATCCCCAGTTCAGTTTCGCCCCGACCCAGCCTCGTTTGCCCGGCGCGCCGATGCGCACGGTGATCTCGATGCGTCCGGCGGATTCGCGAGACGCCGCGTGGGCGGTCTGGGTGACGCGATTCCAGCGTCCGCCTGTGCGTTTCTGAATGCGTTCGCGCACCTCGACGATGAGCGCGAGCGGCGTGAATTCGCGGGGCGGCTCCGCGGCCAAAGTACGCACGGCCGAACGCCAGCCGGGGCCGTCGTCGGGTGTCGAGGCATCCGCCAGCAACTGGCTCTCGCGTGCGGCGAGCATCGCTGCGGCGACGTGCTTGCAGCGCGTCGTGACGGGGCACGAGCATCCGCTGGCCGTGGGCCGGTAGCGCGCACCGGATGCCGGCACCAGCGTCACCCAGGTGCCGTACGGCTCCGGCTCGGATCCGGCGACTGTCGCCTCGAGGATGCCCAGCTTCCAGCGGAGTTCGAGCACGGCAGTGCTCGCGTACGGCTCCGCACGAGCGAAGGATGCCTCGCCGACGTAGCTGCGGATGACGCTCGGCTCGACGATCGGGAACGCGGAGCCGGACACCGGAGCATCCTCTCACGCCCGTGCGACGGCGGTCAGCCGTCTGTGAGCGCCCGCAGCACCGAGACGACGCGCTCGGTCTCGACGCCCGCGAAGAACGCTGCGTCGGCATCCTCAACGACGGCAACCGCCTTCACTGCCAGCTCCTCGCCCGCAGGCGTCACCCGGATCGTCTTGGCCCGGCTGTCGTTCGGGTCGGGTGCTCGCGTGAGCAGACCCTTCGCCTCCAGCCGGCCGAAAACCTCCGACGCAGTCTTCACCTCGACGCCGGCCTGTGCGGCCACGCGCACCTGGTTCGGCGTCTCGCCCGCTCGGCTCAACCACCACGCGCACGCGAGCAGCACGAACTGCGGGTGCGTGAGCCCGAGCGGTGCGAGAGCGGATGCCATCGCTCGCTGCCACGCGCCGGTCACGCGCCAGAGCAGGAACCC
Organism: Humibacter ginsengiterrae; assembly: GCF_054780115.1. Lineage (NCBI taxonomy): Bacteria > Bacillati > Actinomycetota > Actinomycetes > Micrococcales > Microbacteriaceae > Humibacter > Humibacter ginsengiterrae. The sequence goes on from NZ_BAAGWY010000010.1 coordinate 57,791, forward strand.
GGGGCTCTCCGCCGGGCCACCTGCGAAGCGGGTGCCGGTCGCGGGAGCGCTGTCAGGCATCTGTCTGCTCGGTCTCGTCTTCGGGGTCATACTCGCCGACGGCCGCGGCCTCGAACAGGCGCTGCATCGACTCGGGGAAGTCGCCGGAGATCTGCGGGCCGAGTTCGGGCCCGACCTCATCGGCGGACGGCCCGTCGATCTCGAGCCTGTGCGTCACGTTCGTTCCCTCGCCGTCCGGAACGAGCGTGTGCCGGAACCGCAGGACGAGGTCGTCGAATACCGTCTCGTCGGCGTAGGTCGAGCCATCCACGAGATCCACGATGGTCGAGTCGAACGTCTCCTGCCCCTCCGGGGTGACGGAGACGCGGGTGCCGACGGCGAAAGGTCCGTGCAGGACGAACTCGTCGCATCCCTCGTACGTCAGTCGCCCCTCGTGCAGGGCGCGCAACGCGGCCCAGACCTCAGCAGCCGATAGCGACGTGTGTGCCGTGTACTCCGTGCTCCACATGGTGACTCCCCTTGCTCGATGACTTCACCGATCACCCGTACTTGGATAACCCGTGGCCAGATTATCTGTACACGGACGATTCCACAAGGGGCACCTCCTCGCTCAGGAGAACAGCGCCTCGATCGCGACATCCACCATCGGCGCGTATCGCGTCTCGCGGTCGGCCGAGCTGAGCTCTTCTCCCCGCAGGATGTGATCGCTGACGGTCAGCACCGTGAGCGCCTCCCGCCTTTCCAATGCGGCGATCGCGTACAGTCCGGCGGACTCCATCTCGATACCCAGCGTTCCGCGGGCGGCGAGCGCCGCAACCTTCTCCGGCGAGCTGCCGTAGAACGTATCGGAGCTCAGCACGGCGCCAACGCGGTGCGGGAGATCACGGGAGCGAGCTGCCTGCACGGCGGCCTCGAGCATCCCATAAGCGGGAGCGTGGCTGAGACTGACGCCCGGAATCTGCAGGCCCGGCAGTGCCGAGTCGGTGTGCGCCGAGGAGGCGATCACCAGTTCGCCGAGTGCCTGCCCCTCGGCCAGGCCGCCGGTCGTGCCGACGCGCACGATGCGCTGCACGTCGTAGAAGCGGAACAGCTCGGTGGCGTAGATGCTCATCGACGGGATGCCCATGCCCGAAGCGAGCACGGTGACAGCACGCCCGCGGATGCTGCCAGTCCAGCCCTCGATCGAGCGCACGTCGGTGACGAGGCGCGGCCCGTCGAAGAACTCCTTCGCGATGCGACGGCCGCGACGCGGGTCGCCGGGCATCAGCACGAGCGGCGCGATCTCGCCGGATGCGGCTGCTATGTGCGGTGTGGGCATGTCGTCTCCTCAGCTTCTGCGTTGGGCTCGGTTCCGGCTTTGCGGCGGCGCCTGCGGCGAGCCACCCCGCTAATGCCGAGCCACCCGCCTATTCGCGCACATTCGGGGGTGGCTGGGCAACATCCGGGTGGTTCGTCTCACGGGATGACCACCAGCGGCTCGACGGCCTCGAGGTCGGGGCCCAGGCCGATGTCGACGAGCACGAGGCGACCGGCGTACGACGATGCGGGCTGGCGCAGCAGGCCCGCCTTGTGTGCGCCGAACGTGGCCGTGGCATCCGCACGCAGCACGACGCCGTCCGGCACGGCGCCGGTATCGGGATCGACGCCGCTCGGCAGGTCCACCGCGACGACACGGTGGCCCGGCGCCGACGCCAGCGGCTGCAGCGCGGCGACCACCTCGCGCGCGATGCCGCGGAGCGCCGGGCTGCGGTACGCGCCCGTGCCGAGGATCCCGTCCACGATGACATGCGCGCCGGCCGCGGCATCCAGCACTGCGACAACGGCGCCGTCGCCAGGATCGGCCGTACGTGCACCGGCCCTCAGCGCGGCGTCCAGCCCGGCCTCGTGCGTTCGCGAGCCGAGTTCGGCGACGAGCACACGGCATCCGGATGCCGCCAGCTCGGCCCCGGCGAACAGCGCGTCGCCGCCGTTGTTGCCCGAGCCCACGAGCAGCAGAACGTTCGCCTCGGCCGGCGGAACGCCGAGCGTGGCGAGTTCGTCGCGCGTCACCGCGGCCAGCCCCGCCGCCGCGATCGCCATGAGCGGTTCGCCCGCCGCCAGATGCGGCGCCTCGGCCGCGCGGATCTGCTCGGCGGAATATCCCCGGATCACGTCAGCGACGATACGCGCGGGTCGGCCCGACGGTGAGGTTCTCCGCCCGTTCGGGTTCATGACTCAGGAGTCGAATGGTCCGCAGCGCGGCGAGTCACGTGCATGGGCTCCCGCCGTTGCGCGAACGTCCTGAGCTATGGACAGGGAGGCGGCGCTGACGGCGCGTTCACGCGCGCGTCGACGCCGTGATCGTGAACTTGCGGTTGCGGTCCACCTGCCGCGTCGGGCCCACGAGCTTGCGCAGCGCCGAGCGGTAGTCCAGGTGCGAGTTGTAGACGGTCCAGAGCTCGCCGCCGGGGGCGAGGATGCGCGCGGCGGCGGCCACGAGCATCCGTCCGACCCTTAGATCGAGTGCTGCGCCGTTGTGGAACGGCGGATTCAGCAGCACCAGGTCCGCCCAACCATCGGGGATGCCTTCCCCTGCATCTTCGCGCCGCACCTCGACCCGGTCGCCGACGCCGTTCGCCTCGGCGGTGGCCCGAGCGGATGCTACGGCCACGGCGGACTGGTCGCTCGCGATGACGCGCACGTCGGCGCGCCGCAACGCGAGCGTGGTCGCCAGCGACCCGGTTCCGCACGCGAGGTCGACGGCTGATGCGGCGCCAGGGACGGCCTCGTCGAGGTGCTCGAACAGGAAACGGGTCCCGATATCGATGCGCGTTCCGGCGAACGCGCCGCCGTGTGCGCAGACCCACAGCCCCGGCGCGATGTCGGCGTGGAACTCGCGGCGCGGCCACTCGGCCGCGGTGTTCGGCGCTGGCCGGGGCCTGGTGATCGTGAGCACCCTGGCCTTCTGCCGTCCGAGACCGACGTCGATGCGACTGAAGCGCCGGGCGAGCACGTCGTTCATCGCGGGCGTGAGGTGCTTCTGCATCCCGCCGGCGAAGACCGTGACACCCGGGTCGGCGTGGGCCGCGAGCATCCCGGCCACCTCGTCGAGCTCGTCGAGACTCTTCGGCAGACGCAGCAGCACCGCTCGTACACCGCGGGCCAGCTCGGGGTCGAGATCGCAGGCCTTGTAACAGCGCTGGAGGCCGAGCTGTTCGGCGTTCGCGGCGAGCGCGCGTTCGGAGACGAGCGCATCCTGGTGCACCCGGATGCGCCCACCCGCGGCACCGCTCATCCGGTCGGCAGCGGCGAGCGTGAGCGCGCCGTACGTGTCGCCGACGACAACAACCTCGTCAGGCTGCACCTCGCCGAGCGCCGATGCCGCGGTGTCGAGGATCAGGCGATCCGCGGCATCCGAGGCAAACAGGTTGTCGGCCTCGGTGTCGGGCCAGCGGCGCAGCCGCCCCCACTCGAACTCGGCCATCCACTCAGCGTAGGGGGCGGCCGAGTTCATAACTCCTGCAATCTCGTCGGTGCGCACCGGCCCTTCCCGGCAAGTACGGCTCGACCGCCCGTCCGCGAGCGAACTTGCAGGAGTTATGAACGGGCGGGGCGCCGCCGAGCGGATCGTGCGATGCGCGGGCGAGACCGGTTTCGTCGCTCCCGCGCTGGTCGGGCCGGTTGGATGCGCGTCAGGCGGTGCGCTCGAAGGCGCCCACCCGGTACTTCGCGGCGCGGTGGTCGTCGGGCACCCGGTCGCCCGCGCCGTGCAGCTTGTTGCGCAGCGTGCCCTCGTCGTACTCGGTCGGGTACGCGCCACGCTCCTGCAGCACGGGGATGACGTGCTCCACGACGTCTTCGAACGTGCCGGGGGTCACGACGTAGGCGAGGTTGAAACCGTCGACGTCGGTTTCCTCGACCCAGTCCTGCAGCAGGTCGGCGATCGTCTCACCGGAGCCGACGACGAACGGCCCGAGGCCCCCGATGGCGCTGTGCCTGGCGATGTCGCCGACGGTCCACTCGCGGCCGTCTTCGTTGTTCTCCTGGAAGCTCGCCACCACGGACTGGATCGCGTTCGACTTCACGTTGCCGATCGGCTCGTCGAGCGCGTACTGCGACAGATCGATGCCCATCCAGCCCGACATGAAGACGAGCGCGCCCTCCTCGCTGGCGTAGCTCAGGTACTCCTCGTACTTCGCCTGCGCCTTATCGTCCGTCTCATCGGTGATGACGGTGAGCAGGGTGTAGATCTTCGCGGCGTACCGGTCACGACCGGCAGCCTCGAGGGCATCCCGGATCTTCTTCACGGTGGATGCGACGACCTGCTTGGTCGGCCCCGCGATGAAGATCGCCTCTGCGTTCTCCGCGGCGAAGCGAACGCCACGCGACGACGCCCCGGCCTGGTAGATGACGGGCGTGCGCTGCGGCGACGGCTCGGCGATGTGGATGCCGGGCACGGTGAAGTGCTTGCCCTTGTGCCCGATCTCGTGCACCTTCGCGGGATCCGTGAATATGCCGTTCTCGGCATCCTTCACGACGGCGTCGTCTTCCCACGAGCCTTCCCACAGTTTGTAGAGCACCTCGAGGTACTCGTCGGCGTGGTCGTAGCGGTCGTCGTGCTCGGCCTGGTCGTCGTGCCCCATGTTGCGGGCGGCAGAGGGCAGGTAGCCGGTGACGACGTTCCAGCCGATGCGGCCCTTCGTGAGGTGGTCGAGCGTCGACATGCGACGCGCGAAGGGATACGGATGCTCGTAGGCCGTCCCCGCGGTCACCCCGAACCCGAGGTGCTCCGTCACATATGCCATCGGAGGAATGACCAGCAGCGGGTCGTTCACCGGTACCTGCGCCCCGTTGCGGATGGCCGCCTCGTTCGTTCCGCCGTACACGTCGTACGTGCCCAGCACGTCGGCGATGAAGATGCCGTCGAATCGGCCGCGCTCCAGCAGCTTTGCGAGCTCGGTCCAGTACTCGAGGTCTTTGTAGTGGTCGGCACGGTCGGTCGGATGCTTCCACAGTCCGGACGTCTGGTGCGCGACGCAGTTCATGTCGAAGGCGTTGAAACGGATCTGGCGTGGCATCCGTCCATGGTCGCCGACGCACTTGTGCGTGACGCCCGACGCCGCAACATTGCGTCACACGGCGTGAGGCGGCCACACAGACAGGCACGCGGCCGACGCATGTATCAGCGGTCGGCGAATGCGAGGTGCAGGTGCGGGAGATGTTCGCGGTCGAAGACGGCGGTGAGCAACCGATCGCCGAGATCGGCACCGACCGCGTAGACATACGGATCCGTGTCGATGCGGACGCCCGCGACGTCGTGCCCGTTCACGGTCACGACGACGGGCTGCACGTGCGACTCGCGCACGCGGCTCCCGGCCCCGGGCCGCGGAATGCCGTCCGCGCTCCGGTCGTCGGGCAGGGGGTGCTTGTTCATCAGGATGTAGTTGACGTGTTCGACAAGTTCCTCGCTCACCGACGGACGTCTACGGGAATCGGGGGAGTACCACGCCGTGCTCACGGCATCCCAGAGGAACGGATACCGCATCCGTCTCCTGTGCTCGGCGAGCCATTCGGGAAGCGCTCGGTGTGCGTCAAGGACCACGCCGGCCGAACTCGCTTCGGCGTGTCTCAGTACCTGCGCGTTCCCGGCGCAGAACTCCCAGTTTCTGTGACACGGCCGAGACTAGCGTCACAGAACACGCGACCTCCGCTGCCCCGAATCAGCATCTTCTGAGACATGCGGGTTTGAAGCGGGCCGGATCGAGGCGCGGCCGCGGCTCGATCGCGTGATACGGTTCCGGACGATCGTGGTGCAGTCGGAGGAGGTGAGACCCATGTACGAAGTAACGGCAGAGGGTGCTCCCTTCCAGCGCACGATCTTGCGACTCCGGTAGTCGCCACCGGGAGCGCCCGACAGGCACATCGCGAGAGGCGACTCCCATGAACACAACACTTTCTTCGGTCTCCGGTGCGCGCGAGCGCGCGCTCGTGCTCCACGGCGGCGGCGCCGCCGGCAACGCGTGGGAGATCGGCGTCATCGCCGGTCTCCTCGACGACGGACTGGATGCGACGGATGCCGACCTCATCGTCGGCACCTCGGCCGGCGCCACCGCCGCCGCGCAGATCACCGCGGCCGACCCTGCCGACCTGCTGGCAGACATCCTTTCCGCCGCTCGCGGGTCGCACCCGAGCTCACCCGGGCCGGGTGCGCCCGCGCCCCCGTCGAGCGCACCGGGACAGCGCACGCGCCAGCAGGCCACATCGGAGGGCGGGGCGCGTACGAGCCCGACGGTGAACCACTTGGAACGTACGAACCGCATCATCGCCGCCTCGAGCGATGCGGCCGACATGCGCCGCAGGATGGGCGCAGCCGCGCTCGAGCTCGATGCCGCGTCGGGCGGCGCGTGGTCTGCGCGATGGCGTGAGATCGTCGCCCGCCGACTGCCCAGCGACCGGTGGCCGGAACGAAGGATCCTCATCACGGCGGTCGACGCTCGTACCGGCGATGGCGTCGCGTTCGACCGCGAAAGCGGCGTCGAGCTGGTGGATGCCGTCGCGGCGAGCACGTCCAGCGGCGATCCGTACCGCATCGGCAACGACCTCTACATCGACGGCGGCTACCGGCGGAACGAGAACGCCGACCTCGCGACCGGGTACGCACGTGTACTCGTTCTCTCGCCGTTCGGCGGCCGGACGCGGCACCCGCTGGAATGGCGGATGCAGCTGGCCGCGCAGGTCGAGGAGCTGCGAGCGGCGGGCAGCCACGTCGAGACAATCCTCCCCGATGCCGCCTCACTCGAGGCGTTCGGCGACGACATGATGGATGTGTCGCGCCGCCCGGCATCCGCTCGTGCCGGCTACGAGCAGGGCAAAGCGCGGGCCGCCGAACTCTCCGGGTTCTGGCGCTGACCCCTCTCGCCGAGTCACCCAGAAAGCGTCGAGCCACCCGGAAAGCGTCGAACCACCCGCATATTCGCGACTATTTGCGGGTGGCTCGGCGATTTGCGGGTGGCTGGAGGAATCGGGGCGCTACGCCGTCAGCGCGTCGAGCTTCGCCTGCAGCTCGGGGTCGGTCGGCTCCACGAAGTGCGTGCCGTCGGGGAACACGACCACGGGAATGTTCGTGCGGCCGCTGATCGCATGCGCCTTGTCGGCCTGCTCCGGGTGCGCCTCGAGGTCGATGTACTCATAATCCGCGCCGACTCGGTCGAGCAGCGCCTTCGAGCGGCGGCAGTCGCCGCACCAGGCCGCGCCGTACATCGTGACGCGGTCGACGGGAGCTTCGGTGAGGTTCTGAGGCATGGCATCCAGATTAGGGCGGATGCCTGAACGCCGATTCGGCTCGCATGTAGCGACCTCCGGCCTGTAGGTATTCGACGCCGAGGAGGATCCAAGGACGAGCACCACTCGGGACGCCTCAGGAACGTGCGGGGCCACCTCACCGCTCGGATCAAAAGCCTGGCATGGTGCCAAATTTGGCTCTGTCCTCACCTTGGCGGGTCGTCCTCTGGCTCGTTGAGGGCGGTCGAGGGGTCCACAAATCGTTCCAGGAGTTCGGTGAGCTGTACGAGTTCGGGTTCGCTGAAGGGGTGGAAGAGGTCGCGTCCGACGGTTGCTGCCCGAGTGAGCGCATCCTGCGTGATGGTGTACCCGGCTTCGGTGAGGGTGAGGCGGTTCACGCGTCGGTCGGTTGGTGAAACTTCCCGGGAGACCAGCCCAGCGTCGACGAGGGCATCGATCGTTCGCGCCATGCTCGCCTTGTCGCTGCCCATCAGCGTGAGCAACTCCTTATGTGTGGATTCGCCGCGACGCGACAGATGCAGCAGCACACCGAAGTGCTTCCCGGTCAACGACAACGGTTCGAGCGCGATATTCAGGGCGGCGGCGGCTTTGCTGTGCGCTTGCCGCAGTAGCACCCCGAGCTTCAATCGGTCAGGCGTGGACATCGTCTTCCCATCGTCGCAGCTTGCGGGGCAGCCCTTGAGGTATTAGATTCATGTGGAACTGTTTCTGCTGAAACTATCACGGGGATTGAGGATTCGATGAGCAGTGACGCACTGGACGGGCGGTCGTCCTCGACCCGAGGGCCGGCTTGGCCACGGTGGGTGCTCCGGGTCACGAGCATGGTGGCGGCGATCATGCTGTTCGATCAGGCGATCTTCGCCGGTCAGTTCCTCTCCGGGGTGTATCCGATGCTCCACACTCACCGCGAGAATGCGACGTATGCCGGCATCAGTGTGCTCCTAGCGGCAGCTGCTGCGGTCCTCTTCCGGTGGCCGGGTCGGGGACCGTGGTGGCCGATCGTGGCATACCTGGGCCTGTTCGGGTTGGTCGCGCTTCAGATCGTGCTCGGGTTCTCCCAGGCCCTGGCGATCCACATCCCGTTGGGCGTGACGATCATTCTCGCCGCTGTCATTCTGGCCGTGCTGATGTGGACGCGGCGATGAGCGAGCTGAATCGACGGTCCTTCCTCGCCGGTGGTGTAGGCGTCGCCGGAGGCGTCGGGGCAGCGGTCCTGCTCGGTGTGGGATTGCCCTATGCGTTAGGTCCTAGCAGCGCGTCCTCCGACGGCGCGGTCCTGGTCAGCCGGCTCCGACGACCGCGACCCTTCACGCAACCGCTGCGTGTGCCGCCGGTGTTGTCGCCGACGCATTCAACGGCCGACAGCGACTACTACGCGATCACCGCCCGGCAGGCCGCGGTGTCGATCGTCCCCGGTACGACAACGAGGATCTTCGGATTCAATGGCATCTTCCCGGGCCCTACGATCATCAGTCGTCGCGACCGCACCACAACGGTGCTGCATCGTAACGAGCTGCCGATCCCGATCGTTGTTCATCTACACGGTGGGCACACACCCGTAGAGAGCGACGGCTACCCGATCGACCTGGTCTACCCGATCGACATGCGTTACCTGAACGCACACCGGATGGCGATGGGCGGGTCCATGAAGGGCATGCCGGGGATAGGATCCGACGACGCCGGAGATGTCAGCCACGGCCAGCGCGTCTATACATACCCGATGCATCAACGCGCCGCCACCCTGTGGTACCACGATCACCGCATGGGCTTCACCGGCCCGAGCGTGTGGCGCGGCCTTGCCGGGTTCCACCTCGTCCGCGACGAGGAGGAAGACGCCCTGCACCTTCCAAGCGGGCGGTACGAGTTGCCGCTGTTCCTCGCCGATCGCAGCTTCGAGGCCGACGGGTCCTTCCGTTACCCGAGCACCGACCCGACAATGGTCAACACGCCCGGGGTGACGACCTCGTTCATCGCGGGGGTGCTCGGCGACGTCATGCTCGTCAACGGCGTCCCCTGGCCCAACGCCGCAGTGGACCGTGCCAGTTATCGGTTACGGATCCTGAACGGGTGCAACGCCCGACGCCTCAAGTTGCGGCTCGACCCGCCCCCTGAGGGCGGCATCGTCCAGATCGGCACCGAAGGCGGGCTCCTGGCCGCCCCACTCGCCCACGACGATTTCGAACTCGCCGAAGCCCAGCGACTCGACGCGATCATCGATTTCAGCCAGTACCGGCCGGGAACAGAAGTCACGCTTTATAACGACTTCGGCGAAGGCGAGATGGGCCGCATCATGCGGTTCACCATCCGTCCCGACTCAGGCCACCGTTACAACGTGCCCGACCGGCTCTCCGACCTGCGGCCAGTGGATGCATCGAGAGCGGCGATCACTCGCAGCTTCCGATTCCAGGCAGGTGGCCCGGGCTGGGTCGTCAACGCGCAACCCTTCAGCCCCGACGTCGCGCTCGCACGTCCCCAACTCGGCCAACTCGAGATCTGGGAACTCTTCGCCGACTCGTACCACCCCGTGCACGCCCACCTCGACCCATTCCAGATCATCGCCCGCGGCATCACGGGTCCTGGCCCCTACGACGCCGGCTGGAAAGACACCATCGACCTCAAACCAGCCGAACAAGCACGCATCGCCGTGCAATTCAACGACTACGCCGGCCGATTCGTCTTCCACTGCCACAACCTCGAACACGAAGACATGGCAATGATGGCCAACTTCATCACCAGCTGAACCGCGGACCCTGATCGGATACCGCCCAAGCCTGGATCATCGAACTCGACTGGGCCACCCAACATGACATCCGGATCGCGGCGAATGCCTGCATCTCCCAGGCGCACACGCGCCGGGGACGCACTGGACCTGTGCATCCCCGGCGCGAGCATCCGCCGGTGACTCAGCGCGACGCGAGCGTCACGTACTGCCCGCTGTCACCCGGGGCCTGCTGGCTGAGCCGGAACCGGCCCTGCTGGAACTCCAGCGCCAGCCCGGTGTTGCGGTTCACCAGCCGGTACGTGGCAGAGCCGGCCAGCGACGTGCCATTCGTGGCCACGCGCTGCAGGTACCACTGGTCGCTTCCGCCCGTGGAGCCGAGGTTGCTCGAGGTCATCGGCTGCCCATTCGGCTGCTGTGCACCGACGGTAGCGGCGGCGCCCATCGCACGCTGAGCGACGATCCCGTCGCCCGCGATCTGCAGGTCCTCGCCGGTCGCCGGGTTCACGAGACGGAAGAATCCGCTGTTCTGGCTCGGCGAGTTCGGGTCCGCGACCGGGACGAGCTGCCACGACGACGAGCTGGTCGCCACTCCGTCACCGCCGACGAGCGACGGTCCGCCGTTGGCGTTCACCGCCTTGCCGCCGACGCGGACGATGTAGGAGCCGTCTGATTTCACGGCGTTGCCGTCGGTGTCGATCGGCACGTACTCCTTGCTCACGACCGTCTGATTGGCCGCCTCCGCCTGGTCGATGTCGACGACCTTGCCGGAGAGGTCCGAGATGGTGAGGAAGGAGCGGCCCGTGACGTTCTGGTTCGTCAGGCTGCCGTTGTCGAGCGACGTCAGGTATCCGCCGTTCGACCCGGCCGGCATGAGCCCGCCGACCTTCCACGAGTTCGGGTCGCCGAGGTCGGCGGTCTCGTACACGTTGCCGTCATAGCCGGCGATGCGGTACTCGCCCGAGTAGGCGTTGTAGCTGATCGCCGACTCGTTGTTGGCAGAGGGCAGGTAGAGGTGCTTCGAGGCGGGGTCCTCGTAGTACGCGCTGTTCGTGATGAGGTCGACGGTCTGCGAGACGCCCGTGCTTGGATCGGCCTGGGTGACGTAGATGCCGCCGGTCACCGTCTTGACGCCGTTCACCCAGACGTCATCGACCGCCTTGATCGTCATGTTCTGACCGGTCACCGGGTCGGTGTAGGTCACGGTGCGGTCGGGCGCGGACCGATCGGTCGCGTTGTTCGCGATGGTGTGCGCCAGCGTGTTGGCGGTGTACGTGTTGCCCGAGGCATCCGAGAAGACGATGAGGTGGTCGCTCTGCACCTTGGCCGCCTCGTACGACGCCGACGCGTTCGCTCCCGAGCCGGTCCACGCGATCTTGTCGGTCGCCGGGTCGTATGACACGTTGAGCCCGCCGACGGAGTTGACGTTGCCGTCGATTCCCCCGATGCCGGGCTGCGACCAGGAGCCGTTGTGCCACTTCTGCCAGGTTCCGGATGCCATGCCGCCGCTGATCGGGGCGCGCGCCATCTCGGTCCAGCTGGCCAGTGTCGACGACGCGGGCTTCTTGTAGATCTTGACGTTGTAGGTGATGTAGAAGTACCCGGACGAGTAATCGACGAAGAGCCGGCATCCAGAGTTCCCGAACGGATACGACGTACCAGGCGACGCCTTGGCGTCGATGACTTGGTCATCGTCCCAACCCGAGGTGAGGGCCGGCCCTCCGTACTGCCAGGAGGCGCCGCCATCCTTCGACGTCGCCAGCAGGATGCGGTTGTTGTGGTGCCCCGTGGAGATCTTCTGCGCGACGGTCGCGTCGGGCCCCTTCGTCTGCCACGGATCGAACTGGTACTCGTCGTTCAGCAACGCGTGCCAGGTGCCGGCCGGGTCCACCCACACTCCGATGACGTCGCAGTGGTCATCCTCCTGCGGCGACGGAATGGGATGAGCCGCATCCTTGTCGAGGTGGTAGCAGATGCTGCCGGGCGTGGTGTAGAAGGCATCCGCCACGGTCTTCTGAGTGGTGGTGCCCATGCCGGCGGTGACGGCGCCCAGGTCGGTGTTCGTGAACGTGTTCGCCCAGCCCTGCGTCGGGTCGTCGGCGTAGCCGGTGTAGCCGTTCGTCCAGTGGAACCGGCCGTCCTTGTCGACGAACGCCGAGCCGGCGATGTCCGAGAGCAGGCCGCCGTCGAGGGTTCCCGTCTGAGCGGCCGTGTACTGGGGCGGTGTGACGGCGGGGTCCGCGTAGCCTGCCGCGGGCACGGCGGCGAGCGCGGCGGTGGTGACGATGGCGAGTGGAGCGAGCACGCGGACGCGTGCCGGCACGCGTCGTCGCGGGCCGGATCTGTGAAGCATGGTGCTTTCCTTTCGTCGAACTTCGTATCGATCAGTTGCATTCGGGCTTCGGGCTTCGGGCTTCAGGCTTCAGGCTTCAGGCTTCAGACGACGCGGGCGCATGCCGTTCATGCCACGTCGGGGTTGACCTCCTGTGTCGGCACGTCCGCCTTCTCACGCTCCACGTCGAACACGAAGACGACGGGTGCAGGGGTATCGCGCGGCACCGGAATCGAGACGGTCTGCTCATCGAGCCGGGCGAACTCGACCGGTTCTGCCGAGCCGAGCGCCTGCACGGAACGGATGTTCGTGCCCGCCGGAGCCTGCGGCTTGATCGCACCCGAGACGGGCATCCTCGTGACGATCGCGTACGTCGCACCGGTCTCGGCGTTCTGCGTGTAGTAGCCCCAGCCGGGGTAGTCCCAGCCCGGCGCCATGCCGCAGCCGTGGATCGCCTCGCCGTTCACGCGCATCCAGGCGCCGATCCGCTCCGCGATCTCGATCTCGAACCGCGGCAGCGCGCCGTCGCCCATCGGGCCGAAGTTGAGCAGCAGGTTGCCGCTCAGGCTCACGGCGTGCGCCAGCTGCTCGATCAGCTCGACCGGCTGCTTGCATGTCGCGGCGACGGCGGCGCTCGCGTGATAGCCCCAGGAGTTCTGAGGGATCGTCATGCACGCTTCCCAGTCGTGGTCGGCCGTCGAGCGGTCCCACGGGTCGGGCAGCCGGCGCTCGTAGCCGCTGAAGAAGTCGCCCATCAGGTCGCCGTTGGAGTCCCTGTGGCGCGCGCCGTGTTCGTCGGCACGCAGTCGGCTGTTGACGAGCACGCCGGGGATGAGCTCCTTGAGCATGCGCTCGACCTCGAGCGTCCACCATCCGTTCGCCTTGACCGACTCGTCCCAGGTGCCGTCGAACCAGAACCCCCGCACGGTCGGGTACCTGGTGGCCAGCTCACGCAGCTGGTTCTGCGCGAACGTGAGGTAGCGGGCGAAGGATGCTGCGTCATCCGCCGACTCGATGCGGTACCGCCAGTCGGGGTGGTGCCAGTCGAGCACCGAGTAGTAGAGGTGCACGGCGAGTCCTTCCGCCTCGTAGGCGGCGACGATCTCGCCGAGCAGGTCGCGCCCGTGCGGGGTGACGGCGACCGTGGTGTCGCTGAACTCGCTCGGCCACAGGCAGAACCCGTCGTGGTGCTTCGCGGTCACCGTGACGTATCGCGCGCCCATCGCTTTGGCGGTGCGAGCCCACTGCGAGGCGTCGAAACGGTCGATCGTGAAGTCGGCGGCGAGCGCCTGCCAGTCCGCGTCGGCGATGTTCGCCGACTTCGGCAGGAACTCCGCCGCGAAGTCATACGTCTCGCCCCGCCAGACGCCAGCCGGCAGGGCGTAGAGACCCCAGTGGATGAACTGCCCGAACCGGTCGCACCGGAAGGCCTTCACGGTGGGGTCGTCACGCTGCTGGGTGGTCTGCGCGCCGTACTTCAGCTGCATTGCGGCGGATCTCCTCTGGATGGTCAGTTGGCGGTATCCCGTTCAAGTCGCACTTTTTGTTGCCATCGGCACGCGAGAACGACAAAAAGTGCGACCTGAGGGAGATGGGCAAGAGGTCACAGGTTCGCGGTCCTCGGTCCCGTGTGGTGGTCCCACGGCACGAACGTCGCGAGGTCGCACTCGGCGGAGCGGCCGCTCGCCCATCGCACCTGCACCGTGCTTCCGTCGACGGCGACCTCGGCGGCGGATGCCCAGGGATTCGCATACCCGTCACTCGCCTTCGTCAGCACGTGCAGCGTCACGAACACGCTGAGCCCTTCGGCGCAGCGGCCGTACAGCACCGGTGTGGCCGAGTGCTCGCCCATCGCGTTCGCGTCGCGGTGTTCGACGACCGCCGCCTCTTTCCAGCCGTACAGACCCACGACGGCGGCGGTCACGTCGTCGGCGCCGCGGGCCAGCGCGGTGGTCCCGTGCACCAAGGTCGTCGGGACCGCTGAGCCCGCGACGGCGAACCCGCCCTCGCGCACCCGGTAGTCCCGCGGCGACTGCACCAGGTGCGCGCGCACCTCGTACGGGCCGTCGAGGAACGACACTGTGGTGACGGCGCATCCGTCGAACAGCCGCCGATTCAGCTGCGGCAGGTGCACGGAGCCTGCGATGTCGCCATCGACCCGGGTGGCGCGAAGGGCGCCGCGCCGACTCGCGTTGCCATCGTCGTCGAGCAGCGCGAAGTGCGAGTCGACGTCGTCGGCCCACGCCTGCGCCGTTCCGGGCGCCGTGTGCGTGGAGTACGCGAACTTCGCGTAGTGCGGGTCGTCGCCGTCGACGTCGTCGCCGACCGCGAGCCAGACGTGATCGGTGCCGTGGTTGACGAGACGCACGATGCCGTCGTCCTGAGCCGAGAGCAGCCATCCGGTCGCGGGCATGCCCGCCTTGAACGCGGCGCCGTCGGTCGGCTGCTCCTCTTCGACGGCGGTCCACGCCGGAGCCTCGGCCGGCAACGCCAGCCCGAGGAATCCGATCCCGGCGAGATAGGGCGAACCGAACCCGCTGTACGCCTGGCACATCGGCTCGAACGATTCGTACCAGCCGAGGCTCAACGGGCCTTCGACGCCGACGCCCTTCGACGTGAAGCGAGACAGCACACCGGATGCCAGCCGTCGCGTCGCCCCCGGCGTCAACGGGTTCACGCCGCTGAGCTCCGCGCACCACAGCGCCGCGAGCACGGCGGTGCGGTACGTGAGCGATCTGCCGACGTGCAGCACGGATCCGTCCCGCGCGAAGAAACGCGAGTACGACGCCGTGAACTCGGCCAGTCGCTCAAGGTGGCGTTGTCCCTCCACCGTCTGCACGGCGTCGGTCATGCGGTACCACGCCCATAGGTAGGGGTGGATCGCCCACGCGTTGTAGTAGTCGATGGAGTGCTCGGGGCCGTCGGTGTACCAGCCGTCGCCGAGGTACCACGACTCCACGCGCGCGACGTTCCGGCGACCCGTGGTGCCGCTGACGTCCTCGCCGACGGAGTGCAGGAATCCCTCCGCCATCGCCGGGAACAGCTGCCAGTTGTTCTGCCAGACCTCCACTCGCGCGTGGTGCAGCAGCCAGTCGGCGAGCTGTCGTTGCTCCGGCCTGGTCAGGTTGTTCCACAGTCGGTCTCGCGTGAGGTGCAGGCCGAACGCGATGTTCGCCGCCTCCACGATCGAGTTCGTCACGCCGGCTAGCGGCGTGCGACAGGTGACACCGCGCGGCCACTCCTCTGCACCACCCGGCCGCGTTCCGGCCAGCAGCGCCCGCGTGTACCACTCGAGGTTCTCATCGGCGACGGTGTCCTCGGCCGCGGCACCGGCGATGCGTGGAGCGGCGAGCAGGAACGACCTGCCCACCGTCTCCATGCACTCGCGGCGCACGCCGTCCCCGGTCACCGGGCCAGGCAGGCGCGTCATGGCGCCCTCCGCGCTGGAGTGGCGGCGCACCTGCCCGAGCCAGTGGTCGGCCGTGGCCTGCCAGTGCTCGCGACCCCAGCCGGTGAACGGCGACAGATCGCGGTCATCCTGCGGCAGGAAGACGGGTGAGAGCGCAGGCACGTTCAGGACTTCTTCTTCGACTTCGACAGAACCTTCTGGTACTCCGACCGGATCTGATCGCCGCCGCTGGACTTCCAGGTGGCGATCGCGTTCTTCAGGTCGGCGAGCGAGCTGCGTCCGGCGACGTAGTTATTGACGGCGTCGGTCATCGTCTGCCCGAGCGTCAGGCCCTTCTGCGCCTGCGTCGGGCTGAACAGACCCTGAGTCGGGTCCGCCACCCC
The DNA here is from genome assembly GCF_054780115.1 of Humibacter ginsengiterrae. Taxonomy (NCBI): domain Bacteria; kingdom Bacillati; phylum Actinomycetota; class Actinomycetes; order Micrococcales; family Microbacteriaceae; genus Humibacter; species Humibacter ginsengiterrae. The sequence goes on from NZ_BAAGWY010000010.1 coordinate 73,915, forward strand.
CAGCGGGATCAGCTTCGCGTACGTCTCGTGCAGAACCTTGATCGCGTCGGGGAACTGAGGCGAGTAGAGCGCATTCGGACCGGCGGCGAGGTACCTCCACGGAACGGCCGTGTCGAGCGCCGCCTGGGCGGTGGCCGTGGGGTTGCCCTTGCCGTCGAGCGTGTAATCCGTGCCCTCGACGCCGTAGTTCATCAGCAGGTATTCCTGGCTGCCGAACGGCGCAGCGAGAAAGTTCGCCACCTGCAGAACGAGCTTGATGTGGCTGGGGCTGCCCTTCTTCACCATGGTCCAGGCGAAGTCGATGTTGTCCAGCCACACCATGGCCTTGCCGCCGTGCGCGCTGAACGGCAGGAACGGCGTCGCCTTGTTCGCGGGGTTGGCCGCGGGAAGCGTCTGCTGATAGCCGCCGACCTTGCCGTACGCGGGGAGGCCGTCGTAGATCTGGGCGACCTTGCCGGAGATGAAGGCATCCTGCATCTGCTGCTTCGTCCAGCCCTCGCTGCCGGGGGCGACCGCGCCGGCGGCGTGCATCTTCTGCACGAAGCTGATCGCCTCCAGCCACTGCGGCGTCTCGTAGTCCTTGACGAGCTTGCCGTTCTGCTCGGTCCAGTTGTAGGGCACGTGGAAGATGTGCAGGAACGGCGGCAGTCCGAAGTTCGTGCTGCCGAACGCCCACTGGTTGGCGCCCGAGAGCTGTTTCGCCAGCGCGAGGTAGTCATCCGAGCTCTTGATGGTGCTGGTGTCGGAGACCCCGGCCTTGGCGAAGTAGGTCTGGTTGATGAAGCCCGAGCCGCCGGTCATGCTGCGCGGAATGGGCAGGCCGTAGAGCTTGCCGTTCTGCACGGTCTGCTTCCAGAACACCTGCGGAATGTTCGCCAGGTTCGGGTATGCACTGACCTTGTCGCCTGCGAGATATGGAGTGAGGTCTTCGCAGGAGGACTCCAGGAACCCGATGATGTCGGGGATCGCCGCTCCGTCGTTGAGCATGAGATCCGGGAGGTTGCCTCCCGCCACGACCGTGTTGAGCTTGGTGTCGAAGTCGCCGCTGGAGACCGCGGTGATGTCGACGGTGCCGCCCAGGCGCTTCTCGATCTCCTGCCAGGCTGGGTTGCTGGAGCGGCCGGTGGGCGGCGGCCCGAAGATGTTCGTGATGCCCGTGACGGTCTGACCCTTCATGAACGGGCTCTTCACTGAGCGGTACGGGTTCTTCGGATAGTTGAAGAACGCGGGCGGAACACCCTGCGCGGTCGGCGCCAGGTCGGGCGTGACGCCCTTGACCGCCGTGTAGTTCGGCAGCGTGGCGTTCGAGACGCTTCCGGCCTTGAGCGTGCTCTGCGCGCCGCAGCCGGAGAGCGAGCCCGCGGTGACGACCGCGAGCGCGCCGAGCGCCGTGTAGGAGAGGAAAGCACGCCGAGTCGTCGTGGCGACCATCGGAGGCTCCTTTCTTCGGTGAGATGGGAATGGAGGGGTGATGCAGGGATGACGTGGGTCAGCCCTTGACAGCGCCGGTGAGGACGCCCTTGGTGAAGTACTTCTGCAGGAACGGGTAGACGAGCAGGATCGGCACGAGGCTGATCACGACGACGGCCATCTGGATGGCCTGCGACGGAGCCGAGATCTCACCGGCGGTCGCGGTATTGAGCGGAGACCCGAGCAGCACGTACTGGCGCAAGATCATCGCCAGCGGCCATTTGTCGCTGTCGAGGTAGAGCATCGCGTTGAAGAACGCGTTCCAGTACGCGACCGCGTAGAACAGTCCGACGACGGCGAGAACGCCCTTGGACAGTGGCAGCACGATCGTGCTGAGGATGCGGAAGTCGCCTGCGCCGTCGATCCGGGCCGCCTCGAAGAGCTCCTGGGGCAGGTTCATGAAGAACGACCGCACCACCACGAGGTTGAAGGCCGAGATCAGCACGGGCAGGATCAGCGAGGCGTAGCTGTCGAGCAGGCCAAGCTGCTTCACCATGAGAAAGCTCGGGATGATGCCCGGACTGAACAGCATGGTGAACAGGGCAACGAGCAGGATGAACTTGCCGAACACCAGATCGCGACGCGAGAGCCCATAGGCCATGCCAACCGTGGCCGCCAGGGACAGGATCGTGCCGACCACGGTGATGACGATGCTGCGCAGCAGCGCTGCAGTGACGACACCGCCGGCGAAGATCGTCTGGTACGCCGCCAATGTCGGATGGAGCGGAAACAGCACGAGTCCGTTCGCGTTCGCGATGTCGGTGCTGTCCGACAGGCTGGTGGAGATCACCGTGAGGAACGGGTAGATGGTCAGCACGGCGATCACGACGATCGCGACCACCTTGCCGACCCGGCCGACCGCAGACGGCTTCTCCATCCAGGCGGGGCGGGCATCCACGCTGCTCTTTCGCGGAGCGCGGGGCCCATGCGGGGTTCGTACGGCCTGTGCTGCCGGCGTCTCACTTGCCACTGGAGTAGACCCCTTCCTGCCCGAACCAGTGGGCGACCTTGTTCGCACCGAGCACGAGTGCGAGCCCGACGACGCCCTTCACCAGACCGACCGCGGCGGCAGGGCCCCATTGGCCGTCTTGGATGCCATGGAAGTAGACCCACGTGTCGAGCACCTCGCCTGCACCCGGCCCGACGTTGTTGCGCTGGAGCACGATCTGCTCGAATCCGACCGAGAGGATGCTGCCGAGGTTGAGGATGAACAGGAGGATGATCACGGGCATGATGCCGGGAATGGTGATCTTCCACAGCCGCGACCATGGCCCCGCGCCGTCGACGGCTGCCGCCTCGTAGAGCTCCTGATCGATGTTCATCAGCGCGGCGAGGAAGATGATGGTGCCCCAGCCGGTGTCTTTCCAGATCTCCTGAATGGTGACGAGGATGGGGAAGAACCACGGCGTGGTCATGGCATCCCACTGCGGAAGCCCGAGCATGTGCAGCAGGTTGGGCACCACCCCGGATGCCCCGAGCACCTGGCTGAAGATCGAGACGATGATCACCCAGCCCAGGAAGTGCGGCAGGTAGACGACGCTCTGCACGAACTTGCGTACCTTGCCCGACACGATGCTGTTCAGCAGCAGGGCCAGCATGATCGGCACCGGGAAGAACAGCACGAGCTGCAACGACGTGATCACCAGCGTGTTGCGCAGTGCCTGCCAGAACGTGGCATCCGCGAAGATCGAGACGAAGTTGTCGAGCCCCGCCCACGAGCTGTTGATGAACCCGAGGTACGGCTGGTAGTTCTCGAACGCGATGATGTTGCCGGGCAGCGGCAGGTAGTGGAACAGCACGAAGTACACGAAGCCCGGCGCGATCAGCAGCAGCATCACCTTGTCGCGCTTGATGCGTTGCCACAGGGTCTTCTTGCGCACCGTGGGGCGCGCAGCATGTTCGCGAGTGCGGCGCGAAGCGCGGTCCTCGACGGCCGGGCGCGTGGTCTCGGACCGCGTGCCGTCGTCCGCAACGGACTGGCTGTAGCTGCTCATTCGGGTTCCCTATCCGAGAGCTCCGCGTGGAAGCGTCGTTGGTTCGCTGTGCCGCCGACCGGATGCCAATGGCTTGCTCCCTGTCGACGCGGCCATCAGGTGACGACGCGACGCGACGGGACCAACGCTCGAGGCCCGGATAGTAAGCGGTTTCTTTTCGATGAAGGTACCCGACCCGTTTCGTGCTGTCAACGCAGTCGGCGAATTTGTCACCGTCATGCGTGTTCCGTGCCCTGGCGGGAGTTCTGGCAGCGACACTTGCGGATGCGATAGGTAGATGGACTACAGTAAGCGATTACTATGTGGCTCGGAGAGGACGAACCGAAGATGGACGAGGGCGCCCGAATGCCGGCGATTCTTGCGATGAGCGAGGCGTCGCTCGCCGAGGTGTTCTCCCCCCGTGCCCTCGCGCGGCTGGAGCGCGCGGTCGAACTCATCGGGCCGCGCCCGATGGTCGACTTCGACTCGCCGCAGGCACGTGGCGCGCTGGCTGAGGCGCACCTCATGATCACCGGCTGGAACCCGCCGCGCGTCGACGGCTCGGTCATCGACGCCGCTCCCAACCTGCGCGCCATCGTGCACTCGGCTGGGACGGTCAAGACGTTCCTGTCCGAAGACGTGCTGCTGCGCGGCATCCGTGTCTCCAGCTGCGCCGCAGCGAATGCCATCCCCGTCGCCGAGTTCACCTTCGCGTCCATCGTGTTCGGGCTCAAGCGCGCCGGCCGGTTCGCGGCGCGCCTGCGCGAGACGCACTCGGCACGGGATGCCACTGGCATGCCGCCGATCGGGGCCAGCGGCGTCACGATCGGCCTGGTCGGGGCGTCGCGGGTGGGGCGCGAGGTGGTGCGCCTGCTGAGCAACATCGACGTGCGCATCCTGGTGAGCGATCCGTATCTGCCGCACGCGGAGGCATCCGCTCTGGGCATCGAGCTCACCACGCTCGACGACCTGTGCCGGCGAAGCGACGTGCTGAGCCTGCACGCCCCGCTGACGCCCGAGACCCGTGGGCTGATCGGCCCGCGGCAGCTCGCCCTGCTGCATGACGGCGCCGTCGTCATCAATACCGCCCGCGGTCAGCTGATAGACACGACCGCACTCACCGCCGAGTTGGTTTCGGGCCGGCTGGATGCTTACCTCGACGTCACCGAGCCGGAACCGCTTCCCGAGGACTCGCCTCTGTACGACCTGCCGAACGTCACGCTCACGCCGCACATCGCCGGCGCGCTCGGCAATGAGGTTGTGCGGCTCGGCGACCTCGCCGTCGACGAGATCGAACGGCTGGTGTTCGGTGCGCAGTTGCAGCACGAGATCCGGCACGCCGACCTGGCAAGGATCGCGTAGATCGTGTTCACGCGGTGGGCCATGCTGGGGACGACGACAACCTGGGGAGAAGCATGAGCACCGAAGAGGCGACGCGGGGCAGAAGCCCGGCGGGCAGGATGCCCACGATCGACGACGTCGCGCAGCGCGCCGAGGTGTCGACGGCCACCGTCTCCCGGGTGCTGAACGGCAACTACCCGGTGGCGAAGGCCACACGCGACAGGGTGCTGCAGGCGGTCGCGGAGCTGCGGTACACCGCGAACGCCCACGCGAGGGCGCTCGCCAACGCCGCGACACGCACCGTGGGCATCATCGTCAACGACGTCGTCGACCCGTTCTTCTCCTACATCGTCCGCGGCGTCGAGCAGGAGGCGGCACTCAACGACCGGCTCTGCCTCGTCGCCGCCGCGCGCAGCAGCCGCGACCAGGAGCTCGAGCTCATCGACCGCATGCGCGAGCAGCGCGCCGACGCCGTGATCGTGGTCGGCGGCGCCGTGCACGACGAGGGACTGCGCCGCAAGATGGCCGACCGGGCGCGTGCGCTGGCCGACGTCGGCTCCGTGCTGGTGCTGTGCGGTCGTCCGTCGCTCGGCGACTCCGTGCCGACCAAGATGGTGGGCTACGACAACGAGGGCGGGGCTTTCGCGCTCACCGAGCACCTGATCGCACAGGGGCACCGGCGCATCCTCTACCTGGGCGGCCCACCCGGCCTCTCCACGACGACGTCGCGTCTTCAGGGCTACCGTCGGGCGTTGCTCGCGCGCGGCATCGAGCCGACCGACGAACTCGTGCACGAGGGCGCGTTCGGCCGCCAGTTCGGCTACACGCACATGCAGCAGATCTTGAAGTCCGACCTGGAGTACACCGCCGTGTTCGCCGCGAACGACCTCGTCGCCGCAGGCGCGCTGGAGGCATTGACCGAGGCGGGCATCCGTGTCCCGGACGACGTCTCCCTGGTCGGATACGACGACATCCCGCAGTCGTTCGAGTTGCGTCCCAAGCTCACCACCGTGCACGTGCCGCTGGAGGAGATGGGCCGTGAGTCGGTGCGCATCGCCATCCGGCACGAGGATGCCTTCGGCCGGCACGCCGCGAACGAGATCATCGTCGGCACGCACGTCGTCGTGCGTGAGTCGGTCGCGCCACCGCGCGCTCGATAGACCACGGGCGGGACATCCGGCCAGTCAGAACCACCGGCTCTCGGAGCCATCTCAAGGAGGAGAGAAGATGCACAACAGCGATTCCGCCGCGGAGCCCGCGAAGAACGGGCTCACGCTCTCCCGCCGGAGCGTTCTCATGCTCGCCGGCGCGGGTGCGCTGGCCGCGACCGCGATCGGCACGGGAACCGGCGCACTACGCGCGTCGGCCGACACGGCGCACGCGGACGCGGCATCCGCCGGCACCGCACTCTCCGCCCTCATCCAGCGGCGCGCCACGATGCTCGTCGGATCCGGCAATGCGGCGAACGTGCCCGCTCTGGCGGACAGCCTCAAGCAGATCTCGGCCGACGCCGCTGCCTCCTGGCAGGCCATGACGCTCACCGCCGGAGCGTCCGGCGTCTGGCCCGACCTGCCGATGCTGGGCATCAGCGCCGCCACGGCGACCGGCAACATGGGCGTCACGTTCGACCGGATCACGAGCCTCGCCGAAGCCTGGGCGACGCAGGGCACCGACCAGTACGGCGACGACAACCTCGCGACCGACCTCGTCTCAGCGCTCACCTGGATGAGCGTCAACCAGTACGTGGCAGGCAAGGCCGCGGCGGGCAACTGGTGGTTCTGGGAGATCGGCGGACCGCGCCAGGTCGGCGACTCGCTCGTGCTGCTCTACGACAAGGTGCCCGCCGACGTGCGGACCAACCTGCTCGCCGCCGCGCGATACTTCGCGCCGAACCCCAACTACCGGGGCCGCGGCACCAGCTTCGCCGAGACCGGCGCCAACCGCAGCGACAAGGCTCTGAACACCGCCCTGCGCGGCATCCTCGACGACCGGCCCGACGAGATCGCCGTAGCGAGGGATGCCCTCAGCGACGTGGCGGGCGGCGGCAGGAACAGTCTCTTCACCTACGTCACCTCGGGGGACGGGTTCTACCGGGACGGGTCGTTCATCCAGCACACCTACCTGCCGTACGTCGGCACCTACGGCACGGTCACGCTCTCCGGCGTCGCAGCCATCCTCGCCCTGCTCGGCGGCAGCACGTGGGCGGTGACCGACCCGAACCAGAGCGTGTTTCTCGACTCGATCCAGAAGTCGTTCCAGCCGTTCGTCGTCGGCGGCCGCATCATGGACACCGTGCGCGGCCGGGCGGTATCCCGACAGAACGAGCCGGACTACGTCGACGGCGCGACGCTCGTCGCGAGCACACTGCTGCTGGCGTCCGGGGCGCCGCAGCCGTACCAGTCCGCGTTCCTCTCGCTGGCGAAGGGCTGGCTCGAGCAGTGCACCGACGTGAACCTCGTCGCCGTGCCGAAGCTCACGATCGCCCAGGCGCTGCTGGCCTCGGGGGTCGCAACGGATGCCTCGGTGCAGCCCGCGCCCGCTCCGGTCGTCACGCAGGCGTTCGGCGACCAGGACCGGCTGGTGCATCACCGCGCGTCGTGGTCATCGGTGGTGAACGTCTCGTCCAAGCGCATCGGACGGTACGAGTGGGGCAACGACGAGAACAACCTCGGCTGGTACCAGGGCGACGGCATGCTGTTCGTCTACCTGCCCGGCGTGGATCCGTCGCAGTACAGCGCGGACTTCTGGCCGACGGTCGACCCGTACCGGCTGCCCGGCACCACCGTCAACGACGAGGTGCGGGCGTCGGGCGCCGGCGGCGCGGGCACCGGCATCCCTCGCGCGTTCCAGGCGTTCGCCGGCGGGCTGGCGCTCGAGTCGCGGTGGGGCATTCAGGGCATGGATCACCTGAACTTCGACAAGACCCTGTCGGGCAAGAAGTCGTGGTTCTTCCTCGACGACGGCATCGTGTGCCTGGGCGCCGCCATCGCCGGCTCCGGCGGCCACGGCGTCTTCACCGCCATCGAGAACCGGTCGTTCGCGGCCGGGCAGGCGCCGAACCTGCGCATCGACCACGCGAACAAGCGGATGCGGCCCGGCCAGTCGCCTCTTCCGGTGAAGCGCAGCCTGCACATCGAGGGCTACGCAGGCATCGTGCTCCTCGACTCCGAGGGCGTCTCCGGTACACCTCAGGTGCAGGTGGTGAACCGGCAGGGCACGTGGAACGGGATCAACTCGGGATCGGACACCGGCGGAACGACCGACGTGAAGCAGCGCGACTACGTGACGTTCACGCATCCGCACGGCGTCGACCCGGCTTCGGGCGGGTACGCGTACTACCTGCTGCCGGGCGCCGCGCACAGCACGACGTTCGCCACCGAGGCGCAGAAGCCGGTGAAGGTGCTGGCCAACAACGGCACAGCGCAGGCGATCGCGCACGGCGGTTCGGGCGTCACCCTGGCGAACTTCTACGGGGTGCCGGCATCTCCGGTACAGGGCATGCAGGTGAGCGGACCGTGCTCGGTAGGTGTGCACCGCGACGGAGACACCATCACGGTGGCGCTGGCCGATCCGAGCCGCACGCAGTCGACCGCGACGCTGGTGCTGCCCGACTCGGGAAGCTTCAGCGTGAGCCAGGCGGATGCCGGTGCCTCCGTGGTCAGCGCATCGCCCTTGACTCTGCGGTTCGCCCTGGACGGCCACAGCCACGCGAAGCAGATCGTGCTGAAGCGCTGAGCAGCCGTCGGCTAGACCAACCCGGCCTTCGACAGCGCGGACTGCACGGCGGCGGCGATCACGAGCTGGCCGGCGGCGGTGGGATGCACGTCGCCGCCCTGCATGAGGTCGGGCCTGTCTTTCAGGGGGTTGCCGATATCGAGGTAGGTTCCGCCGACGGCTGACACCGCGGCCTTCAGGTCCGTTCCCATCTGGTCGAGCTGCGGCGGCGGGTCGTTCTGATTCCAGATCGCGCTGAAGCCGATGATCTCGGCCTTCGGCAGCGCCGCGTGCAACTCGTCGACGGCCTCGACCATGGCGGACCTCACCTCAGGTTCTGGGACGCCCAGGTCGTTGCTGCTCGCCGAAACGATCACGATCGACGGATGCGACGTGATCGCCTCGCGCACCTGCTGCAAGAAGGTCGTCCCGTCGTCGCCGACCGTGACGAAACCGTCTCCGTCGGCCGACAGGTTCGTGAGCGACCAGTCGTCGTCGTGCGCGATGATCACCGGCCACGCCTGATCGGGCCGCAGATTGTGGCCGTCCATGATGGAGTCCCCGATCGCGACGGCCGTTGAACGTCCCGCCGTCGCCGCAGCGGCCGGGGCCCCGACCGTGAGGTATCCGGCGACGGCCAACGCCACGGACGCCATGGCCAGCGCCGGCGCGATCGGCCGCTTGAACTTCATAACGATCAGGTTACGAACCCAGCTGTTGCCGCCGACCAGAGCTGGCGATGAGGTTCCTATGAGGTGCCAGGCCAGCGTGGCCTCCACGCCATGACCTGTGACGCGCCGCACGTTCCACCGGAAAACGACGCCTGAACCGCAAAGGCAGCGACACCGCTTCCGTCGGACCCTTCGGTTTTCGGTGCATCGTGCGAAATCTCGCTACACGAGGTGGGTTGCACGCATCCGCGCCTCGACGGCGGCGGCGATGACGAGCTGGCCGTCGGAGGTCGGGTGCACGTCATCGGACTGCATGTAGCCCGGCTTTCCGAGCAGCGGCGTTCCGATGTCGAGGTAGGTGCCTCCGACGTGCTTGACGGCGGCCTCCATGTCGTCGTTGATCTCGTCGAGCTGCTTCGGATGCTCGTTCTCGTTCCACACCGGGCTCACGGCGACGATGCGGGTGTGCGGAAGATCGTGCCGCAGCATGTTCATGGCGCTGATCATCGACGCCTGCACGTCAGACTCGGGTACGCCCAGGTCGTTGCTGCTGCCCGAGATGATCACCATCGACGGGTCGAACTGAACGGCCTCCTTCACCTGGTCGGCGAAGATCGAGCCGTTGTTGCCCTTGGCGACGAAGCCCGCCCCGTTGGTCGCGAGGTTGACCAGGTGCCAGCCGTTGTAGCCGGCGATCACCTTCGGCCAGGCCTGATCGGGATCCAGCCCGTTCCCGTCCATGATCGAGTCGCCGATGGCGACGACGGTGGTGGCATCGGCCGGCTGGTCAGCGACGATCGGATGACTGTGCAAATTCGCCGAAAGAGTCGTAGCGACCGCGAGTGCGGCGACGCCGAGCACGACTGCTGCGGCGCTCACGCCCAGCGCCACGGCAGCGACGGGCGTCCGTGTCATGACATCGACGCTACGACTCGAAGCTTTTGCACGCACTGCACGCTGTCATCACCGGTCGAGCGGCCGCCAGACGACCACCTGGTTGCTGCGCCGCACCCGGGTTCCGGCGCGCAGCGAGACGACCTCGCCCTCGGAGCCGGCGGCGAACACCCGGCGACCTGGCCGGTTCAGCATCTCGTCGGCGAGCGCGGTCTCCAGCTCGCGCACGCGTGCGCCGAGCCGGTTCACCTGGTTCTCGAGCTCGAGGATGCGCCGAATGCCCTCCAGGCTGACGCCCTCCGAACCGAGTCGTGCAACCTCCCGTAGCTGCACCACATCGCGCATCGAGTAGCGACGCGACCGCCCGGCCGTGCGGCGCGGGCTCACCAGTCCGAGCCGGTCGTATTGCCTCAGCGTCTGCGGATGCATGCCGGCCAGCTCGGCGGCCGCGGTGATCGCGAAGACGGGCGTCGTCTCATCCAACTCGACCATCACCGCTCACCTCCGCTCTCTTCAGAAGTCTTCCGCATTCGCTGGTTTCGACGCGCTCGACCGGCGGTGTCGGCTCGAGGTCACCGCGCCGCTGCGCGCGCCTTCGCGAGCAGCTCCTCGCGGGGATTCTCGTCGGGCAGCGTGGCGTCGAACGCTTTGAGCGCATCCTCACCCTGCTTGCTCAGGTGCGATGGCACGACCACCTGCACCTCTGCGAGCAGGTCGCCCGCCGCCTTTTTGGAGACGACGCCTCTGCCCTTCACGCGCAGCACCCTGCCGCTCGGCGTTCCGGGCGCCACCTTGAGCCGTACCGTTCCACCGTCGAGCGTCGGAACCTCGATCGTGGCGCCGAGCGTCGCCTCCGCGAACGTCACCGGCACCATGACGCGCAGGTTCAGACCCTCGCGTTCGAACACCGGATGCCTGCGCACCGTGACGGTGAGGTAGAGATCGCCGCGTTCGCCGCCATCCGGGGAAGGACGTCCCTTACCTGGCACACGGATGCGCTGCTTGTCGCTCACCCCTGCCGGAATGCGCACCTTCACGGTCTCGCCGTCCACGGTCAGGTGCACGGTCTCGCCGGTGACAGCGGTCTGGAAGTCGATGGTGGTGGATGCCGAGACATCCTGTCCACGGGTTGGGCCGCCGTAGCCCCGGAATCCGCCCGTCGACTGGCCGAAGCGCCCGTTGCCGAAGAGGCCGCCGAGCAGGTCGTCGTAACCGGCGCCGCCCTGCTGGAATGTGTAGGACTGCCCACGGCCGCCCTGGCCGAACATGCCGCCGAAGACATCCTCGAATCCACCGGCGCCCGCGCCGCCTCCCGGAGCGGTGAACCTGGCACCGGAGCCCATGGCGCGGATCTGGTCGTACTCCTTGCGCTGTTCGTCGTCGGAGAGCACGGAGTACGCCTCGCTGATCTCCTTGAACTTCGCCTCGGCCTTGGCGTCGCCCGGGTTGGAGTCCGGGTGGTACTGGCGCGCGAGCTTGCGGTAGGTCTTCTTCAACTCGGACTGCGAAACGTCTTTGGAGACGCCGAGCACCTTGTAGAAGTCCTTGTCGAACCAGTCCTGACTGGCCACCCGGCACCTCCTTTCTGTGTGTTCTGTTCTTGCGTGTTCGGTTGTGAACGGCGGCGTGTCATCGTTTCAGGTCGCAGTTTTCGTCATCATGTGGGCTCGAAAGCGACGAAAACTGCGACCTGAATGGAATGCGGACGCTACTGCGGGACCGCGACGACCACCTTGGCCGCCCGCACCAGCGTAGAGCCGAGCGTGTAACCCACCTCGACGACGTCGAGGACGGTCGGCTCCGTCACGTCGGGCGACGGCTGCTGGAAGATCGCCTCGTGCACGTTGTGGTCGAACGCCTCGCCCGCGGCACCGAACGGCTGCAGCCCTAGCTTCTCGGAAGCCGCAGCGCGCAGCTTGCCCGCGATCGTCGCGAATGCCGTCTCGCCCTCGAGATCGCCGTGCTTCTCGGCACGGTCGATGTCGTCGAGCACGGGCAGGATCGCCTTCGCCGCGTCAGCGACGGCTCGTTCCCGCTCGACCTCTCGGTTGGCCTCGGTGCGCTTGCGGTAGTTCGCGTACTCGGCTGTCACCCGCTGCAGGTCGGCGAGCCGTTCGGCGGCCAGTTGCTCGGCGCTGGACTGGCCCGACAAGAAGTCGAGATCCGCGTCGGAGAGGGATGTCTCGACATCCGGACCCTCATAGCCCTCGCCGGTGTCGACCACCTGCTCGTGCTCGAGATCGGGATCGGAGTCACCAGATCCGGGCCGCGCGGCGGAGTCCTTCGACTCCGCCGCGTCGCCGTCCGGCCGACGAACCTCGCCCGTCTCGGGGTCGATGCGTCGCTTGTCGCGGACGACCGGCTCCTCGTGCGGGCCCTCGCTCGCAGGCTCGCTCGGCGCTGGCGTCGCGCGATCGCTCTCGCGATCGCCCCCAGCTCCAGCGCGCGATGATTCGTCGTTATTCGCCATGACTACTTCTTCTCGTCCTCGTCGTCCACGACCTCGGCGTCGACCACGTCCTCCTCGGGGTTCGGCACCTCGCCGTTGCCCGGGTCGGCCACGTTCGGGTCGCCCTGCTCGCCCTGCGCCTGAGCGGACTGGTAGATCGCCTCGCCCAGCTTCTGCTGGCTCGCGATGAGCTTGTCGTGCGCGGCCTTCACCGCGTCGTCGTCGTCACCTGCGAGAGCGGACTTGAGGGCATCCACGTCGCCCTGCACGTCGGTCTTCACGTCCGCCGGCAGCTTGTCGTCGTTGTCCTTGATGAGCTTCTCGATGGAGTAGACCATCTGCTCGGCGCTGTTGCGCACCTCGGCGGACTCGCGACGCTTCTTGTCTTCTGCGGCGTGCTCCTCGGCCTCGCGCACCATGCGCTCGATGTCGTCCTTCGGCAGCGAGGAGCCACCGGTGATCGTCATCGACTGCTCCTTGCCGGTGCCCTTGTCCTTCGCGGACACGTGCACGATTCCGTTCGCGTCGATGTCGAAGGTGACCTCGACCTGCGGGATGCCCCGCGGCGCCGGCGCGATGCCGGTCAGCTCGAACGTGCCCAGCGGCTTGTTGTCGCGGGTGAACTCGCGCTCACCCTGGAACACCTGGATCGCGACCGACGGCTGGTTGTCGTCGGCGGTCGTGAACGTCTCGCTGCGCTTGGTCGGAATGGCCGTGTTGCGCTCGATCAGCTTCGTCATGATGCCGCCCTTGGTCTCGATGCCGAGGCTCAGCGGGGTGACGTCGATGAGCAGAACGTCCTTGCGCTCGCCCTTCAGCACGCCGGCCTGCAGTGCGGCACCGACGGCGACGACCTCATCGGGGTTGACGCCCTTGTTGGGCTCCTTGCCGCCGGTCTCCTGCTTCACGAGATCCGACACGGCGGGCATGCGGGTCGATCCGCCTACCAGCACGACGTGCGCGATGTCGGAGACCTTGATGCCGGCCTCCTTGATGACATCCTGGAACGGCTTCTTGGTGCGGTCCAGAAGGTCGGAGGTCATCTGCTCGAACTGAGCCCGGGTGAGGGTCTCGTCGAGGTTCGCCGGTCCGTTCTCGGTCAGCGACAGGTAGGGGAGCTGGATGCTCGTCGACATCGAGCTGGAGAGCTCCTTCTTCGCCTGCTCCGCGGCCTCCTTGAGGCGCTGCAGCGCGATCTTGTCGCCCGAGACATCCACGCCGGTGGTGTCCTTGAACTTCTTGATCAGCCAGTCGACGACGCGCTGGTCCCAGTCGTCACCACCGAGGCGGTTGTCACCCGCCGTGGAACGAACCTGGATCGTGGAGAAGTCGTCGTCCTTGCCCACCTCGAGCAGCGACACGTCGAACGTTCCGCCACCGAGGTCGAAGACCAGGATGAGCTCGTCTTCCTTGCCCTTGTCGAGGCCGTACGCCAGCGCGGCAGCGGTCGGCTCGTTGATAATGCGCAGCACGTTGAGGCCCGCGATCTCACCGGCCTCCTTCGTGGCCTGGCGCTCCGCGTCGTTGAAGTACGCAGGAACGGTGATGACGGCATCCGACACCGAGTCGCCGAGGTACTGCTCGGCGTCGCGCTTCAGCTTCTGCAGAATGCGCGCGGAGATCTCCTGCGGCGTGTAGTTCTTGCCGTCGATCTCCTTCTTCCAGTCGGTGCCCATGTGGCGCTTGACCGACGTGATCGTGCGGTCGACGTTCGTGACCGCCTGGCGCTTTGCGGTCTCGCCGACCAGCACCTCGCCGTCCTTCGTGAATGCCACCACGGACGGGGTGGTGCGGAATCCCTCCGCGTTGGCGATGACGACGGGCTCGCCGCCCTCGAGCACGGAGACGACGGAGTTCGTCGTTCCGAGGTCGATACCTACTGCACGTGACATGTGTTGTGTTTCCCTTCCTCGGGCGCACACGACGTGCACCCTTGTGGTCTAAGCGCCTTCTGCGCTCGCGACCGAAGCCAGTGGAGCGATCCTCGTTCGCGCCGGTACCGTCCTGTCGTTCGGCGTTGCCGAGCCGACCATGACGAACCGATACACGAGAGTTGAGTCTCGCAGGCTCAACTTATGTCAGAGCTGGATGCCGTGTCAAGCTGAGTTCCGAAAAGTTGAGCGCACTTGTATCAACTTCCGCCGACTGCGGTCTATTCCGATTTCGGCTCATCCGCTGCATGACAGCTGCAGCGACGAGGGCCAGGGGTGCCAGTGACAGGAGCTTGCGCCATGCGGACATCCCTCCAGCCCACTCGGCCACGGCGGCGCGTGAACCGGTTGACAAGGATCCCGCTGCTCGGCGACCGCTCATCGTCTGACGCGTGCGACCGCCGGACGGCGTGCCAGCCGCTCGTCGCAGGCGCCTGAGACAATGGGGCGTGACCCACGACGATCTCCTCGACCGCCTCACCGCGCTCGAAGCGTCGGATGCGCGAGAGGCATACCTGCGATTCGTGGGGGTGAGCGGCGACGGGGCACTCCGACGCGAGGGCGGCCCTGAGCACGTGACCGCGTCGTGCTTCGTGTTCTCGCCTGATCTCGAGCGCACGCTGCTGTGCTTTCACCGTAAGGGCGGCTTCTGGGTGCAGTTCGGCGGCCACGTCGAGCCGCAGGACGACTCGATCGCAGACGTGGCAGTGCGGGAGGCACGGGAGGAGTCGGGCATCCAGGAGCTCGAGCTGCTGACCAAGGCGATCGTCGACCTGCACCGGCATGAGCTCGGCAGCGGTTTCGCATGCTCGGCGCACTGGGACATCGGGTTCGTGGCCGTCGTCGATCCGGCGGCTCCTGTCGTGGTCAGCGACGAGAGCGAGGACGTGCGCTGGTTCCCGGTCGACGACCTGCCGGCGCTCTCTGCCGACGGTCTCGGCGAGCGCATGAGGCAGGCGCTGGATGCGGCTGGGTCCGCCCTCGGGAGTCGCGCGCCCGGGAATTGGTGACGCTTTTCGCGCATCCAGCTGCACGACGGGTGCACAATTCGCGGCCCACCCGTCAGGGCAGGCGCGGCCGCGCTAGAGCAGCCCGCGAGAGGGATACCGCGTCGTCGCGGTCGCGGCGTTCGCGAGCGACTCGGTGCCGGCATCGAGGTATCCGAACGTGGTCACGTGCTCGCTGTACTTCTTGGCCAGCTCGTTCATGTTGGTCAGGTTGGCGTAGGCGGCCGAGGTGGGGTCGTTGTTCCAGTTCGAGTGCTTGATCGGTTCGTGGGCGGTGACCGGCAGCTTGCCGCTGAATCCCTCCACGTGCAGAATCGTCGCCCCGAAGGACGGCGCGCGCGGATCCCTCCGCGTCAACCGACCCCACTGGGCCTGGGTGTCGCCGGTCGCCTCGCCGGCGTACACGTGCTCGCAGTGCAGGGCACGGGCATCCCTGATGTTCTCCTCGATGCCCGCGGAGCCGAGCATCACGAACGCGAAGACGCCGAGCCGGGCGGATGCCAGAGCGTTCGCCGCCGTCGTCGTGCCGTAGGAATGCGCGATGACGCTGAGGTCGACGCCCACCGCACCGTCGCGGCTGACCTTGAAGCCGCGCAGCGCGGCCACCAGATGCGGCGCCCCACGTGCGGCATACGCGCCGAGTGCCGCGTCGATGCCCGGTGGCGGGGTCACGTACCCGATCCACGCGATCACGGAACGATTCGCCGGCGCTCCCGCCTTGCCCTGCTCGTCGTAGACGTTCTGCGCGGCCTGCGTCCAGAGCTGCATGTCGTCGGCGTACGTGCCCATGCCCGGCACGTCGAACGTGACCTGCATCGCAGTGTCGGGGTTGCCGACCGCCACCGCCGCGAGCGGGCGTGCCGCTGGAGTCAGTTCGACGAGGTAACGGCGAGGGTTCCGCGCACCGCTGAGTGTCGCCTTCACGGCCTTCAGGGCGCGCAGCCGGAACTGCGCCGTCTCATCCTGCGGAGCGGATGCCACCCGCTTCGTCGTCGACTTCAGTGACTTGGCGAGGTAGATGCGGTTCGCCTTGTCGCGGTCCGTGTAGTCGACGCCCTCGAGGTTGCCGATCAGTTGCGGCGCGTTCCGGAGCGCAGTCTGGCGCTCCTTCGCTGACGCCTTGTTCCACAGGTCGTCGACGTATCGCCCGTCGGCGTTGGCAAGGTCGACCGCGATCGCCGGGTTCTTCAGCAGATACGCCTGCGCCTGCTTCGGCGACATGCTCCACAGCGCCTGCAGACCGTCGTCGACCAGCTGCTTGCC
This sequence comes from Humibacter ginsengiterrae, assembly GCF_054780115.1. Lineage (NCBI taxonomy): Bacteria > Bacillati > Actinomycetota > Actinomycetes > Micrococcales > Microbacteriaceae > Humibacter > Humibacter ginsengiterrae. The sequence goes on from NZ_BAAGWY010000010.1 coordinate 90,628, forward strand.
GGCCGGGGGCGCCATCAGGATGCCCGCGACCGCCACCGCTGCCATGGCCAGAACGCCGGTCGCCCGCGCCCAGCCGATCATGAGCCGAGTCTAGGTCTGTATGCACGTGCGCCGATGCCCCGAAATGGGGTACGTCCCATGAAGCATTACAGCCCGCGCTCTCGCGGCGAGAACAGCGGCAAAGTTGCTGTTCTCGCCGCGTTCTGCTGTTCTGCAAGAACCGCCAACCACCACAAAGGAGCCCTTCATGTCCAACCCCTCCGTTCAGCTGTACTCGGTGCGCGACGCGATCGACGCCGATCTCGACGCCGCCGTGGCCCGCGTTGCCGAGATCGGCTTCCGCCAGGTCGAGCCGTACGCGTTCCACCTGCGCACGGCCGACTACAAGCGTGCTTTCGCGGCATCCGGGGTGACGGCGCCGTCCGGTCACGCGCCCGTCATCGACTCGGATGCCCCCGCCTCGATCTTCGACGCCGCCGCCGAGCTCGGCATGACCACGGTGATCGACCCGTTCATCCCGACCGACCGGTGGCAGACATCCGATGACGTGCACCGCCTGGCGGAGCGGGTCAACGAGCTGACCGCCGAGGCCAAGGCACGTGGACTCGAGTTCGGTTACCACAATCACCAGTGGGAGTTCACGAACAAGGTCGATGGGCGTCCCGTCTACGACCTGTTCGTCGAGTTGCTCGGTCCGGACACGGTGCTCGAGGTCGACACGTTCTGGGCGACGGTCGGCGGTGCGGACGCCCCTGCGGTGCTGCGTTCGCTCGGCGACCGGGTGCGGGCGCTGCACATCAAGGACGGCAAGATCGACGACGACATCAAGAACGTGCTGCCCAGCAGCGAGAGCGCGCTGATCGTGCCCGAGGCACTGAAGGCCGCGTTCGAGAACCAGGCCCCGGCCGGGCAGGGGGATGTCGACGTGCGAGCCATCCTGCAGGCCGCGCCGAACGCGTTGCGGGTCGTGGAGTTCGACGCGTACCGCGGCGACGTCTTCGAGGGGATCGCGCAGTCGCTGGCCTGGCTGAAGGAGAACGACGCCTGAGGCAGCGCGAGCCGGATGCTGTGTGGCCGCCGTCGGCGGCCACACGCCCCTCCTCTCTCGCCCCTCCCCCCGAAAACAGGCAGGAAACCGCATTCCTCCCGAGAACAGGACAATTTGGCCTGTTTCCGGGAGGTTTGCCTGTTTTCGGGCACGGTTCCGCACCGTCGCACCGCGGCTGGCAGAGCCTTCCCGAACGGGCGCATCCGCGAAATTGTGGACCCGCTATGCCGTTGCCGCGCGGTAAAGCGACCAAAGGCGTCCACGATTCCCGAGGCGTCGACGCTCCGCGCCCACCCAGTCACTCGCCGGCCCCTGCCATGCCATGATCGCGCCTGACGCCGCTCAACTGACTCCATCGGCTCGGCAATGCGAGCAAGCTCGCATTGCTCTCGCCTCAGTCGCCAGTAAGGTGTGCGCATGAGCGACGTGGCCGGCGCCGGCAGAGATGCGGCATCCCCTGTCATCCCACCCGACGGCGCGCCGATCCTCCCCACGCGCACCGGCTTCGGCCGGGTACTCGCCTGGGGTGCATGGGACTGGGGATCCTCCGCCTTCAACGCCGTCGCCACGACGTTCGTGTTCACGGTCTACCTGACGAGCAAGTCGTTCGGCGACAACACCCAGCTCTCGCAGCTGCTCAGCTGGACCATCACGGCGGCCGGCATCATCGTGCTGCTGCTCGCCCCAGTGCTCGGGCAGCGCACCGACACCTCCGGCCGGCGCAAGCTCTGGCTCGGGGTGAACACCGGCGTCGTCGTGGTCTGCCTCGCGCTCATGTTCTTCGTGCAGGCCGCACCCGCGTACGTGTGGCTCGGCCTCGCGCTGCTCGCGATCGGCACCGTGTTCTTCGAAATCGCGGGCGTCAACTACAACGGGATGCTCCGCCAGATCTCCACACCGAAGACCATCGGCAAGGTGAGCGGCCTGGGCTGGGGCATGGGGTACGTGGGCGGCATCGCGCTGCTCTTGATCGTCTATTTCGGCTTCATCCACCCGAGTGTCGGCCTGTTCGGGGTGACCAGCGCGAACGGTCTGTCGGTTCGTGTCTCGATGCTCATCGCGGCGCTCTGGTTCGCGGTGTTCGCGCTTCCCGTTCTGTTCGCCGTTCCGGAGAACCGCGCGCTTGCCGACTTCGGCCGACCGCGCGTCGGCTTCTTCCGCTCGTACGCGGTGCTCGGCCGAGACATCGCCCGCCTCTGGAAGACCAGCCGCCACACCGTCTACTTCCTGCTCGCCAGCGCGATCTTCCGCGACGGCCTCACCGGCGTCTTCACGTTCGGCGGCGTGCTCGCAGCCGGATCGTTCGGCTTCTCCTCCGGCGAGGTCATCATCTTCGCCATCGCCGCGAACGTCGTCGCCGGCATCGCCACCATCGCGGTCGGCACGCTCGACGACCTGCTCGGACCGAAGCCGGTCATCCTGACATCCCTCATCGGACTCGTCGTCTGCGGCTCGCTCGTCTTCGTGCTGCACGGCGGCGGCCAGATCGTGTTCTGGACGCTCGGCCTCGCCCTGTGCCTCTTCGTCGGGCCGGCGCAGTCGGCCAGCCGCACGTTCCTCGGCCGCCTCATCCCGCCTGGCCGCGAGGGCGAGGTCTACGGCCTGTATGCCACGACCGGCCGGGCCGCTACCTTCATCGCACCGCTAGCGTTCGGCCTCTTCGTCACCATGGGCGGCAAGCAGTACTGGGGCATCCTCGGCATCGTGCTTGTGCTCGCCATCGGACTGGCCGTGATGATCCCGGTGAAGGCGAAGCAGGACCAGCTCAGCTGACCGGCATCCAGGCACCGCCCGCCCGTAACGAGTCGCGGGCGGCGAGGGCGGTGCGGAGCGCGACCATCGCGTCCACGACCGGTGCGATCGTCGACGGGGTTCCGGATGCCACGCACTCCAGAAAGTGCGCCGCCTGCCTCGCGTAGGGGTTGGTGGGCACCGGGTGCGCGGAGTTCGAGCCAACGGGGACGATGCGGCCGGTCATGGTGCCGCGGCCAACGATCCGGACGGCGCCTTCCTCGGTGGCGGCTTCTCCTACATCCGCCCCACCCCGCACCGTGAACTCCTCCGTGGGTCGCTCTCCGCCGATGAAACGCGTCGCGATGACGCCTGCGTCACCGGTTACTTGCAGGGCAGTCGCGAACGAGATCGCAATGGGCATCCGTGCATGGCTCATCACCTGGGCGAGCTCGCCGTCGTCGTATCGCACCGTCGTCTCCACGGGGCCGAGCGGGTGCGTCGCAGCCGCCCTGACGCCGGTCGGCTGCCCGAGCAGCAGGTTCGCCTGATCCAGATCGTGGATGCCGAGGTCGACCGCGACCCCGCCGGACTGCTCCTCGTCGAACCACCACGGGGTGTCTGGCGGCGCGATCATGCGCTCCGCCCGCACATGGAACGGATGCCCCACCGCACCCGCCTCGACGAGCTCGCGCACGCGCACGTAGGCGTCGAAGAACCGCACGACGTGTCCGACCATGAGCACGCCAGCGGATTCTCGTGCCGCCTTGACGATCGCCTCCGCGTCGTCCACGGCGAGCGCCATCGGTTTCTCCAGCAGCACGTTCCTGCCCGCGCGCAAGGATGCCACGGCGAACTCCCGGTGCGTGCGGGTCGGCGTGCAGATGGTCACGATGTCGACGGACGGATCGCCGAGCACGACCTCGAGGTCGGTCACGGTGCGGGCGTCCGGGGCATCCCGCAGCGAGGCACCCACCCGGCGCGAGACGAGGTACGACACCTCGGCACCCACCTCGCGCCAGGCGGCCGCCTGGGCTGCGCCGATGGTTCCGGGCCCGATGATGGCGACGGTCATGGGGTCATCCTCCCAGGAGCCGATCGCGATGCGCCTGCCGGTGAAGGTTCTGCTCCGCGAGAGCTGCGAGGGCCCGCTCAGTCCAGCCGCTCGCCCTCGAGGTGCTCGACGAGCTTCCACGTGACGCCGCCGTCGTCGCTCACCCAGCCGTCGAACGCATAGCTCTGGGCCGAGACCGCGCTGAAGTTCCAGCGGATGGGCCGCTCGTCGTTCTGCGTGCCGTCCTGCCGGATGCCGTCGCGCCAGCCCTGCGCCACGAGGTTCGCGTACTGGTTGAGCGCGGGTGAGAAGTAGCTCACGCGCACGATGCCCGCCGTGGGGTCGTAGACCCGTACGGCGACCGCGATGGTCTGCGGGCGGCCATCCTTCTCGACGACCTCGAGGTCTTCGATCGCGCGACCGTCCATCACCCACGAGACCAGCCAGGTGAAGTCGCGATCGCGCCACTCACCGGTCGGCTCGTCGAGCCGTCGACCGCGCACGTGCCACGAACCGACGAGCTGGCCGAACCGGGTCATCCGCTTCGGATGCTCCGGCGACGGCCCCGCGCTGACCAGGGCATCCGTGAACATGCCGCGCGCCTCAGCGCGCATCGGATCCGCGCCGCGTTCGTCGTCCATCGGCTCGCCCTCCTGCGTGTTTCGAGTGGTCAGCTCCCGGTCGGTGCGGTGTGGCGTTCCGGAGCATCGGAGTCCGTGCTGATCTCGGTGCCGCTCACATCCGTGCGGTGGAAGCCCAGGAACGAGCGGGATGCCGTCGGCCCGCGCTGGCCCTGGTACCGGGAGCTGTACGCGGCGGAGCCGTATGGCTGCTCGGCCGGCGACGACAGCTGGAAGAAGCACATCTGCCCGATCTTCATGCCCGGCCAGAGCTTGATCGGAAGGGTGGCCACGTTGCTGAGCTCGAGCGTCACGTGCCCGGTGAAGCCGGGGTCGATGAAGCCGGCCGTCGAGTGCGTCAGCAGGCCGAGGCGGCCGAGCGAGCTCTTGCCCTCCAGGCGCGCCGCCACGTTGTCGGGCAGGGTCACGCGCTCGAACGTCGACCCGAGCGCGAACTCGCCGGGGTGAAGGATGAACGGCTGGTCGCCGTCCACCTCCACGAGGTGAGTCAGCTCGGGCTGATCTTCGGACGGATCGATGAACGCGTACTTGTGGTTGTCGAACAGCCGGAAGAAGCGGTCGAGGCGCACATCGATGCTCGACGGCTGGATCATCGCCGGATCGTAGGGCTCCAGAGCGATGCGTCCCGCGTCGAGCTCGGCCGTGATGTCGCGATCGGAGAGCAGCACGTGTCCAGGCTAGCGGCGATTGGGCTGAGAGCCGAGGGCGCGACCTCCGGATGCCGTCGGCTACGATGATGGATGCCGCCGCCGCGCGGCACGCGGATGTAGTTCAATGGCAGAACCTCAGCTTCCCAAGCTGATAGCGCGGGTTCGATTCCCGTCATCCGCTCTCATGCGTTATGCCGGTCGCCGTTAGGTGGCCGGCATAACGCATTTGTGTGTGCAGTGAATCGAACCCTTGGGTGGGCCCACGCCGCCGGAGGCTCCGAGCGCCGCGGAGCGGCGGTTGGAGGGGCGGTGGGGACGATTCCCGTCATCCGCTCTCATGCGTTATGCCGGTCGCCCGGCCCGGCGATTCGATGCTCCGTCATCCTGCGGACGACATCGAGGAAGCTCGGGGCGTATCGCCCCCAGGAATCGGCGATGTTCGCCACATCCAGCTTGCCGGTGTGCACCTGTTCGCACAGTCGCAGCCATCCCTCGCCGGTGGCGACCGTGACCGCGAAGGCGACTCCCGCGTTGATGACGCTTCCCGCACCGGGGATCAGCTTGAGAAAGCTGCGCGCCAGCGCCTGACCGGTGAACTGCACGCCCAGCTGGGCGAGGGCTCCTGCGGATAGCATCGTCTTGAGCTCGAGGTCGTAGATGGCCGCGATCCGGCCCATCATCGTCAACTGGATCGGTGCCAGAATCGCCGCGTCAGCGATCGGAACAGGGACAGCGGCAGCTGCTGCGGCCGCCCCCGCAGCAGCTCTGATGACCGGGCGAGCCAGCTCGCGCTTCCAAGGGAGGTTGAGTCGTTGAGCGATGCGAAACGCATCCTTCTCGCTCTCCGGTGAAAGTGCGAGGGTTTCCGTGACGAGTTCACCGAGGCCGTGCCCCTTGCCCTTTCCGTGCTTGTCCCGCACTGACGTCAGGATCACTCGCTGAATCGGGATGTCGATCGGATGCCCGTTCTCGTCGACGGGATCCTCCAGCCACTGCTGAAACTCGTTGGCGTCCGACGAAGCGGAGCGCTTGCCGGTGATGGCGCTCTTCGTCCAGTCGACCTTGGTCAGAACGACGATGACCGGCAGACCGGCGGCATCGAGTTCGCGGATCATGCCGATGTCAGAAGAAGTCAAGCGGTCGGCGTGAGAGAGCACGCAGTACCAGACCACGGAGATCTGCTCGATGGCCGGCCGCTCCGAGATCGTCTTGAGGTGCTCTCGGAGAATGTCGCTCGGGGCATCCTGCGATCCGATCTCGAAGCCTTCGAGATCCCAGATCCCGAGCGAATCGTCGTGGTAGTAATGCACGCCTCTGGTCACCGGCAGCCCCTTGCCGACCTTCGCCAGGTCGCGCCCGAACACCGCGTTGACGAGCGAGGACTTGCCAACGCCCGTGGCGCCGACGATGGCAAGGTTGAAGCGGCCGTACCGCGATTTCGCTTGAGAGTTCGCCTCGATAAACGGCTGTTCATCGAACTCGGGCGTCCCCTCGCCGGAGCCTTCTGGTTCTGTCGTCATATTTCGGCCGCCCTTCTCGTGGTTGCCACTCGACGCCGATCCCCATGGAGCGCCGGCAGCGGATGCCACCACTTCAGCATCGCGGATCGGCACGCTTGATCGACAGGAGTTGCGGAAGGCACCGTTCGTATGGTGCGGCGCGGGAGGGACCGTGCCCGGTCGTGGGCTCAGCTCCGACCGTGGGCTCAGACCCGGTCGTGAAGCGTGACGTGGTAGCCATCCGGATCGGCAAAGGTGAACGTACGACCGAAGGGCCCGTCGATCGGGGCCGCGACGATCGTGTGACCGTCGGCGACGAGAGCGTCGTGGATGCTCTGCACGTCGGTCGCGTGGAGCCAGATCGCCGCGCCGATGCCCGGCTGGGACACGGAGCCGAGGTCGGTGCCGGGCACGACGTCTCGCAGCGCGAACGCGATCGGCGTCGTCTCGAAGACGACGGCGTGCGGAGGGCCGGCCTGCGAGCGGACCAGACCGAGGTACTGCTCGTAGAACGCCCGCGACGCGTCGAGGTCGCGAACCTGGAGGGAGATGAAGTCGGGACCGGTAACAGGCATGGTGATTCTCCTCGCTTCGCCTGATCGAGTTGTGTCAGTTTTCTGACACGCTCGACTCTATGTCAGAATGCTGACATGAGTCAAGACGGTGTCGATCTGGAGACGTCGTTGGGCTACCTGCTGAAGGAAGCCTCCAGCGCGCTCCGCGTTGCGATGGAGGCCGTGCTGCGGCCACTCGGGATGACCGTGACGCACTACTCGTGCCTCGAACTGCTCGCCCAGCGTCCCGGGCTGTCGAACTCCGAACTCGCACGAGGGGCGTTTGTGACACGGCAATCGATGAACGTGCTGCTGCAGACCCTCGAGCGTGACGGTTACGTGACCAGACCGGCGGAGGCTCCCGTCGGGAAGGCTCTGCCCACTCGATTGACACCGCGCGGCAGGCGGAGCCTCGAGAAGGCATCCGCCGCCGTCCGATCGGTCGAGCTCAGAATGGTCAGCGACCTGACTCAGGACGAACAGGCCGTGGCGCTACGGATCCTGCGGAGCATGATCCAGGGCCTGCGCGACGACTCATAGCAGCAGGAACCAGTTCTCGCCGACCCATTTAGCCGCGCCCAGGATCGTCGACGCTGACGTCAGCCGTCGATGCCATGGGCGAATGGGGGACTGCTCCACGCAAAGTGCTCCATTATGCTCGCATCGGGCGGCGCTGATGCCGCTGAGCGTGCCTCGATCCGCCAGAGTGTCGAGGGGGGAGACGATGACCGACACGGCCGACGCGACGCTCGGCCTGACGTCGGCCGAGGTCGCCGAACGGGTGGCAGCCGGGCGTACGAACGCGTACACGGATGCCACCAGCCGCTCCGCGTGGAGCATCGTGCGCGCCAACGTGTTCACCCTGTTCAACGGCATCATCGTGGCCTGCTTCGCCGTGCTGCTCATCCTCGGGCGATGGCAGGATGCCCTGTTCGGCCTGAGTGCGATCGCCAACACGATCATCGGTTCCGTTCAGGAGTTCCGTGCCAAGGCCGCCCTCGACAAGCTCGCGTTGCTGCACGCTCCGACCGCCCGGGTGATACGCGACGGGGAGCTGCGCGAGGTGACGCTGGCCGAGGTGGTGCTGGACGACATCCTCGTGCTCCGGGCAGGCGACCAGATCGCCGCGGACGGCGTGGTCGTCGACTCGTCGCGGCTGCAGGCCGACGAGTCGATGCTGACCGGGGAGTCGGATGCGGTCGACAAGCAGCCGGGCGGAGAAGACGGGACAGGCGAGGTGCTGAGCGGGTCGATCGTGGTCGGCGGCGAGGGCACCGTGCGCGTCACCCGGGTGGGCGCCGACTCGTTCGCCAACAAGCTCGCCAGCGAGGCGAAGCGGTTCTCGCTGGTCGCGAGCGAGCTGCGGCGGTCGGTGGACAAGGTGCTCAAGTTCCAGGCCTGGATCATCGGCCCGGTCGCCCTGCTCGTGCTCAACGCGCAGATCTTCGTGTTCGGCGGCTGGCCAGAGGCGATCCGCAGCGGCGACTGGCGGCAGGCCGCTGTGAACGCGATCGCTTCGGTGATCGCGATGATCCCGCTGGGCCTCGTGCTCATGACGAGCATCGCGTTCGCGGTCGGAGCGGTGAAACTCGCCGCGCGGCAGGTGCTCGTGCAGGAGCTTCCGGCGGTGGAGGGCCTGGCCCGCGTCGACGTGATCTGCCTCGACAAGACCGGCACGCTCACCGAGGGCGAGATCGTGTTCGATCAGGCGCATCCGGTGTCCCGGTCCGTTTCAGGACCGCTCTCCGCCGTGGAAGCGCAGGCCGTTCCGGACGCGGGGTCCATGCCGCGCGGATGGGAGCAGGTGCTGGCCTGGTACGGCGCCGAACCCGATGCGAACGCCACCGCGCGATGCCTCGCCGCCGTCTACCCGACGGAGGGCGACCTGGAACCGGAGGCGCGCATCCCGTTCTCCTCCGCCCGCAAGTGGAGCGCGGTGTCGTTCACCGGCTCCGCCGAAGGCACCTGGGTGCTCGGCGGGCCCGAGATGGTGTTCCAGGGTGCCGCACACGAGGAGCTGCGAGGTAGGTCGGTCGAGCTGGCGGCATCCGGACGACGCACGCTCGTGCTCGGGCACTGCGCCGCGACGCTCACGCCCGAGCACGTCGACGCCGAAACGCTTCCCGCCGAGCTGAAGCCGGTCACGCTGCTGACGTTCCGCGAGAGCGTCCGCTCGGACGCCCTCGAGACCCTCGGCTACTTCGCATCGCAGGGCGTGGCCGTGAAGATCATCTCCGGCGACAACCCGCAGACCGTCGCTGCGATCGCCCGGGAGGTGGGGCTGGATGCCCCGAGCGGCTTCGACGCCCGCGAACTGCCCGACGACCAGGATGCCCTCGCCGCCGAGCTAGAGCGCCACACGGTTTTCGGCAGGGTCACCCCGACCCAGAAGAAGGGCATCGTGCAGGCGCTGCAGGCCGCCGGGCACACCGTCGCGATGACCGGGGACGGGGTGAACGACGCGCTGGCCATCAAGGAGGCCGACATCGGCATCGCGATGGAGTCCGGCTCGGCCGCGACCAAGGCGGTCGCGCGCATCGTGCTGCTGGACGGCAAGTTCGAGCACCTGCCCGGCGTCGTCGCCGAAGGACGTCAGGTGATCGCGAACATCGAGCGCGTCTCGATGCTGTTCCTCACCAAGACGGCGTGGGCCACGGTGCTGGCGATCGTGTTCGGAATCAGCATCATGCAGTTCCCGTTCCTACCGCGCCAGCTCTCCGTGGTCGACGGCCTGACGATCGGCATTCCGGCGTTCTTCCTGGCGCTCATGCCGAACACACGGCGCTACATCCCCGGGTTCCTGCGTCGCTCGCTCAGCTTCGCGGTGCCTGCCGGCCTGGTCGTCGGCCTGGTCGTGTGGTGGTACGCGTGGGCGGCCGGCGGTGCGGGCATCCAGCAAGACGAACTGCGCACCGGGTCTACGCTCATCCTCACGATCATCGGGTTGTGGATTCTCGTGGTGCTCTCCCGGCCCATCGACGGATGGAAGATCGTCATCATCGGCGCCATGATGATCGGCCTCATCGTCGTGTACGCGGTGCCGCTGGCACGCACGTTCCTCGGGTTCGCGGACCCCTCGCTCATCACGACGCTGCTCGTGATCGAGCTGTCCATCGTCGCGATCGCGGGCGTCGAGGTGGTGCGCTTCATCCACCGCCGCTACGTGCGACGTCATGGCGGATCGGGCGATTACTGACGCCACCGCTTGTCGAGCTCTTCGGAACCTACAGCCCGGTCTGCCGGCGCGCGGCATCCTGCGCGCTGATGTGCGCGAAGTAGCGCCCACCGCGCCCCACCCAGAGCACGACCGTGGTGAGCACGGCGACGGCCATGAGCGCGATCTCGAACCAGTACGACGTCGCGTCGACGACGAGCGCGACGATCGCCAGCGCGAACTCCGCCGCCATCGCGATCGTGGTCAGCACTCGCGCGTAGTGCTTGCCCCTGGTCAGGGCCGACGCCATCGCGATGATGAAGAGCCCGAGAAGGATGACCACGGCTCCGATCAGCGTGACTCCGAACGACCCGCCGAACATGCCGTTGTCGACCACGTAGCGCAGCAGGATGAACAGGATGCCCACCCCGATCGCGAGGAACCCCGCGATGTAGGTGAGCACGACGACGGCGATCAGCTCTGCAGGCGGGCGGTGCCGCACCGGCGGATGCGGCGAGGGCCCCGGCTCCTGGGCCGGCTGGTCGGGCTGAGCGGGCGGATCCGGCGAGAGACGCGACGGATCGTTCGCGGGCGTTCCCGTGGTCATGCTCTCACCTTATGTTTCGCCCTCCAAGGGATCACCCATCGATCGGCGCCGCTCGGCTCGCCGTGCGCCCCAGTTCGAGTGACCCGACGGGTCGCATAACGCGCGCGTCTCGATTCGCCGAGCGTCTTATCAGGCTCATGGCGATCTGTCATCCGGCACGCCTACCGTGTATCTCCTCGGTGCGGCCGGATCGGATCCGTCCGCGACGAAGAGGAGGTCTTCCGTGTCGGATGCCCGTGCACTGCGCGTCCCGCGCACGCCTCGCGCTCCATTGCGTGTCGGCGTGCTCACGCGCACCCATCTGAGGCGGCTGGCGAAACGGGATGCCCGTGCTGGCGTCCCGCGAGCCGCCTACGAAGCCGAGCCGGTCGGCGATCCCACTCCGACTGTCGCAGCTCTGCAGGCGCACGCCGCCACGTACGCTCAGCGTGAGGGGCAGCGGTTCTTCACGGATGTTCGGTCCCAGTGGATGGAGCACGAGGCCCTTGCTGACACGATCGTGCGCGAGCAGCGCGAGTATGCGGAACGATCCAGCGCACTCGAACGGGCGGCGACCGAAGCGCTGCACGATGCGATCGCCAGTGCCATGGCGCACCCCGACCTGACGAGTCCCGCCCACGAGGATCTGCGGAGACTCGAGCGGCGCATCCAGCGCGATCACCGCAGGTCGGCGCACCTCAAGGCGATCATCCACACGAGGTTCACGGTGGCGCGACTGCGCGCCCGCCGGTACTTCGACTACTCGGACGAGAAGGCGGCCATCTACTGGGGCACGCTGCGGCGCGTGCATCCTGCCGCCGAGAACATCAGCGACCGGCCGCCGACACTGGCACGCCCCGCGTGGCTCACGGTCGACGACAGCCATCGAGCGCTGGACCTGTGGCACGGCACCGACCTGTTCGGTGGTGCGATCGCGGCCGCACACACAGGCAACGGCAGGGCGGACGCCGCAGGCTGAGCCTGGAGCGCACGACACAGGAGCGCGCCGGCCGCGCAGTCGAGGAGGGAACGATGTCGAAACGGAACCGATTGGGGGCCGTCGTCGCCGTGGTGGACACGCACGACGCGTTCGGGCTCGAGACGGTCGAATACCGCCTGCCCAAGGCGAAGCGGCTGTCACGAAGGCTGCGCTGGCGCCTATGGCGCATGAGACGCTCGCTCGACGTGGAGACACTGGATGTCTTCGAGCACGAGATCTCCGCGTTCGAGAACGCCGGTCTCGCCGACCTTGCCAGGCAGCGTACACGCCACGAGTCCACGTGCGAGGCGCTGCAGACCATCGCACGCAGCCGCATCGAGCTCGTCGACGGCGCGCTGCGCTCCGTGCACGCGGACCTCGGCAAGGCCGAGGCGGAGGCGGGCATGCTCGAGCGCAAACTGGCCGCCCGCGATCCGCAGTTCCACAGCTACGCCTGAGTTCACGGCTTCAAGGGGGATGACATGGCTCGCGACATCGTGATGAAACCGCCGCGGAGCGGTCCGCGGCTCGGACGCCTTTCGCCGCTTGCCCACGTGATGGTCTACGTGCTGTTGCTGGGCATGATGGCGGTGGACTACTACCTGCTGTCGCAGACGCTCACGCTACTGTTGCGCAACGACAGCCAGTACGGGTCGATCGGCGCGCTGATGTACATCATCACCGCCGGAATCTCGGCCGCGATCGTCACCATCCCGCACCTGATCGCCGTGCTGATCCGACGCATCGAGAGCGGCATCAGCACCCGCGGCTGGGTGGCAGTCGTGCTCGGACTCGGAGTGCTGTGGGCGGCCATCCTCATCGTCGTCACGCTCGCCAGGATCAAGGCGGGTATCGACGCGCAGGCGGCGGGCGGGCTCTCCGGCCTCGTCGGCACCGGACAGACCACGCCCGCGGCAGGCTTCTCGTGGACGGCGCCCGACACGATCATGGCGTTCTTGATGCTGGGCGTTCTCACGACCTCCGGGGCGTTGAGCTTCGTCACCGCCTGGCTCACGACGCGGCCGCTGGTCACCGCCGTCGAACGCGGATGGCGTCGGGTCGCCCGCTTGCGCCAGTATCGCGATCGCCTGCTAGCCGAGCAGTTGAAGGCCGCCGAGGCGGTCGCCCAGCAGGCCGCGCAGGATGCCGCCGATCGCCGGCGCTACGAGCTCGCTCAGGACACACTGCGCTCGCAGCTCGAACAGGTGCGCGCCCAGCTGGCGACGCGGCTAGCGCAGCGGCAGCGGGATCCGCAGGGAACGAGCCAGATCATCCACGAGCTGCAGCTGAGAAGGGAGCCGCAGTGAGACATCCGCTCCGCCTCATCGCCCCTGCCGTCGCGGCCTGCCTCGTCGCCGTCGCGCTCACGGCCTGCTCGTCGGCCGCTGCATCGACGGGACCCTGCAGTCAGGCGAACAAACGGAACCTCGGTGTCGTCGCGGGAAGCACCGCGAACGAACCGGCGACGCAGCTGCCGGCATCCGCGACCCAGCAGCTGCAGGCCACAGGGCAGAGCAACGGCAGCGTAACCATCGTGGTGCCGTCGGGCAAGCCGGAGGCGCGCGGAACGACGCTGCTCGGTTCGAGTGCCAACGACGACATCGTCTGCAAGAGCGACCAACGCAACAAGCTCGCGCAGGTGACGAGCTACATCCAATCGCTGAAGGCATCCAGCCCGGAGGTCGACTTTCTCGACGCCATCGACCAGGCGGCGCGCAACCTCGGCACGAACTCGATGGGCGTGCTCGTGATCGGGAACGGACTGCAGACGGTCGACCCGCTGAACTTCGCCGTGCAGGGCCTGCTCACCGCGGACGCGACGCAGGTGGTCGCCGACCTGAAGTCGAAGGGCGAGCTGCCGACGGATCTGAAGGGCGTCACCGTCTACTGGTCCGGCCTCGGCGACGTCGCCGGTGCGCAGCAGCCGCTCACCATCACGGCGCGCAGCAACCTGCAGGCGATCTGGGCGGCGATCGTCACGGCATCCGGCGGCACGCTCTCGGTGCTGCCCGAGCCGGCATCTGGGGCGGCGGCATCCGGGCTGCCCGCTGTCACCGCGGTGCCGGTTCCATCGACGGCCACGAAGACGGACTGGTCGCAGCCGATCGTCGTGCGCGACAGCGATCTGCTCTTCGTGAAGAACACCGCCAGGTTCTCCGACCCGTCAGCGGCCCAGAAGGTGCTCTCCGACCTGGTTCCGTCCATCGAGCAGAACGGTCAGGTGGTCACCATCACCGGCACGGCTTCGAAGGACCAGGCGACCAGCAACACGGCCGATCTCGCGTTGTCGAAACAGCGAGCGGATGCCGTCAAGCAGGCACTCGTGACCCTCGGTGTGCCGTCATCCCTGCTGGCGACGGCCGGAGTGGGTCACTCCTGGTGCGGGTTCAAGCCCGAGACGGATGCCACGGGCACGTACTCCGACGCCCTCGCCGAGCAGAACCGCACGGTCATCCTCACGTCGCCCGGGGTCCCGCTCTGCGCGTGACCTGCTAGCGCGGGCGCACATCCCACAGGTGGTGCACCGGGTCGTGGATGAAATACCTGGCCAGCGACTCGACGGTGAAGACGCTCCCGTCGCTGCGGCGGCCGCTTCGGGCCAGAGCGGAGTCGGGAACCGCCTCCCAGGCATCCGCGATCGCTGCCGCAGCCTCACGGAGTTCGCCGCTGACGACGGCAGGATCCTGTTCCCCGTAGCGTTCGGCGACCGCGGTGGCGTCCTGATCCCAGTTCTCGAACTCGGGGTCGTCCTGCGTCAGCAGCAGCTGCAGCCGGCGACCCATCACCCGGTAGACGTCGCGCACGTGCGCCGCGTACTCCAGTGGCGACCACGTGCTCTCGTCGGGACGCACGCGTACGTCGTGCCGCTCGAGCACGGGCATCCACCCCGCGGCGTTCTCCCTCGTCAGACGCGGGATGTCGCGGAACCCGACCGTGCTGGCGTCGAATCCGCATTCCGGGCAGGCGCGCTCGAGCACCCAGGTCCAGTTCTTCGTGTCGGGGACGATAGCCATGCCTCGAGGCTATCGGCGATTGAGGGGAGAGCCGTAGGAGCTTGCTCCTACGGCCGACCCGACCCCGGCGGTGAGTGGCGCAGCCACGATATCGGCGAGAGCCGATTGAGCGTCAGTTGGGGGGCAGCGGCTGATACGCCGCTGTCGTCGCCGCCGCCGGTGTCGGAGCCGGGGGTGAGCCGGCCGGTCTGCAGACCGCGAGCTGATCGAGGGTCGCCTTGGCGTCATCCGCCTTCCACGGCAGCGAGATCGTGGGCGCCTTGCGTCCGTCGGTCGGCTTGAATCCCGCGGCGATGGCGCTGAGCTCCATCGCGAGCGACTGCGCATAGGCGGCGCCCGACGTCGAATTGTTCAGCATGACCACGACCGTGAGCCCGGACTGCGGGTCGCTCAGCATGGCCGTGATGAACCCCGGTACCGCCCCGTCGTGCCCGCGCATCGGGCCCAACTGGATGCCGCCCATTCCGTAGCGCTGCCAGGCCGCGGCCTTCGCACCGAGCGGCACGGACTTCCATGCGGCCTTCTTCGCGTCTCCCTGCAGAAGGGACGCCGTTGCGAACGACTGTGCGAACGTCTTCAGGTCGCCGAGAGTGGAGACCACACCCTTCGCCGTCCAGGTGGCACTCGGAGCGAGGTCGGTGTCGTCCATCACGGTGCCGCACTGCGGGGCGCCGCTGACGGGATCCAGCGACGTGGCATAGCCGTGAAGACCGGATCCCTGGAGGTTCGCCGAACTCGGCAGGCTCGACGACGACATGCCGAGCGGGTTGAACACCTCGTCCCGGTAGAGGGTGGACCAGTCCTTGCCGGTGGCAGCTTGGAGGGCCATGCCGAGCAGGATGTAACCGGCGTTGGAGTACGACCACTGCTGGCCCGGTGTGCCGGTGCGCGGCTCGCCCAAGCCGCTCGAGACGAGCTCGAGGGGCACGTAGGTGCGTAGCGGGTTGTCCACGAACTGGGGGGCGAGCGCTGCGGAGTAGTCGCCGAGGCCCGACGTGTTCTGACACAGCTGCCCCAGCTTCAGATCGTCGATGCCGACCAGCCGTGGCAGATACTTCGACACCGGATCGTCGAGCGACACCTCACCCTTCTGCACGAGCGACAGCAGTACCGTGCAGGTCATGGGTTTGGTCACCGAGCCGATGCGCCACGCCATGTCGGGCGTCACCGGGTTCTTGCCCTTCGTGGTCGTCGTGCCCAGCCCTGCGGTGTAGCTTCCCGCCCACGGCGCCCACACGCCCACGATCGCGCCGGATGCTCCCGCCAGCTTCATGGCATCCGTCACGGCGGTTTTCACGGCGTTCGCCTCATCGGATGGCACCGTGACGGATGCCTGCGACGGCACCGGTGCGGCCGTCCCGTTCCCGGTGCATCCGGCCAGCGCGAGCGAGGCGGCCATGACCGCGGCTACTCCGGTTGCGAGCAGCGCGTAACGCCGGTTGCGCCCCTCACGCCTTGGCATAGCTCTCCCTCAGGTTCCCCCCGGCCACTAGACGTGTGTCTGGGCCGACCTGTCTTCCAGCCTAAGCCGACAGCCGTCGGAGAGGAGGCAGCGAGGGGTAACGAGACGACAACGGACGGACGGAAATCATCCCTTCGGCTGAGGCACTTCCGAGTGTGGTCAGACCACAGCGCCGGCAGCCGGGGTCGCGGCTCCGCCGCTCATGAAGCGGTCGACGTCGCGGTCGACCATGATGTCGCCCGGGCGCAGGGGACGGGTGAGGTAGAGCCCTTCCAGCGAGGTGAGGCGGCTCAGCGCCACGTATGTCTGGCCCGGGCTGAACGCCCTCGCACCGAGGTCGACGATGGCGCTGTCGTACGTCTTGCCCTGCGACTTGTGGATCGTGACGGCCCACGCGAGTCGCAGCGGGAACTGCGTGAACTCGGCGGCGACATCCTTCGTCAGCTTCTTCGTGAGCGGGTTGTATGTGTACTTGTACCGTTCCCAGACCGCGGGCTCCACCTCGTGCACGTCGCCGTCGACATCCACCCACACGTTGGTGTCGATGCGCACCACGGTGCCGATGGTGCCGTTGACCCAGCGGGGAGGGTCACCGCTCTGGCCGGTGTCGTTGCGCAGGAACATCACCTGCGCGCCGACCTTCAGCTCGAGCGTCTCGTCGGCCGGGAAGTTGCGCTGCCCGAAGTCGCCGGAGATCTCCGCCTTGGCCGTCAGCACGCGGCCGGGCAGCTTCCGCAGGGCAGTCGCGTTGATGCGGTTGACCGTGTCGTTGCGGGTGGCGAGCGTGATCGTGCCGTCCTCCGGCTGCGGCCGCGCGCCCATGGCATTGAGCCGATCCGCGATCTCTTTCGTGACGCGTCCGTGGCGCACGGCGTTGAGCATGAGCTTGAAGTCGAGCTCGTGCTGCCGGTGGATCTCGCTCAGCTCGAACCGGCGAAGGGATGCCTCCTCCCACACCTTCGCGTCGAAGAACCACATCGACCGGTAGTGGTCGGCGAAATACGCGCGCTCCTCGGCGTCGCCGGGAACCGGCGCGAGCTGGTACGGGTCGCCGAACAGCACGATCTGCACACCACCGAACGGCTCGAGCTTGCGCTGGCGAGCCTGGCGGAGCGCTCGGTCGACGGCATCCATCAGGTCCGCGTTGACCATCGAGATCTCGTCGATCACGAGGGTGTCGATGGTGTTCAGCAGCCTGATGAGCTCGCGCGGCTGGTCCAGGTCGTTGTCGGCGATGACACCGATCGGCAGCCGCATCAGGGAGTGGATCGTCTGACCCCCCACATTCAGCGCCGCGACCCCGGTCGGTGCGCTGATGACGAGTTGCTTCTCGGTGTTCCAGGCCAGATGGTTCAGCAGAGTGGACTTGCCGGTTCCGGCGCGTCCCGTGACGAAGACGTGGTCGCGGGTGTGCTCGATCGCGTCGAACACCGCAGCCTGTTCGCTCGTCAGAGTGACGGCATCCGCTGTCACCGTGCTCAACGCTGGGGCTCCTTCGCTGCACGCGTCTGTGCTGCCTCGTCGTGCCGCACCGCGGCGCCCGCCCCTGGATCGGGATCGTCGGACGCCATGCGCTGCAGCATCGCATTGTAGGCGACGAGATCGGCGTCGCCGCTTCGATCCGCCTGCCGGTCGCGGCGTTTCGTCTCCTTGGCGTCGCTGCGGCTCCACTGGATCGCGACGGTGATCGCGAGCGCGACGGTCGGGATCTCGCCGATGCTCCACGCGATGCCGCCGGCCAGTTGCTGATCGGCCAGTGGCGTCACGCCCCAGGTGCGGCCCATGGCGCCGTACCAGTCGGCGAGGAACAATCCGTCAGTGGTCATGATCGAAAGGCCGAAGAACGCATGGAACGCCATCGTGGCCAGCAGCAACACCAGCCGCATGGGGTACGGGAACCGGTACGGGACCGGGTCGATGCCGATCAGCGACTGCACGAACAGGTAGCCGGTGATGAGGAAGTGGATGATCATCCACTCGTGTCCGATGTGGTCGGTCGTCGCCCAGCTGAACAGAGGTGAGTAGTAGAACACCCAGAGCGAACCGGCGAACAGTACGGCGGCGGTGATCGGATGCGTGAGGAACGCCGCGATCTTCGAGTGCACGACCAGCAGGATCCACTCGCGCCCGCCACGCGACCCGTCGGTGCGTTTCCTGATGGCTCGCACCGCGAGCGTCACGGGGGCGCCGGGCACGAGGAGCACCGGCACGGCCATCGTGAGCAGCATGTGCGCGAGCATGTGGCTGGAGAAGAGGTACTTCTCGTAGACGTTGATGCCGCCGTTGGTCACCCAGAGCAGCGCCAGAACGCCCGCAATCCAGGCGATCGTGCGTCCGATGGGCCAGCTGTCGCCACGACGACGCAGCCGGATGACGGCTGCGAGGTAGAAGAAGATCGCGAAGCAGCATCCGATCAGCCAGAGCGGATCGATGTTCACGCCGAACAGGTAGCGGGCGAGTGTGACCGGTGGCGGCAGCGGCTCGCCGGTGAGCACCTCGGCCGGGGTGGGCTGCGAGACCGGCACTTGCGCGACGGGTGTGGCCGTGCGGGCGAGCGCGGCGGCGACACCGGAGGCGACGCCCATGAACGCGAGCTCTGCGGTGACGATCCACCAGAACGGTCCCCGGCTGCCGACTCGCTTCAACCGGTCGATCATGTAGCGGCGCCAGAACAAGCCGAACAAGCCGAGCACGGCGAGCGCGAACACCTTGACCAGCACGAGCACGCCGTAGGCGGTGAGCAGGTTCTCCAACGTGCCGACGCGCAGATCGGCGTTGATGATGCCCGAGAAGGCGACGACGACGAAGCAGATGATCGCGAGCGTGGAGAACCGCTCGAGCACCGTGACGAGGCGGTCCTTGTCCAGTGTCTTGCGGATCAGCACGATCGTGACCAGGCCGCCGATCCAGATGGCGGCGAACACGAGGTGCAGTCCGAGCGACGTGATGGCCTGGTCGTGGCCGGCCGTTCCAGCCGCGTGGCCGCTCAGCGCCATCGGGATGAGCGTGCACAACGACACGATGGTCACGAACGCGATGGCCGTGTGGTTGCGCACCGCGAAGCAGAGCACCGTGGTGGTCGCGGCGATCAGCGTGATGGCCAGCCACACTTGCCCGATGGCGATCTGGGTGGCGAACTGGCTGATTCCGTCGCTGAACGACTGGTCGAATGCGAGCGCCGAACCCGTCACGTCGAGGTAGGTGAGCACACCGGTGATGGCGCTGACGACGGTCATGATGGCAGCAGAGCCGGCCGCGACATCCAGAGCCTTGTCGTACTCCGGTTTGCCGGGGCTGAGCGCGAAGCACGCCATGAACAACGAGCCGATCATGGCGGCAGCGCTCAGGTTCACGAAGAGGTTCGCGATGGGCAGCCCCCAGCGCACGACCGGCCCGGGGTCGAGCAGCGCCGGCGCCGACGCCGCGCCCCCGTACGCGAGCGCCACGAGAATGGCCGCCAGTGCCGCCACGACGAGTGCGACGGGGCCCGCGACGCGCTGCACTCTTCTCACCCGACAAGCGTAGGCGTTGCAACCTTGACGCCGGGCGAGACCGGATGCTCGTGTGCACGCGCGCACGTCAGCGCGAGCCTGTGGAGGGAAGGCTTCGCACCCGCCCCCTGGCGCCGACCACCCTCATATTGCCGAACCACCCGCAGATCCGCGGAAAAGCGAGGGTGCGTCGGCGACTTGCGGGTGGCTCGGCGACATGCGGGTGGGTCGGCGACATGCTGGCGGGTCGGCGACATGAGGGTGGCTCGCGCAGCGTGTCAGGGAGTTGCGACGGGCATGCGAAAGGGGATGCCGGCGAACCGACATCCCCTTGTCGAGTACGGCTACTTGACGGAAGCCTTGAGCTTGCTGCCCGCGGTCAGCTTGACGCGGTGGCCGGCCGGGATCTTGATCTCGGCGCCGGTCTGCGGGTTGCGGCCCGTACGCGCGGCCGTCGACGTGCGCTCTGCGGCGAGCCAGCCCGGGATGGTGACCTTGCCCCCGCCTGCGACGGTCTCGGCGATGGTCGCGAAGAAAGCGTCGACCACAGCCCCCACGGCGGCCTGGCTCTGACCGGTCGACGCGGCGACCGCCGCCACGAGCTCGGTCTTGTTCAGCGACTTGTCAGCCATTGAGTGTCCTCCTCGGACGTTCTGCTGCTGGGCAGCGTTTTGTTGATGAAGTTCACGGCGATGAGCCGCATGGTGTGGTTCTCGCGAACCGCCCTCAAGGTACCAACAAACCGCGTAATTCCGCGGATTTCCGGGGATTCTGAGGCCAGAACCGCGTGTTTCGGGGCATCCTGCCGCCTCCAGCAAGGGTTATGCACAGAATTCGCCGAGTTATGCACAGGCGACTGAGGCGAGAGCCGGGCGAGCTTGCTCGCTTGGCCGAGCCGATGGAGCCTGTTGAGCGGCGCCAGCCGCGAGCACAGGCGACTGAGGCGAGAGCCGGGCGAGCTTGCTCGCTTGACCGAGCCGATGGAGCCTGCCGAGCGGCGCCAGCCGCGAGCACAGGCGACTGAGGCGAGAGGCAAGCGAGCTTGCTCGCTTGGCCGAGCCGATGGAGCCTGTTGAGCGGCGCCAGCCGCGAGCACAGGCGATGCGACGGTCGCCCGAAAACAGGCATGATCGCGCTCTCCTCGTGAAGACAGGCAAATTTTGCCTGTTTCCGGGAGATCTGCCTGTTTTCGCGAGGCGGGAGTGTTCTCCGGCTCGGTTTGCACATGCAAAAGGGGCGCCGTCCCGAAAGACGACGCCCCTCAGCGCTGCTGGTGCCTACCAGCTGGACTTCGTGATACCAGGCAGCTCGCCACGGTGGGCCATGTCGCGGAAGCGCACACGCGAGATGCCGAACTTGGTCAGCACGCCACGCGGACGTCCGTCGACGGCGTCGCGGCTGCGCAGACGCACCGGCGACGCGTTGCGCGGAAGCTTCTGCAGGCCGACGCGGGCCGCCTCGCGCTCCTCGTCGCTGGAGTTCGGGTTGATGAGGGCCTTCTTCAGCTCCGTACGCTTCGCGGCGTAACGGTCGACGACCTCCTGGCGCTGCTTGTTGCGCGCGATCTTGCTCTTCTTAGCCATGCTCTACCGCTCCTCGCGGAATTCGACGTGCTTGCGCACGATGGGGTCGTACTTCTTGAGCACGAGACGGTCGGGGTCGTTGCGGCGGTTCTTCTTGGTCACATAGGTGTAACCGGTACCGGCCGTCGAACGAAGCTTGATGATCGGGCGGATGTCCTGCTGCTTGGCCATCAGATCTTCTCCCCACGGGCCAGGATGTCCTTGACGACAGCCTCGATTCCACGGGCGTCGATCACCTTGATGCCCTTAGCGCTGACGTTCAGCGTGACGTTACGGCGCAGGGACGGCACGTAGTACGTCTTCTTCTGCACGTTCGGGTCGAAGCGACGCTTCGTGCGTCGGTGCGAGTGCGAGATGTTGTGTCCGAAACCGGGCACAGCTCCCGTCACCTGGCAGACAGCTGCCATGATTTCCTCCATCAGTACCGAAGGGCGGATGCCCTTCCCAAGATCTCTTGTCGGCGCACACAACGACTCATCGCTTTCGCGAAGAGGGGATTGTGTGTGCGAACTGCGCAGAGGAGCCCGCGCAGACGAAGAACCATTCTACGCGACACGCCGCATCCACCCAAATCGCGTGCCCCGGGACCAGGCCCCGGTGGCTCGACATGACACTCGCGGCGCAAGAGCGCAAGCTGTCATGTTCACGGTTCGGATGGCCGCCTGGATGCCTGCGAGCACGTGGCGCAGAGACCGAAGACGTCGACGACGTGGCGGGCATCCGTGAAGCCGTGTTCGGAGGCGACGGACTGCGCCCACTGCTCGACGTCGTCCGCGGCGATCTCGACGGTCAGGCCGCAACGGCGGCAGATCAGGTGGTGGTGGTGACCTGTCGTGGAGCACGCGCGGTAGAGCGCCTCGCCCTCCGGAGACTGCAGCGAGTCCGCATCGCCCTCCGTCGCCAGGTCGGCCAGCGCACGGTAGACGGTCGCCAGGCCGATCGACGATCCGTGGTCGCGCAGCTCGTTGTGCAGGTTCTGCGCGCTGACGAATCCCTCGTTGGAGGCCAGCGCTTCACGCACGGCCTCGCGCTGCCACGTATTGCGCTTCATGGTCGAACCTCCTCACGCAACCGGATCATCGAGCCGCCTCCGCGGGAACGGGCGCGCGATCCGCCGCGCCGGCCGCCGGCATCCGTCTGCCGCTGACGCCCCGGCGCTTGCGCGACCACGCGATCACCCGGCACACCAGGTAGATGAGGAACGAGATCGTGGTGACGTAGGGGCTGATCGGCACGGATCCACCGAGCGCGAGCATGATCCCGCCCACCATCGACACAACGCCGAACGCCACGCTGAGCAGCGGGACCACCAGTGGCGACGACGACACCTTGAGCGCGGCCGCGGCGGGCGTCACCAGGATCGACAGCACCAGCAGCGCGCCGACTATCTGCACCGAGACCGCCACTGCGAGCCCGAGCAGCAGCATGAAGACGATGGAGAGCGTACGGGTCGGGACTCCGCGGGCGGCCGCCACGTCGGCATCCAGGCTGGCGAACGTGAGCGGACGCCACACCACGAGAAGCCCGGCGAGCACGACGATCGAGATCACCAGCAGAGCGCCGATCTGCGGGTTGTCGATCGCGACGATCTGCCCGGTGAGCAGCCCGAACTTGTTGGCCGAGCGTCCCGGATAGAGAGCCAGGCACAGGATGCCCAAGCCCAGTCCGAACGGCATCAGCACGGCCGTGATGGAGTTGCGTTCGCGGGCGCGGGACCCGAGCACCCCGATCAGGAGCGCGGCGATCAGCGATCCGACCAGGGATCCTTGCACCACACCGACGCCGAGCAGCAGACCGGCGGATGCCCCGGCGAATGAGAGCTCGCTGATGCCGTGCACCGCGAACGCCATGTCGCGCGACATCACGAACACGCCGATCAGCCCGCCGACGAGGCCGAGCACGGCCCCCGCCAGGATCGAGTTGTGCAGCAGCACGACCAGTTGCCCGTAGTCGGTGAAGTTGAAGATTTGGCTCCACCAACCGGCGGCATCCGCGTGGATCATCGCCCCGCCTCCTCGTACACGTCGTGGTCGTGATCGTCGTGGTGCGGATCGTGATGCTCGTCGTGGTGGGCGTGCGATCCGTCGGGGTGCGCGCCGGGAGCATCCGATGTGCCGACCACGACGATGCGGCCGCGGGTGCGGATGACGTCTACCGGGGAGTCGTACAGCTCGCTGAGCACCTCGCTGCGCAGCACCTGGTCGGGCGTGCCGATGCGGAACTTGCCGCCAGCGAGGTACAGCACGCGATCGACGAGGTCGAGCACCGGGTTCACGTCGTGCGTCACGAAGAGCACGCCGAGCTGGCGCTCCCGCCTGTGCCGGTCGATCAGCTCGCTCACCGCGCGCTGATGCGCGATGTCGAGCGAGAGCAGCGGCTCGTCGCAGAGGAGCATCCGCGGGTCGCCTGCGAGGGCCTGCCCCACGCGCAACCTCTGCTGCTCGCCGCCGGAGAGCGTAGCGATCGGCACCTTCGCGTACGCGGCCGCGCCGACGGCATGCAGCAACCCGTCGATGCGTTCGCGCCTGCGTCTCGACGGCCAGGGGACGCCCCATCGGTGGCCGTCCACGCCGAGCCCGATCAGGTCGCGGGCGCGCAGCGGGGTGCCCTCGTCTGCCATCCGCTGCTGCGGAATGTAGCCGATGCGCCGGTTGCCGCGGGTCACGGGTTCGCCGAGGAACTCGATCGATCCTGACACGAGCCTCTGCTGCCCGAGGATGACCTTGAGCAGGCTGGTCTTGCCCGATCCGTTCGCGCCGAGCACGGCGATGAACTCGCCGGCGTGCACGTCGAGGTCGAGGCCGGACCACAGCGTGCGCTCGCCGAATCCGAGTGTCGCGTCGCGCAAGCTGAGGACCGTCTCGAGAGATGCGGATGGCGCGGGTTCGTTGTCCGCCTGCGCTTCGGCGGCCAGTTCAGAGATGCTCACGATGTTGCCTTTCCGAGTGCGGCGCCGATCGCGTCGAGGTTGGCGCGCATCCAGGTGAGATAGGTCTTACCCGCCGGCAGCGTCTCGGCGACGGGCACGAGCGGCACGTCGTTCGCCTTCGCCGCGTCCACCACCTTCTGGGTCTGAGCACCGGCCGTCTGGTCGTTGTACGCCAGGAGTGCGACGGAGCGCGAGGAGAAGAGGTCGAGCGTCTGCTGCAGAACGGACGGCGCGACATCCGTGTCGTTCTCGATCGCCTCGCTGAACTTCTTCGGCGTCTTGTTCACGAGCCCGATCGCGTTCAGCATGTACAGCGGCACCGGCTCGGTGATGGCGGCCCCCCTGCCCGCGTACTGGCGCTTCAGCTGCGCCTCCGTGCCTTTCAGCGCCGAGACGGATGCCTCGAATCTCTTTTCGTTCGCCTCGAACGTCGACCGGTCGGCAGGGCGCGCCTTCGCGTAGGCGGTCGCAAATCGCTGCGCCACCTTGTCGACGGTGGGGAAGTCGTACCAGAGGTGCTCGTTGAACTCGCCGTCGGACGGATGCTGGTCGTAGCCGGAGAGATCGGCCGCGTTCAGCACGACGGGCTTCGTGCGCAGCGAGGCGAGCATCTCGTCGACGAAGTCGTCGTATCCGCCACCGTTCACGACCACGATCTCGGCTTTCGACAGGGCGAGCTGATTCTGGCCGCTGACTTGGTACTCGTGCGGATCCTTGTCGGGGTCGTCAATGATCGATGTCACCTCGACCTTGTCGCCGCCGATCTGCTTCGCGACATCTCCCCACACGTCGGTGGAGGCGACGACGTCGATGCGACCGGATGTGGAACCAGACGCGGGGTCGCCGGATGCCGCTTGCGAGCATCCGGTCAGGGTGCCGGTCGTCAGCGCGGCCACGGCGAGCGTGGCCGCGGCCAGCGTGGTGGATCGGGCAGAGATGAAGGCAAGGCGCTTCATGGAGGTGGGATACCTGTCTAAGTCGCTGTTCCGGTGACGCGCGGAAGGATGTTCACCCACGCTGAGCGGTCGATGTCGCGACTGCCGTCGACCGCTTATTGATAATGATACTCAAAAGCAGCAAGGCTCGCACGCGATGGATGAACAGCAGAGTGCGCGTCCTCCGCGACGGCATGTGGTGACAGGATCGACACCATGACCGGCCGCCTCATGCTGCTCGACACCGCCTCGCTGTACTTCCGCGCGTTCTACGGAGTGCCGGAGAGCGTGAAGTCGCCCGACGGGATGCCGGTCAACGGCATCCGCGGACTACTCGACATCATCGCGAAGCTCGTCACCGACTTCGAGCCGACCGCGCTGGTGGCGTGCTGGGACGACGACTGGCGCCCGCGCTGGCGCGTCGATCTCATCCCGTCGTACAAGGCGCATCGTGTCGCCCGGCTCGTGCCGGGCGGCGTCGACGTGGAGGAGACGCCCGCGGGACTCGTGCCGCAGATCCCGGTCATCCGCGACCTGCTCGGCGAACTGGGCATCGCCGTGGTCGGCGCTGCCCAGGCCGAAGCCGACGACGTGATCGGATGCCTCGCGCGCCGTGCGCAGCAACCCGTCGACGTGGTCACGGGCGACCGCGACCTGTTCCAACTCGTGGACGACGCGAACGGCGTGCGCATCATCTACACGGCCCGCGGCATGAGCAAGCTCGAGCTGGTGACGGATGACGTCGTCGAGGCGAAGTACGGCATCTCGCCACGGCAGTACGCGGCGTTCGCTGCCATGCGCGGCGACCCATCCGACGGGCTGCCGGGCGTCGCCGGGATCGGCGAGAAGTCCGCGGCAGGGCTCCTGCGCGAGTTCGGGGATCTCGAGGGCATCCTCACTGCGGCGAACGACCCGGCTACGCCGATGGGTGCCGGCGTGCGTGCGAAGCTGATGGCATCCACGGAGTATCTCGAGCGGGCCGTTCCCGCCATCGCGGTGGGCGAGCGGGTGGACCTGCCCGAGGTGGACGGCACGCTACGGGCTCTGGATGCCGCGCAGCTGGCATCCGTGTACTCCATCGGCGAGCGCTACGGGCTGGGCAGCGCGCTCGACCGCGCGCTGAAGGCGCTGGGCACCGCGGCCGAGGCCAGCGGGCGCTAGTCGCGAGACCTGCCCCCTGCCTCGTCGCGAGACTAGCTGAACAGGACGAGACCGGGCGCAGTGCGCCTAGTACAAGAGCAAACAGCTAGTCTCACTGACCGGGCCGTTCACGCCCCGGACGCGCCGCCCGCCCTCGCCGAGCCCGTCGTGCGCACCTCGCCGAGCACGGATGCCGGCATGGCCGCCGCCGTACCGGGCAACAGCGGGAAGTGGCACGCCACCATGTGCGGCACCGCACCCGGTGGCGCAGGTGTCGGCTCCTGTGAGCTGCCACCGCCGACGCGCAGCAACGGTTCCACCTGGGCGCAGATCTCCTGCGCCATCGGGCAGCGGGTGCGGAACCGGCATCCACTCGGCGGATCGATGGCCGACGGGATCTCGCCGCGCACGCCGAGCTCCGCCTTCGCCTTCTCGACGACCGGGTCCGCGATCGGGATGGTGTCGATGAGCCCGCGCGTGTAGTGATGCTGCGGCGACGAGTACACCGACGCCGCGGGGCCGATCTCGACCAGCTTGCCGAGGTACATCACGGCGATCACGTCGGAGAGGTAGCGCACGACGGAGAGATCGTGGCTGATGAAGAGGTAGGTGAGGCTGCGCTCTTCCTGCAACTCCTTCATGAGGTTCAGCACCTGCGCCTGGATCGAGACGTCGAGTGCCGACACCGGCTCGTCGGCGACGATCAGCCCCGGCTCCAGTGCGAGAGCCCGCGCGAGCCCGATGCGCTGGCGCTGCCCGCCGGAGAACTCGTGCGGGTAGCGCTCGCCGGCGCGGGCAGGCAGACCGACGTCGGCGAGCAGTTCGTCCACGCGGCGGTCGCGATCGCGCGACGTGCCGACGTGCTGGATCTCCAGGGGCTCGCGCAGGATCGAGCGAACGCGCATCCGTGGATCCAGAGACGCGTACGAGTCCTGGAACATGAACTGCACGTTGCGCCGCGCCTCTTGCCGGTCGCGACCGCGCCGCCGGTCGAGTCGCCGCCCGCGGAACAGGATCTCGCCACCGGACGGCGTCTCCAGCCCGACGACAAGGCGACCCAGCGTGGTCTTGCCGCACCCGGACTCCCCGACCAGCCCGACTGTGTGGCCGCGCGGGATCGCGAAGCTGACGTTCGCCACGGCGCTGACCGCGCCCACCTTCCTGCGTAGCACGGCGCCAGCTGTGACCGGAAAGTCCTTCACGAGGCCCTTCACCTGCAACAGAGGCACCCCGTCTTCGGGAATGAAGCGTGTCGGCGCGACCCAGGTGCGGGCATCCGTGTCGGCGGGCTGCAGCGCCGCCGCATGCCTCGCCATGAGCTCGTCGGGCGACGGCAGTGGTTCGGTGCGCGGCACGAAGCACGCGTACTGCTGGATGCCGTCGTCGTGCCTGATGCGGTCGAAGTGCGGCACCTCTGTGCGGCACCGGTCGACGGCGAAACGGCAGCGCGGCGCGAACCGGCACGCGGGCGGCGGGTCGACGAGGTCCGGCGGCAGTCCGGGGATCGAGTAGAGGCGGGCATCCGCTCCTGCGGCGCGCTCTGGCAGCGACTCGAACAGCGCCTCGGTGTAGCGGTGCCGCGGCTCGCGGAACAGCGTTCGAGTACCAGCCGCCTCCGCCACCTTGCCCGCGTACATCACGACGACGCGGTCGGCGCGACCCGCGATCACGCCGAGGTCGTGCGTGACCAGGATGACCGCCATGCCGAAGTCCCGCCGCAGCCCGTCGATCAGCTCGAGGATCTGCTTCTGCACCGTGACATCGAGCGCCGTCGTCGGCTCGTCCGCGATCAGCAGCTTCGGCCTGCAGATCAGCGCCATCGCTATCATCACGCGCTGCCGCTGTCCTCCGGAGAGCTGGTGCGGGTAGCTCTTCATGCGCCGTTCCGCGTTCGGGATGCCCACCATGCGCAGCATCTCCAGCACCGGTTCGCGCGCCTCGGCTCGCGACATCCCACGGTGCAGCAACAGCGGTTCGGCCACCTGGTCGCCGATGGTCTGCACCGGGTTGAGGCTCGTCATCGGGTCTTGGAAGATCATGCCGATGTCACCGCCGCGAATCTCCCGCATCGTCGACTCCGGCGCCTTGACGAGGTCGAGCCCGTCGAACAGGATGCTGCCGCCCACGATGTGACCGCCCGGCGGCAACAGTCGCTCGATAGACATCGCGGTCATGGTCTTGCCGCATCCGGACTCGCCGACGAGCCCGACGGTCTGCCCGGCGCCCACGCTGAACGTAACGTCGTCGAGCGCGTGCACGACCGACTTGCTGAGCCGGATGTCCGTGCTCAGCCCGTTGATCTCCAGCAGCGCCATCGGCGCCTCCCCTCTACTCGGCGCGTGTCAACGCCGCTGCAACCGCACCTCGACCGAGTCCCGCAGCCCGTCGCCGACCAGGTTCACGGCGACGACCACGAGGATGATCGCGATGCCGGGCGGGTAGATCAGCCACCAGTAGTTCAGGAAGACGAACTGCGTGCCCTTGCTGAGCATCCCGCCCCAGTCGGTCGCCGGCGGCGAGATGCCGAGCCCGAGGAAGCCGAGGTAGGCGACGAGCAGGATGGCGTCGGCCACCTGGAACGTCGCGTTCACGATGACCGTGCCGACCACGTTCGGCATGATGTGCCTGGTCACGGAGCGCCAGCTCGATCCGCCCATCACACGCACCGCCTCCACGTACTCCCTCACGCGCAGGGTCAGCGACTCACCGCGTACGAGTCGCGCAGGCACCAGCCAGGCGGTGAGCCCGATCACCACGATCATGACCGGCAGCGACGGCGTCACGATGGTGACGAGGAACAGCAGCAGGAACAGGATCGGGATCGCGAGGATCGCGTCGACGATGCGCATCATGACGGCATCCACCACCCCGCCGAAGAATCCGGCGATGGCGCCCCAGATCGTGCCGACGATGGTAGCGACGGCCGCGGCCGCGAAGCCGACGATGAGCGACACCTGACCGCCGACCATCAGCCTGCCGAGCACGTCGTAGCCCGAGCTGTCGGTGCCGAGCGGATGCCCCGCCCCTGGCGGCAGGTTCGCGTCCAGCAGGTGCACTGTCACCTGGTCCGTCGGGTAGACCAGCGGCCCGGCGAAGCAGAACAGCACGGCGAGCGCCACAACGACGATTCCGGCGACGGCGAGGCGGTTCTGCACGAACACCTCGAGGCCGAGGCGGAACATGCTCTTCGGCTTTGTCGAGGTGATCGCGCCGAGCGTCGGCTCCGCGGGAGGCGTAGGGCCGACGTCGGTCTCCATGGCGAGTGGTCGGGTCATAGTTTCACTCTCGGATCCACGGCCAGCAGCAGCAGGTCGGCGATGAGGTTGCCGATCACCGTCGCGAAGGCTGTGACGATGACGACGCCGAGCTCCACCGGGTAGTCGGACTGCTGCGCCGCGTTCCAGAACAGCAGCCCCATGCCGGGGAAGTTGAAGATGGACTCCGTGATCAGCGCGCCGGCGAACAACGCGGGCAGCGACAGCCCGAGCAGCGTGATGATCGGGATGAGCGCGTTGCGCAGCACGTGCCCCCACAGCACCCGGGTGCCCGAAGCCCCTTTCGCACGCGCCGTGCGAACGTAGTCCTGATTGATGTTGTCGAGCACGGATGACCGCATGTAGCGGGAGAAGCCCGCGATTCCCAGGAGCGCGAGCGTGACGATGGGCAGGATCATCGCGTCGAACTGCTGGAAGATCGGTACCACCCCGTCGGACTGCGGGGCCTCGGGCGGGAACCATCCGAGTGTGGATGAGAACACCTCGATCATGATCAACCCGAGGAAGAACGTCGGCGCCGCGTAGAAGACGAACGACGCCCCGGTGAGCACGTAGTCGAGGAACCGGTTGCGCCGAACGGCCTGGTAGATGCCGATCGGCACGGCGACGAGCACGGTGAGCGCAAGCGCGAACGCTGCGAGGATGATCGTCTTCGGCAGCCGCTGACCCAGGAGCGACCCGACCGACTGGTTCAGCTTGTATGAGAAGCCGAAGTCACCGGTCAGCCATCCGCCCAAGGTGGTGAAGTACTGCACCACGAGCGGCTGATTCAGCCCGTTCTGCTTGTTGAACAGCGCGATCTGCGCGGAGGTCGCGCGCGGGCCCAGGATCGCGCGCGCGGCCCCGCCGGGCAGGGAGTGCAGCAGAATGAACACGATGACGGTCACCACGAAGACCACGAGCACGGCCTGAGCGAGACGCCTGAGGGCGTATCCGATCATGATCGTTCACCTGCGTCCCGCTAGGCCGTCGCCCTCCTCCGTGGCCCGGATCAGTAGTGCCATGTCTCCGGCTTGATCGACCCGTACGGGTTGTTCTGGAATCCCTTCAGCCCGCCGGCCACCTCGACGAGCGAGTAGGTGTAGTTGGGCTGGTAGATCACCGGAACGTTCTTCGCCATGAAGTCCTCGTACGCGTGCAGCACGGCATCCCCGCTCTGCACGTTCGTGGCCTCGATCAGCTTGTCGAGCGTGGGGTTGGAGTAGCTGCCCGAGTTCGACCCTGCGCCGGTGGCGAACAGCAGTTCGCCGGTCGGGTAGTAGTCGGGCGCGTACACCCAGCCGCCGCCCCAGTTGCCCATCTGCCAGGTGCAGGTCGGTCCGGAGCACGGCACCGCGGTGGAGGTCACCGAGTTGAACGGCTCCGACTTGAGGTTGAGCGTGATGCCCACCTGGGCTGCGTTGGATTTCAGCGACGCCATGGCCGTGTCGATGGTCGCGTTGCCGCTGGCGTACGGCAGGTTGAACGTGAGTGCCGCGCCGGCGGGGATGCCCGCGCCGCAGTCACCCTTCGCGGTGCCCGGCTTTGTGCAGGTGGTCTTGCCGTTCTTCACGACGTTCCAGCCGTTGTCGGTGAGGTACTTCTTCGCGCTGGAGATGCTGAACGGGTACGGGTTGGACTTCTCCGTGGAGGAGACCAGCGAACTCGACGGGAACAACGGCACCGGGCCGTAGGTCGGAAGGCCGTAGCCCTTGGCCGTGGACTTGATGATGCCTTCCTGGTCGACCAGGGACTGGAACGCCTGACGGAAGTAGAGCTGCTTGAAGATCGGGCCCACCGTCGGGTTGTTGTAGTTGATCGGGAAGTAGTTGAACCCGTAGAGGAACCACGGCACAAGGTTGTAGTTCTTGCTCAGCGGGTTCGGGCCGCCCACGTTCGGTGCGGTGTTCGCGGGCTTCACCTGGCTGATGTCCTGCGTCGGGATGTAGCCGACGTCGAGGGTGCTTCCGGACCGCAGCACGCTGAACTCGGACGAGTCAGTGGTGAACGGCACCATCTTGAACTGCTTCACCTGCGCCTTGACCGGGCCGGAGTACTTCGGGTTCGGCACGAACGTGACGTGACCGTCCGAGTTGAAGCTGGAAAGCTTCCACGGGCCGTCCACGACAGACCAGATCGGACTACTGGCATACGTCGGCAGATCCTTGCTCTGCGCGGTCAGGTAGGCGAAAACCGCCGCGCATCCGCTCTCGTTCGTCGAGCAGTCGCCCTTCGCCGTGGCACTCGTCATGTCCCATGCCTCGGGCATGGGCGTGATCTGGCTGAGCTGGTTCAGCAGGAACCACTGCTGGCTGTACGCCTTGTCGGTCGTGAGCACGATGGTCGAGCTGTCCGGCGTGGTCGCCGACACGATGTTGTCGGGGAACTGGCCAGGAGCGTAACCGGCGTAGTTCGCCTTCTCCGCCTTGGCCATGTTGATCCAGAACATCACGTCCTGAGCCGTCACGCTCTCGCCGTTGGACCACTTGTACGGGTTCAGCTTGATGGTGATCGTCTTGCCGCCGTTGCTGTAGACCGGCTTCTTGGCCAGGCTCAGCGAGTAGTCGACGCCCGTCTTTCCGTTGTCTCCGTACCAGTACAGCGTTCGGTACATCATCAACTGCATCTCGGAGTTCGTCACGGAGAAGTCCGCGATCGGTGAGAACGGCCAGATCCAGTTCGGAACGGTCGCGGGAGGCAGCGCCCACGAGATCGTCTCCGATGACTTGCCCGGCGCGTTCCCGCTCGCCGACTTCGGCGACGACGAGCCGGACGAGCATCCGACCAGGATCATGGAGACGGCTGAAATCAGAACTCCTGCGAACAGAAGTCGGCGCCGCGCGCCCGATTGTCGAAGATTCATTGCTATGGCCTCCCGCCAATGCGTGCGCGATCCGCGTCTTTGCTCTTGTTCGCGCAACTTCTCTTCTCAGAGTGCGAACCGGAACGTGGGAATCGGCTGGAAGGCAGATTTCATTTCAGGGCATGTGTCTGCACGCGTGCTCAGGCGCGCCGCCCCGCGCCGGTGCTGACCGGCCGTCGGCCCGCCGCTGGCCCGCGAGACTAGCTGTTTGCGACGACACTAGGTGCACGGCGGCCAGTGTCAGTGCAAACACCTAGTGTCGGTGCTCGGGCCGGGCCCAACCAAGCCAGGCCGAGGCTCAGTCAACGCCCGGGCCGGGGCCGGGCCGGCTCGATCAAGCCGGGCCGGGGCTCGATCGGCGCCCCGGCTGGGCGTGGGCCGGCTCCGTCAATCCGGGCCGAGGCTCAATCGAGAAGGAGCGCTGGCTCCTCGATAATCGCGGCGACATCCGCGAGGAAGCGGCTGGCGACATCCCCGTCGACGACCCGGTGATCGAAGGATGCTCCCAGCGTGGTGACGAAGCGCGGGCGCACCTCGCCGTCGACCACCCACGGCTTCTGCTTGATCGTTCCGAGCGCCACGATCGCCACCTCGCCCGGGTTGAGGATGGGCGTCCCGGTGTCCATGCCGAAGACCCCGATGTTCGTGACGGTGATGGTGCCGCCGGCCATCTCGGCGGGCTGCGTCTTGCCATCGCGGGCCGTGATGGTGAGCTGCTCGAGGGCGCCGGCCAGCTCGAGAAGGCTCATCGACTGCACCTCTTTCACGTTCGGCACGATGAGGCCGCGCGGGGTCGCTGCGGCCACGCCGAGGTTGACGAAGTGGTGCACGATGATCTCTTCATCGGTCCACGTCGAGTTCACGGTCGGGTTGCGGCGCACCGCCCAGATGATCGCCTTCGCCATGATCAAGAGCGGTGACACCTTCACACCGGCGAAGTCGGGAGACTTCTTCAGCCGCTGCACGAACTCCATGGTGCGCGTGGCATCCACGTCGACGAAGAGGCTCACGTGCGGAGCCGTGAACGCGCTGGCGACCATCGCGCCGGCGATCGCCTTGCGCACGCCCTTGACCGGAATGCGGTCCTCGCGGGCATCCGGCCACTCCGGAGTCTGGATGTTGCGGAACACGCTCGCCTGGCTGGCCTGCCTGATAACGTCGTCGCGCGTGATCTCGCCGGCGATTCCGGTGCCGGCGACCTGAGCGAGGTCGACGCCGAGGTCTTTGGCGAGCTTGCGGATCGGCGGCTTCGCCACGACGGGCACGGCTCGGGCTGCCGGTACGAGATCTTCCGCGGCCGGAACGTGGCGACCCTCGGGCACCGGACGCTGGCTGCGTCGCCGGCTCGCACCGTGGCCCGCCGACCCGTATCCGACGAGCACGGCGCCGGGCTTCGGTTCGTCGCCATCGCGCTCGATGAGTGCCGACGCATCGGCGCCGGCAGCGGCATCCTGCTCCAACTCGATCTCGTCCACCTGGATGACGTTGTCGAGGCCTTCGGCGCTCTCCACCACGCCAGAGACGGTGCCGCCCGTCATGCCCGCGCCGACGATGATGATCGGCGCGCCGACTTCGACGGTGTCGCCCTCGTTGACGAGCAGGCGGTCGACGACGCCCTCGAACGGCGAGGGCAGTTCGACGAGCGACTTCGCGGTCTCGATCTCGCACAGCACGTCGTTGACGTGCACTGTGTCACC
Organism: Humibacter ginsengiterrae; assembly: GCF_054780115.1. Taxonomy (NCBI): domain Bacteria; kingdom Bacillati; phylum Actinomycetota; class Actinomycetes; order Micrococcales; family Microbacteriaceae; genus Humibacter; species Humibacter ginsengiterrae. Next base: position 124,892 of record NZ_BAAGWY010000010.1, read on the forward strand.
CGCGGCGACCTTCCACGACACGATCTCGGCCTCGGTCAGGCCCTCGCCGACGTCCGGCAGCAGGAACTCGGACTCACTCATGGATTCTCCTTGTGCGGATGTTTCGAGGCGTCGGCTTCGCGTGAGCGCAGCGGATGCCGGTCAGTACGCGAGAGCGCGGTCGACGGCCTCGAGCACACGGTCGGCGTCGGGCAGGTAGGAGTCTTCAAGCTTGGCGGGCGGGAACGGGGTGTCGAAGCCGGAGACGCGGAGCACCGGAGCCTCGAGCGAGTAGAACGCCTTCTCGGCCACGGTCGCGGCGATCTCGCTGCCGAGGCTGGCGAAACCGGGGGCCTCCTGCGCCACGACGAGACGGCCGGTCTTGCGCACGGAGCCGAGCAGCGGACCGAAGTCGATCGGGGAGAGCGAGCGAAGGTCGACGACCTCCACGCTCGTTCCCTCGTCTGCGGCGATCTCGGCCGCACGCAGCAGCACGCTGACCATCGCGCCGTGGCCCACGAGCGTGACATCCGTTCCGGTGCGAACCACGCGGCTGGCGTGCAGCGGGACGGCGCTCGCGGAGAAGTCCACCTCACCCTTCGGCCAGTACCGGCTCTTCGGCTCGAGGAAGATCACCGGATCGTCCGAGCGGCAGGCCTCCTGGATCATCCAGTAGGCGTCGTTCGGTGTCGAGGGGCTCACCACTCTTAGCCCTGGGGTGTGCGCGAAGTAGGCCTCGGGGCTCTCCTGGTGGTGCTCGACCGCACCGATGTGACCGCCGTAGGGGATGCGAATCACCACGGGCATGCGTATCGCACCTTCATGCCGTGCGGTGAGCTTGGCCAGCTGGGTGGTGATCTGGTCGAAGGCGGGGAAGACGAATCCGTCGAACTGGATCTCGCACACAGGCCGGTAGCCGCGCATCGCGAGCCCGATGGCGGTCCCTACGATGCCGGACTCGGCCAGCGGCGTGTCGATCACGCGCTGCGTACCGAACTCCGCCTGCAGTCCCTCGGTGATGCGGAACACGCCGCCGAGCGGCCCGATGTCCTCGCCCATGAGCATGACCTTGGGGTCGTCGGCGAGCGCCTGTCGCAGTCCGGCGTTCAGTGCCTTCGCCATCGGCAGGCTCTCGACACCGCTGCGGAAGGGCGCATGCGCGGATGCCTGCGGCACGGCATCCGCGGTCCTCACGTCGCTCACGCGGTCACCCCCTGCTTGCGACCATGCTCGGGCTCGGGCACCGCGAAGGACTTCTCGTACCGCTCGAGCCACGCCTGCTGTTCGACGACGCTGGCGTGCGGCTCGGAGTAGACGTGTTCGAACGCGACCTCCGCCGTCGGTGCCGTGACCTCGAGTGTGCGACGGCGCACATCGGCCGCATAGTCGGCGGCTTCCTCGTCGACGCCATCGAACCACTCGTCGCCGACGCCACGGCCGGCGAGAAACGTTCGCAGACGCACGATCGGGTCGCGGCCCCGCCAGTGCTCGTCTTCGTCGGCGGAGCGGTACCTCGTGGGGTCATCGCTGGTGGTGTGGGCGCCCATGCGGTAGGTCACGGCTTCGATCAGGCTCGGTCCGTGGCCGCCGCGTGCTTCGTCGAGCTGCTTGGCGCTGACGATGTAGCTGGCCAGCACGTCGTTGCCGTCCAACTGCACGCCGGGGATCCCGAAACCGCTGGAGCGCAGGTACAGCGGGGTGCGGGCTTGCGTCTTGACCGGCACCGAGATGGCCCACTGGTTGTTCTGCAGGAAGAACACCTGCGGGGTCTGGAAGCTCGCGGCGAAGACGAACGACTCGCTGACGTCGCCCTCGGAGCTGGCGCCGTCGCCGAAGTAGACCATGACAGCTTGATCGGATGCGTTGTCCCCGGTTCCCGAGGCGCCGTCGAACTTCACGCCCATCGCGAAGCCCGTCGCGTGCAGCACCTGGGTGCCGAGCACGAGCGTGTAGATGCGCACGTTGCCGTTCTTCGGATCCGTCGGATCCCAGCCTCTGTTCGTGACGCCGCGCATCACCCGGATGATCTCCAGCGGGTCGACGCCGCGGATCATCGTCACAGCGTGCTCGCGATAGGACGGGAAGATGGTGTCCTGCGGTGCCGCCGCGTGCGCGGAACCCACCTGCGCCGCCTCCTGTCCGCTGCTCGGCGGCCATAGGGCGAGCTGGCCCTGCCGCTGCAGGTTGGTGGCTTCGGTGTCGAACCGGCGCACCACGACCATGTCGCGGTAGAAGCGGCGAAAGTCGTCGTCGGTGAGCCGGTCGAGGTAGGGCAGGAACTCGGCGGCGGCATCCGTCGGCTCGAAACGGCCGTCTTCGGTCAGTACCTGCACCGTCGCCGCGGAGAGCCCGGTCGACGACGCGAATCGGTCGTTCGTGGCAGACATCCTCACTAACCTAACTGCTCGGCAGGAGGGCTCTTCCGTAGGTGTTCGACAAGCTCTTCCGTGATCTTTAGAACGCGGTCGACAGATTCCTCCTCGCCTACGCCGACACGGATGCCGTCGGGCACGAACCCGCGCACGGCCAGCCCGGCGTCGAAGAAGCGGTCGATGCCGAGCGCGGTGTGCTCGCCGGTGGGGAGCCAGACGAAGTTGCCCTGGGCATCCGGGATGTCCCAGCCCTGGTGCAGGAGCGCGTCCCGCAACCGCGCTCGGCGCTCGGCGATGACGGCGACGCGCTGGAGCAGCTCATCCTCGCGCTCGAGCGACGCGAGTGCCGCCGCCTGAGCCGTGTCGGTGACGCTCATCGGGATGGCCGTGGAGCGCGCCGCGTTCAGCAGCCGCTCGGGGCCGACCGCGTAGCCGATGCGCAGGCCGGCCAGGCCGTACGCCTTGGAGAATGTGCGCAGCATGACGAGGTTGGGGTAGCGGCCCACGAGCGTGCGCCCGTCCACGTGGCTCGGGTCGGTGATGAACTCCACGTACGCCTCGTCGAGCAGCACCAGCCGGTCGGAGGGTACGGCCGCCATGAACCGCTCGAACTCTTCGGCTGTGACGATCGGCCCGGTCGGGTTGTTCGGCGTGCAGACGATGATGACGCGCGTGCGATCGCTGATGGCTGCGACCATGCCGTCGAGGTCGTGGCGGGCATCCGGAAGCAGCGGGACGGTGACGCTGGATGCCCCCGAGACGGTCACGAGGCCCGGGTACGCCTCGAACGACCGCCACGCGTACAGCACCTCGTCACCGGGGCCTGCGGCGGCGTTGATGAACTGCGAGATCAGCGCAACGGATCCGGCACCCAGGTGCACCTCGGCGGTTCCGACCCCGAACCGTTCGGCCAGCTTGTCCCGGAGGGCGAGGGCTGCGCCGTCGGGGTAGCGGTTCAGCGTGCTCGCTGCGGCGACGGCATCGAGCACACCGGGAAGCGGGTGGAACGGATTCTCGTTGCTCGAGAGCTTGAACCCGTCGGCCGGAGGGACACGGCCCTGTTTGTAGGCAGCGAGGCTGGCGATCTCGGGGCGCAACAGCACCCGCTCGACGTTCTGGGCATCCACAGGGCCAACTTACCGTCGGCATCTGCACGCGCGATGGGCGGGGAGGGTATCGCGGACCGCCGCGACCTGGAACACTGTGCGGATGAGGTTTCTGCTGAAACTGATCATCAACGCATTCGCGCTCTGGGTGACCACCCTGATCGTGAGCGGGGTGACGGTGAAGTCCTACGACCCGATCGGCGGCAACTTTCCGCTCATCCTCACCTATCTGCTGATCGCGCTGATCTTCGGCATAGTGAACGGGATCGTCGGAACGGTCATCCGCATCGTGGCCTTCCCGCTCTACGTGCTCACGCTCGGTCTCATCTCCCTGATCGTCAACGGCCTGCTGCTGCTCATCGTGTCGTGGATCAGCGACGCGATGGGCTTCGGCCTGCACGTGGACGGGTTCTGGAACGGCGTCTGGGCCGCCCTGATCCTGGCGATCATCAGCTGGCTGCTGGGACTCATCTTCCGCCCGGTAATGCGGCGGTGACTGGACACTCGGCGACGGTGATCGTGCCCGCCTGAGCCTGGGGCCCCAACGCCGGAGGCTCGGGGCGCCGCGAAGCGGCGTGTGGAGGGACGTTAGGGACCGGCCGTAGTGTGCGGCTTTTCTCACCACGACCTCCCACCGCCCCCACCGCCTGCCGCTCGGGGGACGACCCGATCGCCGCGGAAGAGCTCGGCGTCGCCGGGCCCGCCCGTCGGGAGCCTGGACAACGCGGCGGCCAGTCGCGGGTCGGCGGCGGCATCCATCTTGTGCGCCGTGGCCGCGTACTCGTTCATCAGGTGTGCGTCGATCGGCGAGGAGTCCGGCGGCACGTCGCCGCTGAACGTCTGTCGCGTGACGACGATGCGGTCGCCTCCGCCCCGGTCGTCGGCGCGCGGGATGCCACCGAGCGCCGGAACGAGGTCGTCCGTGTGTTCGACGGCGACGTCGATGGTGGTCGACGCGACGTCCACACCCGCGGTGGGGGAGCCGAACGTCACGAGTGCCGGGATGTCGTAGTCACCGGACGTCGCGATCGAGGTGGCCACGATGCCGCCCTGCGAATACCCGACGGGGATGACGGTGTCGCCCGGGCGGATGCCCGCCTGCTGCATCGCCAACTCCGTCGCGCGCAGCGACCCCGGGTCGAGCCGGGCCACACCGTTCAGATCGCTGGTCATGTCGAATGGCTCGCCGCCGGCGACAGGGCTGGTGTCGATCGTTCCGCCGACGTACACGACGTAGCTCTGCTTGTCGCCGTCGCCCGGGTAGCGTTCCACGCGCACCTGCGGCGAGTCGCTGCGGGACGGCGGGACGCGCGCGGCCAGGTCGGCGAACCCGGAGGGCGGGGCGACGGTGCTCGACGAGGTGCGCTCCACGTTCACCGGTGTCTCTTTGAAGGCACCGACGGTGCGTCCGGCTCCGACTATGACCGAGCTGCCCCCGCGCAGCCCGAACGCGCCCGTTCCGCGATCGTCGACGAGCGCAGCGAACGGCAGCGGCAGGCCGGCGGTGCCGAGCATCACGTCGTCGGCCGCCGAGACGGCGAACCGGATCGCGGACACTACCCGCGGGTCGCGGAGCAGACTCGCCTTCGACCCGGCCGCATGGCCGAGGTTCTTGAGGAACGTCTGGGGCGAGCCTGCAACCAGGCTGCCGATGCTGAGGGCGGCAGCGAACGTGGCGAGCAGTTCGGGCAATGCGAGCATCGCGGCGAGGGCCGCCAGCGGCGCAAGCCGGCCGAACGCCCACCCCGCGACTGTGCTGAGGTCGGCGATGCGGGCATCCGCGTTGCGATCGGCGGCGTCGTACTGCCCGGCGGCCTCGAGCAGCCCTTCGGCGAGACGCTTCGACTGCGAGGCTGCGGAGCGGATGCCGGTGGCCGCCACCTGCGCAAGCCGCGCGGCATCCTGCACCGCGATCGTCACCAGGGTGGTTCCCGGAGGAAGGTCGGACCCGAGCGCGAGCGCGGGGCGCAACGCATACGCGAGCTCGTCGAGGGTGCCGCTCAGCGAGGCGAGAGAGGCGCGGGCGACCAGCAGGGCATCCGAGGTGACCTCCGTGCTGCCGCCGGAGATGGTGATGTCGGAGACGGTGATGTCGTCGGACATGCGCCTCATCACCCGCGCTCGCTGCGTGCGGTATCCATGCTCGACGCGGGTGGGCCCAGTTGATCGACGGGAACGACCGCCAGCTCCTGTGCCGCACGATCGAGGGCGGCAACCCCGTCGCCGATCGATGCGGTCAGGTCGTCGACTCCGGCCCGGAACCTGCGTTGCGCCGGCGATCTCCAGTGCAGGGCACCGGCATCCGGAACCTGCGCCATGAGCGCGGCCAGTTCGGAACGCACGTAGTCCACGGCCGCCTGCGCGGCTCGTAGTGCCGCCTCGTCCAGACGATCACCTCCTGAAATCGCGAAAGGAATGCGATCAGCCTGCCGTCACGCGTGCGGCCGCCGGCGGCTGACAGCGTCGGGTGGGGACGAGCCAGCTCGGCGCCTGCCTGGGGACGGAAGGATGCCGGACCGGGAGCATCCGGGCGTACAGCAGAATGGAGGCATGACCTCGGATGCGACCCGGTTCCGCATCTGCTTCGTGTGCAGCGGCAACATCTGCCGCTCGCCGATGGCCGAGGTGGTGCTCCGGCAGCTGGCGGAAGACGCCGGACTTGGCGACCGCCTGGCCATCTCGTCGGCGGGAACGGGCGACTGGCACGTCGGGGAGCAGGCCGATCCTCGCGCCGTCGACGCACTCACCGCACACGGGTACGACGGGTCGACGCACCGGGCGCGGCAGTTCGATCCCGCCTGGTTCGCGGATCTCGATCTGGTCGTGGCACTGGACCGCAGCCACGAACGAATTCTCAAAGCGTGGGCCGGGAACGACCTCGACCGCAGCAAGGTGCAGCTTCTGCGCAGCTTCGAGACGCCGCGATCCGATTCACTGGATGTGCCGGATCCCTATTACTCGGACCACACGCTCTTCGCCGCCGTTCTCGGCATGATCGAGCGAGCCGACCGGGCGCTGCTGGCCCAGCTGGCCCCCGCCCTGCGCGCACCGTCACAACAACAAGGAAAGTCATGACCTCGCTTCCCCCTCAGCCGCTCAGCCCGCTCGACGGCAGGTATCGCGCCGCCGTCTCCGAGCTCGGGGACTTCCTCTCCGAGGCCGGTCTGAACCGCGCCCGCGTGCAGGTGGAGGTGGAGTGGCTGCTGTACCTCACCTCGCACCGGATGTTCGGGAGCGAGCCGCTGACCGAGGGGCAGGCATCCGCTCTACGCGCCCTCGTCACCGACTTCGGCCAGGACGAGATCGACCGGCTGGCAACGCTCGAAGCCACCACCAGGCACGACGTGAAGGCCGTCGAGTACCTCGTGCGCGAGAAACTGCACGAACTGGGCCTCGACTCGATCGCCGAGCTGACTCACTTCGCATGCACGAGCGAAGACATCAACAACCTCTCCTACGCGCTGACCGTCTCGGAGGCCGTGCGCGACGTGTGGCTGCCGAAGCTTCGCACCGTGATCGACGCGCTGCGTTCCCGTGCGGTGGAGCTGCGGGATGCCTCGATGCTCGCCCACACACACGGCCAGCCGGCGACGCCCACCACGATGGGCAAGGAGTTCGCGGTGTTCGTGTACCGGCTCGAGCGCATCGCCGCTCAGGTGGAGGCGAGCGAGTACCTGGGCAAGTTCAGCGGCGCCACCGGCACCTTCTCCGCGCACCTGGCCGCGGATCCGGATGCCGACTGGCCGGTGATCTCGCGCGAGTTCGTGCAGTCCCTTGGCCTCACCTGGAACCCGCTCACGACCCAGATCGAGTCGCACGACTGGCAGGCGGAGCTGTACGGCCGTGTCGCGCACGCGAACCGGGTGCTGCACAACCTCGCGACGGATGTCTGGACCTACATCTCGCTCGGCTACTTCCGGCAGATCCCGCAGGCCGGCGCCACGGGATCGTCGACCATGCCGCACAAGATCAACCCGATCCGATTCGAGAACGCGGAGGCGAACCTCGAGCTCTCCAGCGCACTGCTGGACTCGCTGGCATCCACACTGGTCACGAGCCGCCTGCAACGCGACCTCACCGACTCGACCACGCAGCGCAACATCGGCGTCGCGCTCGGCCACTCACTGCTCGCCTTCGACAACATCGAGCGGGGGCTGCGCGAGATCGCGATCGACGAGGCTGCCCTCGCCCGCGACCTCGACGCCAACTGGGAAGTGCTCGGCGAGGCGATCCAAACGGTCATCCGTGCCGAGGTCACGGCCGGCCGCTCATCGATCAGCGACCCCTACGCGCTGCTCAAGGAGCTGACACGTGGCAAGCGGGTGGATCGCGAAGGCCTCGCGGAGTTCATCCGCGCGCTCGACATCGGTGAGGATGCCAAGGCTCGCCTGCTCGCGCTCACTCCGGCCGGATACGCGGGCCTGGCCTCGCAACTGGTCGAGTACGTGGAGCGGTAGCGCGCGTCAGTCGTGCGGGTTACGGGGGCCGGCGTCGGAGCCGGCGTCTGTTCCGCCCGTCAGTTCAGGATGCTCGCCGTTCTGCTCGGCCAGGTCGCGGCGCTCCTCGTCGTCGGGCTTGAATCCGAGCGCGAACATCGCGAGCACGATCAGGGTCGCGATGAAGGCGACGCCGAAGAAGATCAGCGCGAGGACCGGCTCGCGAGTGGACATCAGCACGATGACGCCGACGAATACGGCCAGCACGGCGGCGATGCCGAGGAACTCCACGGGCTTCATGCGGTCGCGCAGGCTCGGCCGGCGGTCCTCTGGGATGTTGTCGTGGGTCACGCGTGTCTCTCCGAAGCGTTCTGATCGGTGTCGCCTGCGCCGGTGTTCCGGCCGCCCTGGCCGCTGGCGACCTGGCCGGGATGCTCGTCGTCGTGCGCGTGCGCGAGCCCGAACTTGATCGTGAATGCGCCGATGCCCACGTAGACGCCGACGATCACCGCGTAGGCGCCGAACAGTCCGACCGCGAGCAGGGAGTCCGGCGGGATGACGAGGAAGACGACGGCGAGGATGACCGTGAGGCCGCCGATGACCATCCAGTCGCGCGCGGCGTCGTACCGGTGGCGGGCGCGCCATCCGCAGTAGAACTCTGCGAACCCGGTCAGCAGTGCCCACACGCTCACGCCGTAGAGCAGCGCGCCGAGGCCGGCCCCGTTCAGCACAAGGGCCGCGATGCCGACTACGACGCCGAGCGCGCCCTGGGCGACGAAGAGCCACTTCGTGAGGGCATTCTTCAGCAGCAGTGCGCCGATGCCGATGACGACGCCCTCCACCAGCGCGTAGCTGCCGAAGACGAGCAGGCCGATTCGCGCCGAGTGCTCGGGGTCGAACGTGATGAATCCGCCCGCAACGAGCGCGACGATGGCGCGCACGAGTGCGACGACCCAGTAGCGATCCGGGCTGACGCGCGAGGACGCGGCTGTGCTCACGTGACTTCTTTCGTGCGGATGGGGCAGTGCGAGTCTTCTGGGTACCGGCGGCGTGCGCTGTGCTTCTGACCTCGAGGGTTCCGCGACGCCGGGACCGGAACGATTCTACCCGCCGTAGAGCACGGGCTAGCTGGGAGGTCGGCGGCCGACGACGACCGTGCCATCGACGTCGTCGTCGCGCACGATCGAGGCGGAGAAGCCCGCCGCCTCGAGGATACCCACGGTCGCGGATGCCTGCCTCCTGCTCGTCTCGATCAACACGTGTCCGCCGGGCGAGAGCCACTCGCCGGCGCCGGCGCCGACACGTCGCTGGAGTGCGAGACCGTCCGCACCGCCGTCCAGCGCGGCCGGCGCCTCGTGCTCGCGCGCCTCCGGCGGCATCAAGCGGATCTCATCCGTGGGCACGTAGGGCGCGTTCGCCACGATGACGTCGACGCGACCCCGCAGCGAGTCGGGGAGCGGTTCGTAGAGGTCGCAGGTGTACACCTGCGGAGCCCGCGTGGACACCGCGGCCAGCGTGCGACGAGCGCACTCGGTCGCTATCGGGTCGATGTCGGAGGCGTGCACAGCGGCATCCGGTCGAGCAGCGAGGATGGCCGCGCCGATTGCGCCCGCGCCGCAGCAGAGGTCGAGCACGACAGGCGCGCGGGGTGCGACCCGCAACGCCTCCCGCACGAGCAGCGTCGTGCGCTGTCGCGGAACGAACACGCCCGACGCGACACTGACGCGGAGCCCGCGGAACTCGGCCCAGCCGAGGATGTACTCCAGGGGTTCGCCCGCCACACGGCGACCGATGAAGTCCTCGAGCTGACGTGAATCGCACGCCTCGTCAAGGATGAGCCGCGCCTCATCCTCCGCGAAGACGCAGCCCGCGGCGCGCAAGCGGGCGACGACGGCGTCGAAGCCGGGAGTTGTGCGGTCGGGGTCGGCGGACATGGGGCGAGCGTACGGGTTCCGCCGCGATCCGGACGAGCCCACACGGGCCGGACCGCCGAACACGGAGCCATCCAGCGAGCACGGAACGGACCAGCGAACACGGAACGGACAAGCGAGCACGGAAAGGACCGCCGAGCACGGAACGGACCAGCGAGCACGGAAAGGACCGGCGAGCACGGAAAGGACGTCCGCTCCGTGCTCGTTCGTGCGCTGCGTGCTCGTTCGTGCGCTGCATGCTCGGTCGTGCGCTGCATGCTCGGTCGTGCGCTCCGTGGTGGCTCAGCGCTGCGGGGCCGGCGTGTACACCACCACGTGCAGGTCGGGATGGTCCGACGGCACGAACTGGTGGTGCTCGAGCGTGATGAGACCCGCGGTCGGATGCCGGAATACCCGCTCGCGCGACGCGAACCCCTCGATGTCGTGGGCCGCCCATGCCGAGCGGAACTCCGAGCTCGCCTCTTCGAGACGCGAGACGAGGTCGAGGTAGGCGGGGTCGCCGAGGCGAGGGCCGGCATCCGCTCGGAACTCGGCGACGAAGCGTCGGCTCGTGACGTCCCAGTCCGGAAGCAGCTCGCGCACGAACGGGTCGGTGAAGACGAGCCAGAGCAGGTTGCGATCTTCCGCGCGTGCCGTGGCGACGCCCGGGTAGAGCGCTGCATAGGCGGCGTTCCAGCCGGCGATGCGCCAGTCCGCGGTGACGGTGTACGAGGGCGAGTCGGCGAGCGCATCCATGAAGCGCTGCAACGCGGGCGGAGCGGTGGCCGCCGGCGGACGGGCTGTCGTCGCGGCGGTGGAGTATCCGGCGAGGGAGAGAAGGTACGCATGCTCGGTCACGGTGAGACGCAGGGTGCGGGCGAGGGCATCCAGAACCTGGCGGGACGGGTGGATGTCGCGCCCCTGCTCGAGCCACGTGTACCAGGTGACGCTGACCCCGCTGAGGTACGAGACCTCCTCACGGCGGAGGCCGGTCGTGCGTGAGCGGCCGACGGGCGGCAGCCCGGCATCCGCCCTGGAGAGGTTCTCGCGACGGGCGCGCAGGAACGCGCCGAGCTCGACCCTGCTCTGCTCGGCCATCGCCCCTGCCGCTCCTGCGCGTTGCGAGATCTCCACGAGATAACGCTAAAGGCTCAGCCGTGCTAGTACTCCAAGTACTAGCATCCGGAGCGTCTTCCGCTCGCGCCACCGGCCACGCAGCATGTCACCATGCCCGCACTCCGCTCTCGCACCGTCACCCATGGCCGCAACATGGCCGGAGCCCGCGCCCTGCTGCGCGCCGCCGGCGTCAAAGGCAGCGACTTCGGCAAGCCGATCGTCGCCGTCGCCAACAGCTTCACCGAGTTCGTGCCGGGCCACACTCACCTGCAGCCCGTCGGGCGCATCGTCTCGGATGCGATCACCGCGGCCGGCGGCATCCCGCGCGAGTTCAACACCATCGCTGTCGACGACGGCATCGCCATGGGCCACGGCGGCATGCTCTACTCGCTGCCCTCGCGCGACCTCATCGCCGACTCCGTCGAGTACATGGTGAACGCGCACTGCGCCGACGCGCTGGTGTGCATCTCGAACTGCGACAAGATCACGCCCGGCATGCTGCTGGCCGCGCTGCGGCTGAACATCCCGACGGTGTTCGTCTCCGGCGGTCCGATGGAGTCCGGCCGCGCCGTGCTCGCGAACGGCACCGTGCGCACGCTCGACCTGATCGACGCGATGTCGGAATCGGCGAACGAGAACGTGTCGGATGCCGACCTGCAACGCATCGAGGAGGCCGCGTGTCCCACGTGCGGGTCGTGCTCCGGCATGTTCACCGCCAATTCGATGAACTGCCTTACCGAGGCGATCGGGCTCTCCCTGCCCGGCAACGGCTCGACGCTCGCCACCCACACAGCACGTCGCGAACTGTACGAGCGGGCGGGCGCCCTCACCGTCGAGATCGCGAAGCGCTGGTACGACGATGACGACGCGTCCGTGCTGCCGCGCAGCATCGCCACGCCCGCCGCGTTCGGCAACGCCATGGCGCTGGACATCGCGATGGGCGGGTCGACGAACACGATCCTTCACCTGCTCGCGGCCGCGCACGAGGCGGGCGTCGACTTCGGGCTGAACGAGATCGACGCGCTCTCGCGCCGCATTCCCTGCCTGGCGAAGGTGGCACCCAACGTCACCGCGACGCGCACCTATTACATGGAAGACGTGCACCGCGCCGGTGGCATCCCGGCGATCCTCGGCGAGCTGCGCCGCGGCGGCCTGCTCGACGAGGGCGTGCACTCAGTGCACTCGAACTCGCTCGGCGAGTGGCTGGACGAGTGGGATGTGCGCAGCGGCAAGGCATCCGACGCCGCGTTCGAGCTGTGGCACGCGGCACCCGGTGGCGTGCGATCCTCGTCGGCGTTCTCCCAGTCCGAGCGCTGGGAGGAGCTCGACACGGATGCCGCGGGCGGGTGCATCCGTGACATGGAGCACGCGTACACCGTCGATGGCGGCCTCGCGGTGCTGCGCGGCAACCTCGCGGAGAACGGCGCGGTCGTCAAGACCGCGGGTGTCGACGCATCCATACACACGTTCGCCGGAACCGCCGTCGTCTTCGACTCGCAGGAGGCGGCGTGCGAGGGCATCCTCGGAAAGAAGGTGAAGGAGGGCGACGTCGTCGTCATCCGCTACGAGGGACCGCGCGGCGGCCCTGGCATGCAGGAGATGCTCTACCCCACGTCGTTCCTGAAGGGACGCGGACTCGGCAAGGCGTGCGCGCTGATCACCGACGGACGCTTCTCGGGCGGCACGTCGGGCCTCTCGATCGGACACGTCTCGCCGGAGGCCGCTGCGGGCGGCACGATCGCGCTCGTGGAGAACGGCGACCCCATCGTCATCGACATCCCGAACAGGTCGATCAGTCTCGACGTGCCCGAGACGATTCTGGATGACCGCCGTCGCGCCATCGAGGACGCCGGCGGTTACCGTCCGGGCGGCCGCGAACGCGTGGTGTCGCCCGCGCTGCGCGCCTACGCGCTGATGGCCACCTCGGCCGACACGGGTGCGGTGCGCGATGTGGATTCGGTGGAGGCGGCGGTCGCTGCGAGCCGGATGCCCGCGCCGGTCGGGGTGTAGTCAGCCCTACCCTCGTAGGGGTCCCCATCGAAACGAGGTGTCGAGTGCCCGATCCCCAGAGCGGCGCCCTGCGCACGCTTCGTGGCGGGATGCTGCTGATCGGGCTGCTGCTGATCGCGGCCAACCTCCGTGCGGCGATCACGTCGGTGGGGCCGGTGCTGGGCGACATCCGCAGCGATCTCGGGATCGGCGCTGTCACGGCATCCGTGCTCATCTCGATCCCGCTGGTCGCGTTCGGCGTGTTCTCTCCCGTCGCACCCGTGCTCGCCGCGAAGTTCGGCATCGAACGCACGCTCAGCGGCGCGATCATCGTGCTCGCGGTGGGCATCGTCGCGCGGTCCTGGCCCGGCCTCGTCACGCTCTGGGCAGGCACCGTACTGCTCGGCCTCGCGATCGCCGTGATCAACGTGCTGCTGCCCGCGCTCGTCAAGCGCGACTACCCGAACCGGGTCGGTTCGGTCACCGGAACGTACTCCGCCGTGCAGTCCGGCATCGCGGCCATCGCGGCCGGAGTCGCGGTGCCGATCGCGGATGCCGCCCCGCACGGCTGGCGCCTCTCGCTGGGCATCTGGGCGGGACTGGCGATCATCGCGTTCGCCGTGTTCCTCCCGCAGTTGCGGAACGGGCCGGAGTGGATGCGCGGGCCGTCGCAGGCGGTGCCCGTCACTTCCCACGGTCAGCCGGAGAGCCACCTCGAACCGGCCGGCGCTGCAGGGCGATCGACGCGCCCTCCGCGCTCGTACCGCTCGCCGTGGGGCGCCGCACTCGCGTGGCAGGTCACGCTGTTCATGGGCCTGCAGTCGACCATCTACTACACCGTGGTCACGTGGTGGCCATCGGTGGAGCAGGCATCCGGGGTCCCCGCCGCCATCGCCGGATGGCACCAGTTCGCGTACCAGATGTTCGGGCTGCTGGGCACGGTGCTGTGCGCCGCGACCATCTCACGGATGCGCGACCAGCGCACGATCGCGGTGGGCGTGAGCGTGCTGATGTTCGTGGGCATCCTGGGACAGCTGACCGCGCCGGCGCTTGGACTGCTGTGGATCGCGCTCGTCGGGCTCGGCTCGGGCGGATCCATCGTGCTCGCGCTCGCCCTGCTCGGCCTGCGCACGCATCACCACGGCCAGTCCGCTGCGCTGTCGGGGATGGCGCAGTCTATCGGCTACCTGCTCGCCGCGACCGGACCGATCGCGATCAGCATCCTTCACGATGCCAGCGGCGGGTGGGCTGCACCGCTCATCGTGATGCTCGGGGTCATCGTCGTGCAGGTGGTTTTCGGCGTGCTCGGGTCACGCGATCGGCTGCTGCCGTTGCGTGCGTGAGCCGCAGCCCCTGCCGTTCACGTTCCGCTTTCCCAGATCGCGGGTGTGCGGCATCCGGACCCGCAATCTGCGACCATCCTGCGCGTCTATGAAGCCCCGCCGGCCGGCCAGGACGGATGCTCGTGCGGCGGCACGCTGAAGATGCGCGAGTAGATGTCGTCGATGACGCCGTTCTTGTCGAGATTGTACGAGTCCGGGTCGTCGACCGTTTCGATGGCGAGTCGTCGCTTCGCGGCGGCGTAGAGGTCGCGGTCGTCGGAATGCGAGCGCAACCAGTCGCGGAACAAGAGGTGCCGCAGCGGCTCGGGGGACCCGGCCTGGAACACGTGCACGTTGACGCCGGTGCGCACGAGCATCCGGTGTCCGTTCCACCACGGTTCGCGCAGCACGTGCCGGTAGCCGGCGGAAATCAGCGCAGGCACGTATGCGCTCTCCTCCGCCGAATCAGGCACCTGCACGTCGATGTCGATGATCGGCTTGGCCGGCAAACCTGGGACGGACGTCGATCCGACGTGCTCGACGCGCACGATGAGGTCGCCGAGCGCGTCGACGATCTTCGCGCGCTCGCGCTCGTACTCGGCCGGCCATGCCGGATCGGGTTCGATGATCACGATCGGCGCGAAGGCTGCAGGCGGCCCGTCGACCCAGCGGATGTCCTGCTGGTCCTCATCGCCGAGCTGCCTGCGGGTGAGCTCCTCCGGATAACCATGCTCGGATAATGCTTCCGACTGCGCGCGCACTTCGACCTCCCAGTTCGAGCGAGCAAAGTCTCCCAGAGTACGACTCGGGAAGTCGCGCTGCAAGCATCCGCTCGTCGGGCAGTACGTGCGCGCCGCTGGGAGGATGTCACGGTGACCTACGACGCGACCGAGGAGACGACCGACTACCAGGCGACGCGGGTGCGGATGCACGCGAATACCCGGTTCGAGGCGTTCGTCGCGGCGCTGGAGCAGGCGGTGCCCGAGCTGTCGCAGGCGGATGCCGTCGCGCGCCTCGCCGAGGACGGCGACTGGTCGGGGTTCACGCGTGGCCTGCAGTGGGAGGCGCCGAGCGGGTTCGTGCGTGTCTGGTCATGGTCCCCGTCCGAGCTCATGCGGCACGCCGGCAACTCGACGCCGAGCGCGGTCTGGCTGATCGTGAACCACGCGATCGGGGCGCGCCTCTTCCGTCACGATCCGGCCGCCATGCTCTACTCGCCGCTGCGCGTCGAGGCTCACGCCGCTCCGGATGCCGGCACCATCGTGAGCTTCGATGTTCCGAGCGCCCGGCTGCGCGGCTTCGGCATCAATAAGGTCACGCAGGCCGGCGCCGAACTCGACCGTGCGCTCGGCGACTTGCTCGAGGACCTGGGCCTGCCCCGCCCCGCCGCGCTGCGTCGCTGACGCATCGCTCGACGTCGAAATTGGGGGCCGAAAGTGTCGTTTCCGCCGCTTCACACGACACCTCGGGACCACAAGTCGGCGCTGGGCGACCCGCGTCAGCGGTGGGACGGCCAGGTCAGCGGCGGCGGCGCACCGTGAGGCCCTGTGCGCAGGTGCCGATGACGCCGCGCTCGTCGTGCAGCACGGTCTGCGTGACGCCCAGGCCGCTCACCCCGTACGCCACAGTGGT
This sequence comes from Humibacter ginsengiterrae, assembly GCF_054780115.1. NCBI lineage: Bacteria > Bacillati > Actinomycetota > Actinomycetes > Micrococcales > Microbacteriaceae > Humibacter > Humibacter ginsengiterrae. Next base: position 140,754 of record NZ_BAAGWY010000010.1, read on the forward strand.
GTCGAACCCGAGCCAGTCGCCCTGCGGCTGTGCGAAGAGGTGTGCGGTCAGGTCGATGTTGGGGAACAGAACATCCTGGGGCGCGAACCGCGGCGTGATGCCGTTGGCGATGTCGAGGATGCTCAGCAGCCGCCCCGTCGCGCTCACCGGTTCGCCCTCGAGCAACGCAACCCGCGGGCGCAGCCACACCTGCGCCCGGCCCTGCTCAAGGCGCGTGCCGTGCACGTCGACGGTGCGCACGAACTCGCCCGGCCAGGCATCGAATCCGTTCCACGCCTCCAGCTCCGCACGCGAAGGCATCGCGGGGAACGCGTTCCCGGCGAGCTTCTCCGTGTCGTGCCTGGCCATCAGCCATGCCCGCAGGATGACGGATGCCCGCCCGCCGTGGCTCATCGTCGCCTCGACGAGCTCGACCGTGCGGCCGGGTCGCAGCATGCGCGTCTGAATCTCGACGACGTCGATCGGCATGGTGCCGAGGATGTCGAACGACAGCCGACCGACCTGCAGCCCGTCGGCGATCCGGTCGGCGAAGGTGCGCTCCACGACGTGCGTGAGCAGGCCGAGCGCGGGTGCGATGTGCTGCTCCGCCGGATCCCACGCGCCGCCAACCGCAGGCGTCGCACGGAAACGGGAGTCGTCGAGTCGTTCGAAGTACGCAGTCACCCAAGAGATCGTAACGAGGGCGCGGCTCACGTCGTCAGGATCACCAGCTGCTGCGTCGCACGCGTCATCGCCACGTAACGGTCGACGGCGCCCTCGATGCCGTCGCCCCAGCGGTCGGGGTCGACCAGCACGACGAGGTCGAACTCGAGCCCCTTCACGTGCTCGGGACTCAGCGAGCGGATGCGTGCGCTCCCCGTGAACGACGGGTCTCCGATCACGCACGCGACACCCTCCGCGTGCTCCGCCGCCCACGTATCCACGATGCCGCGCAGCCGGGACGCAGATGCCCGCACCACCGGGTGCCCGCCGCGGCGGATCGAGACCGGCACGTTCGCATCCGGGATCGCGGCACGGATGACCGGCTCGGCGGCATCCATCACCTCCTGCGGGGTTCGGTAGTTGATGCTGAGGGATGCCTGCACCGCCTCGCCCAGCCCCACACGCTCGAGCCGCTCGCGCCACGACTCGGTGAACCCGTGCCGCGCCTGCGCCCGATCGCCCACGATGGTGAAGCTGCGCGACGGGCAACGCTGCAGCAGCATGCGCCACTCAGCGTCGGTCAGCTCCTGCGCCTCGTCGACGATCACGTGCGCGAACGGGCCGGCGAGGGCATCCGAGTCGGCTGCGGAAAGCGCCGACTCGTCCACCAGCGCGTTCTTGAGGTCCTGGCCACGCAGCATGGTCATGACGAGCATCTCGGAGTCGTCGGCGGCGATCAGGTCGTCGGTGATGCGCTCCCGCTGCTCCCGCTCCGCGGCGAGCGCCGCCTCCCGCGCGCGTGCCCGGCGAGTGGCATCCGGGTCTCCGATGCGCAGCCGGGCGGCGTCGAGCAACGGAAGGTCCGAGACGGTCCAGGCGCGGGCATCCGTGCGCTGCAGCATCCGGATCTCGTCGGACTCGAGCCACGGTGCGCACAGCCGCAGATAAGCGGGTACCGACCAGAGGTCGCCCACCACACCCGGCGGATCGAGCAGCGGCCACGCCTTGGCGAACGTCGCGGTCAGGGCGTCGTCGCCCGCGAGATACCGGCGCAGCTGGTGCGGGGCAACCTCGTCGTCGTCGAGTTGATCGACGAGGATCTCCAGCAGCGCGTCCCACACCTGCTGCCTCGCCTCATTGTGCGGGGCACCCGGCTCGGCGGAGTCGAACGCCTCCGACCACTCGGCCGCGCCGACCTCCGCGTCGCCCCACGGCGTCTCGACCACGAGGTCGACGGTCGGCGGCTGCTCGTAGTGCTTCACGGCCGCCTCTACGGCGTCGATCAGGCGAGCGGATGCCTTCAGCCGAGCCACCCGCTGGTCGCCCTCGTCTGCGACGGAGGAACCTTCTGGCACCAGATCGCGCAGCGTGCAGATGCGCACGCTGTGCTCGCCGAGGCTGGGCAGCACGTCGTCGACGTAGTCGAGGTACGCCTGGTGCGGCCCGACGAACAGCACCCCGCCGCCCGTGCCGCCCTCCGAGCCGCCGATGCGGGGCTCGGAGTAGAGCAGGTAGGCGGCACGGTGCAGTGCGACCACGGTCTTGCCGGTGCCGGGTCCGCCGTCCACGACGAGCGGGCCGTGCGAGCCGGCGCGGATGATGGCATCCTGATCCGCCTGGATCGTGCTCAGAACATCGCGCATGCGCGGCGAGCGGGTGCCGCCGAGGCTCGCGATGAACGCCGACTGGTCGTCGAGCGCCGCATTGTGCTCCAGGCCATCGGCCGTGAAAACCTCGTCCCAGTAGTCGCTGATGCGACCGCGAGTCCACCGGTAGCGCCTGCGGCTCACGAGCCCCATCGGGTTCGCGTGCGTGGCCGCGAAGAACGGCTCGGATGCCGGTGCCCGCCAATCCACCAGCAACCGGCGCCCGTCGTGGTCGGTGAGGCCGAGCCGCCCGATGTAGATCGGCCCGCCGCCGTCTGCCGCCATCATGCGTCCGAGGCAGAGGTCGAGCCCGAACCGGCGCAGCAGGCGCAGCCGCGACGCCAGCCGCCGGATCTCCAGGTCGCGGTCCATGGCCGCCTGGCCGACGCCGCCCGGCTCCCGGCGAACGGCGTCCAGGCGTGCGGTCAGCTCGGCGAGCTGCCGGTCGAGGGTGCGTCGCAACGCGGCGAAGTGTTCCTCGTCGGCGCCGATCAGTGCCGGGTCTGCTTTCGCGTTCAGCCGGGGCGGCAGGGCGAATGCGCTGCGGGCATCGGTCGTGTCATTCTCTGTCGTCTTCTCGTCGGGTGTGCTGCTGTCGTTCGTGTTCGAGATCGAGTTGTGGTCGGTTGTGCTGCTGTCGTGGGTGTTCGAGATCGTGGCCGTCATCCGTTCTTCCACCTGTCTTCGCACGTGAAAATGGCTTGCGATCAGCGATTCTGCATCACAGAGGGGCTCTTGCGGCAAGCCCTGTGCCGTGCGGGATAATGGAAATGCGGGCTGAGGCTTGGAGCGGTTCCGGGAATGCCGCCTATCTCGCGACTGTGCTGACCGGTGGTTGAGCGGGTGCCTGTTCGAACTCGGCAGCGGCCTTACGCGCCGTTCCCTGCGCCCAGCGCCCGGTGCTCATCACGGCGAGAACGGCGAGTGCGAGGCCGAGGCCGGCGAGCATCCACCAGATGCCACGTGCCGCGTCCGTGAACGCCGCGGCTTGCGCGCCCGTGTGACGAATGCTCGTGCTCAGGATGCTCAGGCTCGGTCCGACGAACACGCCCGCGACCGCGACGCCCAACGCGGTGCCCGTCTGCCGGCCGGCCGAAGCCAGGGACGCCGCAAGTCCGGCCATCGATCGCGGCATGCCGGACACCGCCGTGTTGCTTATCGGCGGGTTGACGAAGCCGAGGAAGACGCCGACGAGAAGGAAGGCGGCGAGGAGTGCTGGCATCCACGTCGCGGGAGTGACCCAGAGCAGGGCGACGCCCGCCGCGGTGAGCGCGACACCGGCGATGAGCAGCGGATGCCGCGGCCCGCGCGCTCCGACCATGCGGCCGGAGATCGGAGAGAGCGCCAGCACGAGCACGCCGATCGGCAGCAGGCAGAGCCCGGCGGACCAGGCGGGGAGACCGCGCACGGTCTGCAAGTAGAGCGTGATGACGAACAGGAACGCCTGGAAGCCGCACAGCGCGAGGATCGCCATGACGAGCGCCGAGACGAACGGCACGCTGCGGAAGAGCTTCGGCTCCAGCAGCGGTTCGCGACGCCGGCGCTCGACGAAGACGAGCGCGATCGCACTGGCGGCCGAGGCGGCGGCTGCCGTGACGATCGCCGGTGATGTCCAGCCCAGCGAACCGCCCTCGATGACGGCGAACACCGTGCCGCCGAGCAGAACGGCCACCAGCAACTGTGCGACCGGGTCGAAGCGGCGGGCGCGAGCGGCGCGGGACTCGGGCACGAACAGAGTGACGAGCACGACGGCGAGCGCGACGATCGGCAGGTTGACCATGAAGACCGCGCGCCAGCCGGCCGCGCCGACGAGCAGTCCGCCGAGCACCGGACCGAGGGCAAGGGCAAGGCCGCTCATCGCGCCGTACACCCCGATCGCCCCCGCACGCTCGCGTGGGTCGGTGAATGTGTTCGCGACGATCCCCATCGCCACCGGGTTCAGCATCGTGCCGCCGACGGCCTGCGCTGCGCGGGCCGCGACGAGCCATCCGATCGTGGGGGCGAGGCCGCACGCGAGAGAACCGACGCCGAAGATCACGAGCCCGATGATGAACATCCTTCGACGTCCGAATCGGTCGGCGAGCGAGCCGGAGAGCACGAGGAAGACGGCGAGCACGAGGGCGTAGGCGTCGACGGTCCACTGCAGGCCGTCCGCCGAGGCGTGCAGCTGGCGACGGATGTCCGGCAGCGCCACGTTGACGATGGAGAGGTCCATCACGACGACGATCATGCTCATGCAGCAGATCGCCAGGATCAGCAGGCGCCTGACGCGGCTCGGCTCGGTGCCCGGCGTCGGCGCGGTGGGCACGACGGGCGGGGTCGGGTTGCTGGATGCCGGAATCGGGGTGGGGGCTCGCATGCTCTCGAACGTAGGATTTAGAGCGTGCTCGAAGTCAAGACGGCGCCTGTGCCGAAGCATCCGACTCGTCCGTCGCCCGAGGACCGGGAAGTACCGGAGGGCGGTTTGACCATCGCGGAGGCCGCCCGCCGCACGGGGGTGAGCGCCCACACGCTGCGCTACTACGAACGCGCGGGCCTCGTCGTCTCACCCGTCGACCGCACCAGCGGAGGCCGCCGTCGATACCGCCACATCGACCTGAAGTGGATCGTGATCTGCACCAAGCTGCGCGCCACCGGGATGCCTATCAAGGGCATCCGCAGGTACGCCGAGCTGGTGGCGGCAGGACCGGGCAACGAGCAGGAACGCCTCGAACTGCTGGAGGCGCACCGCGCGAACGTGCTCGAGAAGCTCGCCGAGGTGCAGGAGAACCTGCAGACCATCGACCACAAGATCGCGGTCTATCGCGGAAGTCTCGCCGCAGGCGAAGCCGATCGGCTCTGGGCCCCGCGGTAGGGGCCTGACTTTCTCCGTTCAGGTCGCGAAATCTGCCGTTATCCGGGCGTCATAACGGCAGATTTCGCGACTTGAAGCGGGTGCCGAGGCGACCTACGACGTGAGGAAGTCCACGATCAGCGGGGTCACCGACTCGGCGCGATCGCGCAGCACGGTGTGCGAGCCGCCGCGCACGATGAGCAGGCGAGCGTGGGGGATGCTGCTGGCGAGCATCCGGGTGTGCCCGCGGCGGATGACGTCGTGCTGGCCGGCGAGCACCAGCGTCGGCGCCGAGATGCGGCTCAGGTCGCGCATCCCGATACCGGGTGCATCGAGCATGAGACGCAGCAGCTCGAGCTTGTGCCTGCGGGCGACGGCGGGAGCCGGCGTGAGGATCGCGGCGAGGTGCAGCATCCGCAGTCCCCATTGCACGCCGAATCGCAGGCCGCCTACTCCGAGGTTGCCGGACGCAAGCACGAGGGAGCGCACGAGTTCCGGATGCCTGACGGCCAGCAGCATCGCCACGTTCGCGCCGTCGGAGAAGCCGAGCACGTCGAACGGCTCCGGTGCGGCATCCGTTCCGGCGCCGAGCGCTCGGATCACCCGTGCGGCGTCGTCGGCCATGCGCGAGAGCGTGAGCGGCCCCGAGCCCCTCGCCGACCGCCCCTGACCGCGGCAGTCCATCGCGACGACGCGGTGGTGCTCTGCGAGCAGGGGTACGTTGCGGTTGAAGAAGCGCAGGTCGCCGGAGTTGCCGTGGATGACCAGCAGCGGCGCCCCCGATCCGCGCACCTCGACGTGGAGATCGCCGACCCGGTGCCGCCAGCTCGAGTGCTCGCCCGGAAGCTTGTCGGGGCGCGGCAGCACCTCGGCGCCGTTCCCCGGCGTCGGACCGCGTTGCAAGCCGAGCACCCTCACACGGTAAGTCACCTGCCTATGCGGCGCTCATGCATCCGCTCAGCGCCGGCCGCGGAACGGGCGCCTCCCAGGATGCACGGCCCGGCCTCCGCTCGCTCCGGCCGCCACGGAACGCACCACCGAGCACGGAACGCACCACCGAGCACAGAACCCACCACCGAGCACAGAACCCACCACCGAGCACGGAACGGACCACCGAGCACGGAACGGACCAGCCAGCACGGAACGGACCAGCCAGCACGGAACGGACGTCCGCTGCATGGTGCCTCGTCGCTCCCGTGCTCGTTCGTCGACATCGCGGTGGATCGCGGATACAGCACGTCGGGCGGGGCTGTCCACAGGCGTCCGCCGAGCGGCATCATCCGCCCTACAACTGAAGGTTGAGTGCGATCCAGAGGGTGCGTCTCGTAGCGTGGTGTCACTTCCCGCGGGGTTCTCGTCGTCGTTGACGTAGGAGGGCCATCGTGGGATGACCAGTTGTTTCCGGCAAGAAGCAAAGCGAGATCCCACGATGACCGATAAC